>NZ_JAGIKY010000007.1:0-147659 GCF_017874695.1 Halarchaeum nitratireducens
CCCACCGGCGTTACCGTTCGCGTTCGCGTTGGCGTTCCCACCGGCGTTACCGTTCGCGTTCGCGTTGGCGTTCCCACCGGCGTTACCGTTCGCGTTCGCGTTGGCGTTCCCACCGGCGTTACCGTTCGCGTCACCGTCGTCGGACGCACTACCGCCGGCGTGCGCGCCGGCGTCCGCGGACGCGCCGGCATCGGCGTCGCCGTCGTCTGTTTCTTCGGCATCGGAGCCGTCGTCGTCGTCAGCCTCGTCGGCGTTCGACTGGCCGTGCTCCTCGGCGTTCGACTGGCCGTGCTCCTCGGCGTTCGACTGGCCGTGCTCGTCAGCGTCCGACTGGCCGTGCTCCTCGGCGTTACCGCGTTCCGACGCGTTCGCGTGACCGTTTGCCGATGCGTTGGCCTGACCGTTCGCCGACGCGTTAGCCTCGCCGCCGGCGACGTCGCTGACCGCGGCACCGAGATTCGACACGTCACCGCTCAAGAACGCGTTGATGAGGCCGTGGATCGACGAGACGCGGTCCGGCGCCTGAGCCGGCATGTCGGTCGGCGGGCCGGCGCTCGCGTTCGTCTCGTTCTCGTTGGTCGTTGTCGTCGTGTTCTCAGTCGTCGTTTCGTTAGTCGTGGTCTCGTTCTCCGTCTTCGTCTCGTTGGTCGTTGTCGTGTTCTCAGTCGTTGTAGTCGTCGTCTCGTTGGTCGTCGTCGTGTTCTCAGTCGTCGTTTCGTTAGTCGTGGTGTTCTCGGTCGTGGTCGTGTCCGCCGTCGCGGTCGTCGTCTCGTTCGCCGCGACGGTCACGTTCCCGGTCGCGTTCGTGTCAGCCGCGAGGTCGCCGTCGACGGTCGCAGCCGTGGTGGCTCCCGCGTTGGTACCGATGGTCGCCGCGCTCGCGCCGCCCGCGGTGACGAGCAGCGCGACGAGCGCGACGGTGCCGAGTTTGGTGAGCGTCATTGGTCGTGCCTCCACCCGGGCCGTGGGTCGCAGGGGTATTGAACGGTGTCGACCTATACGGCGGTTTGAGTGCCGTTTAACCCGATTTAACTCGGTTTAACGGTCGGGCGTGGGGTGATCCCGGGCGCTTTTCGGCTGGCGGGCCCTAGTCGTTCGCATGACCGGATCACACGACCGCCGGCGCGCCGGGTTCAAACAGCGCACCCGGGTGGCCGAGGCCCGCGCGGCGCTCCGCGAGGCCGTCGCGCCCCACGGGCGGACGGAGACCGTCGGGGTCGCGCACGCGGCCGGGCGGACCCTCGCCGCGCCGACTCGCGCTGCCCGCGCCGTCCCGGGCTACGAGCGCGCGGCGATGGACGGCTACGCGGTGCGCGCCGCGGACACCGTCGGCGCGAGCGATCGCGACCCCGCGGTCCTGCGGACGGCCGAGGAGATGAGGCCGAACGCCGCCGTGCGCGTCCACACGGGGAGCGAACTCCCCGACGGCGCGGACGCCGTCGTGATGATCGAGGCCGTCGAGGAGTACGGCGGCGACGTCGAGGTGCTGGACGGCGTCGCGGTCGGCGAGAACGTCGGCGCGCCCGACGAGGACGTCGCGGCCGATCAGCGCCTCCACGACGCCGGCCACCGGCTCCGCCCCTCCGACCTCGGGCTGTTGAAGGCGAGCGGCGTCGGCGAGGTCGAGGTGTACGACCCACCGTCGGTCGCGGTGATCCCGACGGGCGAGGAGCTCGTGCAATCCGACCCCGAACCGGGCGAGATGATCGAGACGAACGGCCTCACCGTCTCGCGCCTCGTCGAGTCGTGGGGCGCGACGGCGCGCTATCGGGACGTCGTGACGGACGACGCCGACGCGCTCCGGAAGGCCATCAGCGGCGACGTCGACGCGGACGTCGTCGTCACCACCGGCGGATCGAGCGTCGGCGAACGCGATCTGACGCCGGACGTCGTCGCGGACCTTGGCGACCTCGTCTTCCACGGCGTCGCGCTCAAGCCCGGCCATCCCGTCGCGGCCGGGGTCGTCGACGACACGCCGGTGCTCTGTCTGCCGGGCTACCCCGTCGCCTGCATCGTCAACGCCGTCCAGTTCCTCCGGCCGGTCGTCAAGGACGCCGGCGGAATGCCCGTCCCGGCGTTCCCGAGCATCGAAGCCGAGCTCTCCGGCAAACTGCGGAGCGAGCCCGGCGTGCGGACGTACGCGCGGGTGACGCTCGACGAGGGGAGCGAAACGGACACCGAGGGCAAGGGGCGCCCACGCGCCGAGCCGGTGCACACGAGCGGGTCGGGCGTCCTCTCGACGGTCGCGCTCGCGGACGGCTGGGTCGTGATCCCCGAGTCGGTCGAGGGGTACGCGGCCGGCGAGACCGTCACCGTCGAGCAGTGGGAGGTGGAGCCGTGATCCCGACAGTCCGGCGACGCACGGGGGAGAAGCGATGACAGACCGCAAGGAGTTCCGCGACCTCGCCTCGCCCGAGGAGGCGCACGAGATCGTCGCGTCGCTCGATATCGCCCCCGAGCCCGAGACCGTCCCGATCGACGACTGCCGCGGGCGAGTGCTCGCCGAACGCGTCGACGCGGGGATCGACGTACCGGGGTTCGATCGAGCGTCGATGGACGGCTACGCGGTGCGCGCCGCGGACACCGTCGGCGCGAGCGAGCGCGATCCGGTCGTCCTCCCGCGCGTCGGGACCGTCCACGCGGGCGTGGAGCCGGACGTTTCGGTCGAGGCGGGCGAGTGCGTCGAGATATCGACGGGGGCGGTGTTGCCCGACGGCGCGGACGCCGTCGTGCCGGTCGAGCGAACGCGGGAGGCCGACGACGGGAACGGCGGGATCGCCTTCGAGACGGCGGTCGCGCCCGGCGACAGCGTGATGGCCGCGGGCGCGGACGTCGCCGCGGGCGAGCGCGCCCTCGGCCCCGGCACCCGCATCACGCCGCGCGAGATCGGACTGCTCTCCGCGCTCGGCGTCGCCGAGGTGCCCGTTCGCGGGACGCCGACGGTGGGCGTCGTCTCGACCGGCGACGAACTCGTCCGGCCGGGCGAACCGCTCGATCACCGCGCGGGCGAGATCCACGACGTCAACAGCTACACCATCGCCGCGGCCGTCGAGGAGGCGGGCGGCGAGGCCGTCCTCTACCCGCACGCGGGCGACGATTACGACGAGCTCGAACGCCAGCTCCGGACCGCGGCCGACGACTGCGATCTCGTGTTGAGTTCGGGCTCGACCTCCGCCTCCGCCGTGGACGTCGTCTACCGCGTCATCGAGGAGCGCGGCGACCTCCTCCTACACGGCGTGTCGATCAAGCCCGGGAAGCCGATGCTCGTCGGCCGCCTCGGCGGGGCCGCGTACGTCGGTCTCCCGGGGTATCCCGTCTCTGCGCTCACGATCTTCCGGACGTTCGTCGCGCCCGCGATCCGCGAGGCCGCCGGTCGCCCGGAGTCAGAGCGCGCGACCGTCACGGGCCGCCTCGCCGACGGGGAGCGCTACGGTCAGGGCCGCACGCGCCTCATGCCGGTCGGCCTCGTCGCGGACGGTGCGGGCGAGACGCTCGTCTACCCCGTCGACAAGGGGAGCGGCGCGACGACGTCGCTCGTCGACGCGGACGGCGTCGTCGAAGTCGACGCCGACACGGACTATCTCGCGGCGGGTGAGCGCGTGACCGTCGAGCTGTTCTCGCCGGACGTCCGCCCGCCCGCCGTGCTCTGCGTCGGCGAGGACGACCCGCTGTTCGCCCGCGCGCTCGACGGCGTGCGCGAGCCACGCTACCTCGCGACGGGGACGCGCACGGGGTTCCGCCGCCTCCGCGACGGCCTCCCGGACGTCGTCGTCGCCAGCGGACCCGACGAACCGGACGCGGCGACCGCGGAGCTCGCCGCGTGGACGCGCGAGTGGGGCCTCGTCGTCCCCGCGGGGAACCCCGCCGACGTCTCGGGTCTCGTCGACCTCGCCGACGCTGACGTCGACTTCGTGAACCGAACGACGGCGAGCGGCCTGCGCGCGACGTTCGACGCCGCGCTCGACGAGGTGGGCGTCGACCCGGCCGCGATCCGGGGGTACGAGCGCACCGTCCGCGCCCACGAGTCCCCGGCGCGGACGGTCGCGCGCGGGGACGCCGACGCCGGCCTCGCCCTGCGCGCGAGCGCCGCGAAGCTCGACCTCGGGTTCGTCTCGGTGGGCGCGGAGCGCGTTCGGGCGCTCGCGAACCCCGACCGCGCGGACAAGGCGGGCGTCGGGGCGCTCGGCGACGCGCTGACCGGTCTCTCGGGGCTCGTCGCCGATCTACCGGGCTACGAGGACGCGTAGCGTCACGGCCGATACGGGTGTCTTGGGACGGATGGTTCGGACGGCGGCGCGAGCGTTGGTAGCGAGGCGGCGCGCGCCGCGCCCCGTCAATCGCTTCCGCTCGGGGAGCCCGCGAGGTCGTGGAACGACTCGACCCGGTGGTCGCCGAGGACGCAGACGCCGCGACGACCGGGGTCGTGGCGCTCGACGTGGATGGAGTCGAGGCCGGCGTTCGCGGCGGCGTCGACGTCGCTCATCCCGTCGCCCGCGTAGACGCCGTTCGCGGCGGCGTCGACGCCGAGGTCGGCGCGCGCGAGGTGGAGCGGTTCGGGATCCGGTTTGAACCCCGTCTCCTCGTCGCAGGGGAGGACGACGTCGAACCAGTCGCGGACGTCGAGTCGATCGAGGACGACGTCGGTGATCGGGGCCGGGCAGTGCGTGACGAGGCCGACGGGTCCGTCGAGGGCCGCCACGAACGACGCGTCGTCGTAGAGGTAGGTGGCTTCCGCGCGCGCCGTCGCGTCGTCGATCTCGTCGAAGACCGGCCAGAACGTCTCCGGGTCGTACCCCCACGCGCGGAGGCTGTCGTTTCGGTCCCCGCCGAGACCGTGCCAGAGCACTTCGGCCTGCCGATCGCTGAAGGTGACGCCGAGTCGATCCTCGACGCGGTCGAAGGTCTCACGGACGTACGTCCACTCCGTGTCCACGAGCGTCCCGTCGAGGTCGAGCAGCCAGTAGTCGTAGGCCGGGCGCGTCTGCATTCTGATAGAGGGAGGGCCCGGATCGGGAAGTGGTTTACTCCGAGTCGACTTCGAGACTGCTCCCGAGGTACTTGCGTACGACCTCGTCGACGGTGTCGGCGCGGAAGGCGTCGAGGTCCGCCGCGATCGCCGCACGGAACGCCTCCCGGTACGCCGCGTCCACCTCGAAGGCCCGGTAGTTGACGTCGAGGACGGTGACGCCGCCGAGCGCCGCCGCCGTCAGCTTCCGGAAGTGCGACTCGTCGGCGAGGTCGCCGCGCCAGAGGTTATCGCGGAAAAAGAGCCATCCCCCCTCGCTGGGTGTCTCGGCGGGCCGGGAGAGGCGCGTCTCGAACTCGTCGGGATCGACGGTCACGTCGCGCGTCGGGTCGACGCGAAAGCGGACCCCGAAGACGTACCGCCCCTCCATCTATCGGATCGCGTCGCACTCCGCCGCGAGTTCGAGGTCCTGTTCCGTGACGCCGCCGGCCTCGTGACTCGTGAATCGGACCTCGAGGGTGTCGTACTCGATGACGATCGTCGGGTGGTGGAAGGCCTCGTCGGCGAGGTCGGCGATCTCGCTCGCGAACGCGACGCCCGCGAGGTAGTCGTTGAAGTCGTAGCTACGGACGATCTCGTCGTCGACGTACTCCCACTCGGGGGGGAGTCGGTCCTCGATCTCCTCGTCGGTGAGTAGCTCGCTCATACTCGTGGGGACGGCGGCGACCCCCAAAACGATGGGGGCCCGCGTCTCAGTCGTTCTCGGTCTCGGCGGCGGCGAAGCGCGGTGACTCCGCGCCGTCGCCGAAGGCCGGATCGGCGCCGTCGATGTCGGGATCGAAGAGCCGGATGGCGGTGGCGATGGTCTCCCAGTCGTCCTCGCCGGCGGCCTCGCGGAGGCTCCGGGTCGGCGCGGCGAGGAGTTGCGAGACGAGCGCGTCGGCGAGCGATTCGACGACCTCGCGTTCGGCGTCGCCGATGCCGCCGTCGCTCGCGGCGTCGAGGCGGGAGAGCGCCGTCGCGACCTCCCGGTCCTTCGTCCGCTCCGCGCTCTCATACATCTGCGCGATGACGGCGTCCGCGCGCTTGCGCTTGTACTGCGAGAGGAGACGGTCGAGTTCCTCGTCGACGATGGACTCGACGGCGACGGCCGCGCTCGCCCGCTGTTCCCGGGTCTCGTCGGTGACGTCCTCTAAGTCGTCGAGGTCGTAGACCGCCGCGTCCGCGTCGTCGGCGACGGTCGGGGCGACGTCGCGGGGTTGACCGAGGTCGACGTAGAAGGTCTCGCCCGCGTCGTCGGCGGCGGCCGGGGTGACGACGGGACCGTCGCTCCCGGTGGCGGCGACGACGACATCGGCGTCCGAGAGCGCGCGCGGGAGGGCGTCGAGGCCGACGGCGCGTCCGGGGGCGTCGAGGTCCGCGACCACCCACTGGGCGCGCTCCGGCGTTCGGTTGGCGACGACGACGTCCTTGACGCCCGCGGCGTCGAACGCCCTCGCGGCGAGCGATCCCATCTCGCCCGCGCCGACGACGAGCGCGCTCGCGTCCGCGAGGTCGAGTTCCGAACCGGCGAGGTGAACGGCGGCGCTCCCGAGGCTGACGACCCCTTCGTTGATCGCCGTCTCGGTGCGCGCGCGTTCGCCGACGTGGATGGCCTTCGTCACGCCCTCTTCGAGGACGGGACCGATGTCGCCCGAATCGACCGCCGTCTCGTAGGCGCGACGCACCTGCCCGAGGATCTGGTCCTCCCCGAGGACGAGCGACTCGATGCCGGCCGCGACGCGCATCAAGTGACGCAGGCTCTCCTCGTGACCCGAGTCGACGGCCGCGGGGTGCTCGCCGAGGCCGACGGCGTCGAGGGCCCGGCGCCCCGTCTCCGGGTCGGTGGTGACGACGTACGCCTCGACGCGGTTGCACGTCTGGAGCGCGTACGCCTCCTCGACACCCCCCTGGGCGCCGAGCTCGTCGAGCAGAGCCGCGGTGCTCTCCGCTCGGGCGTCCTCGATGTCCTCGACGGTCGCCTCGGGGCGGGCGACGCGGACGCCCGAGACGACGCTCGTGTTCCGGTTCACGTTGTGTACTCCGTGTCGACGACGTCCGTCACGATCCGCCGGACGGCGTCGTCGACCGCTTGGTCGCTCTTGGTGTCTGCGCTACGTAAAGCCTTCCAAACCGGTTCCGATCGCACGACGGCGCGGAGCGCGTCGCGCCGCTCCTCCGGGGGGACTCCCGCGGCCTCTAGGTCCGCTCGGAGTCCCGCAGTGAGGTCCGCCATCGCCCCGGCTCCGTCGACCGCCTCGCCGATTCGCTCGCGGAGGCGTTTGGCGAGCGCGGGACTCGTCCCGCCGGTCGATACCGCGATCGTCACCGGGTCGTCCCGGACCGTCGCGGGAACGGTGACGTCGTCGAACGCCCGCTCGCCCGCGTGGTCGGCGCGGTTCACGAGCGCGCCCGCCGACCGGGCCGCCGCGGCGACCGTCTCGTTCGTCCCGCCGTCGTCCGTCGCCGCGACGACGAGCGCCGGGTCGAGGCGCGACAGCCACGCGTCGAGCGTCTCCCGGTCCGCCCGCGCGCGCACGAGTTCGGCGTCGCCGAAGTCGGCGGCCGCGAACGCGGGGCTGAGGACGACGGTCCGCGCCTCGCGGGCGAACCGCCGAGCCCTACGCGCGCCGACCGTCCCGCCGCCGACGACGAGCACCGACTCGTCCGTGAAGTCGAAGGCGAGCGGAATCACGCGCGTCCACCTCGCGCTCGGCGCCCGGCACGCGTCCGTCGGGGAAACGCGGTCGTCGGTCCGTCGCGCCGAGGACGCCGGGTGTGCATGCGCATCCACTAGGCCGCGTTCCAGCCGTCCTCGGTGACGCCGACGACCCCGACGGCGTCGTCGAGCGCTTCGAGGTCCGCGACGACGGCGTCCACGTCGTCGCCGGCCTCCCAGTAGAGCACGAGGTCGTAGGTGTCGTCGCGGATGAGCTGCTGGCACTCCCAGACGAACTCGTCGCCCTCGACGGTGCGCCCCTGGTGTTGGTTCACGCCGAAGCGCTCGTCGTCGTTGCCGGAGTAGACGTAGGTGTCGCTCGCGTCGACGCCGGCGTGTTCCGCGACGACGTCCCCGGCTTCGAGCGTGAGACGGTGGAGGAGGCTCTCCGCCTCGTTGTCGAGGTCGGTGTGGACGACCGCCCCGTGGAGCGTGATCTCGCCGGGTTTCAGCAGCTCGACCGCGCGCCGGTAGAGGTCCGCGTTCGCCGTCTCGGTCATGTTGGGGCTCACGCGAGTCCGAACTAAAGGGCTCACGGTCCGCGCGTCGCGGATCGGGAGACGGGGCGGAGCGAGACGGGGCGGGGCGGGACGAGGCAAGGCGGAGCGAGACGGCGAGAGGGCAAGGCTCATGCCGACCGGCGCGAAACCGAGGTCGTATGCGAGGGTGGCTCCGCCGCCGCTTCGACGCCGCCTACGAGCGTCTCCTCCGACGCGAGATCTCGGGCGCACCGGCACACGTCGCGGTCATTCAGGACGGGAATCGGCGGTACGCGCGCGAGCGCGGCGAGGACCCGAGCGACGGCCACCACGCGGGCGCGGAGACCACCGAGCGCGTCCTCGACTGGTGTGCCGACCTCGGCGTCGCGGAGCTCACCCTCTACGCCTTCTCGACGGAGAACTTCGAGCGCCCCCGGGAGGAGCGCGAGCGCCTCTTCGACCTCCTCGAAGCGAAGCTCCGCGAGTTCGCGGACGCGGAACGCGTCCACGAGCAGGGCGTGCGGATCCGCGCCATCGGCGAGGTCGATCGCCTCCCGGAGCGCGTCCGCGACGCCGTGGACTACGCGGAACGCCGCACGGACGGATACGACGGTTTCACGCTGAACGTCGCGCTCGCGTACGGCGGTCGCGCGGAGCTCCTCGGGGCCGCCCGCGACGTCGCGCGCGCCGTCGATCGCGGTGCCCTCGATCCGGACGAGGTCGACGTCGCGGAGATCGAGTCGCGCCTCCACGACGACCGCGTCCGCGACGTCGACCTTATCGTTCGCACCGGCGGCGACGAGCGGACGTCGAACTTCCTGCCGTGGCACGCGAACGGCAACGAGGCCGCCGTCTTCTTCTGTGCGCCCTACTGGCCGGCGTTCTCGAAGGTCGATTTCCTGCGCGCGATCCGCACCTACGAGTCCCGCGAGGCCTCCTGGCAGCGCGCGAAGGCCGAACGCGCCCTCGCGCTCGTCCGCGCCTTCGGGAGCGTGGAGCTGGGGGAGGCCCGCGACGTTCTCGCGCGCCTGCGCGAGTCGCTGCCCGCGGGGGCGGACGTCGACGTCGAGGCCGAGGCCGAGAGCGAGTCGCGCGCGGACTGACGGGTCCGCGCGGCGCCGTGGCACGACGACCCGACCAGCGCGCGTGAGCGTGAGCGCCGCGGCCGACTCCGGGTCAGCGCCCGAACCGCCGCTGTCGGTCCTGGTACTCCCGGATCGCGCGCAGATAGTCCCGCGCCCGGAAGTCGCGCCAGTTGACGTCGGTGAAGTAGAGCTCGGAGTAGACGGACTGCCAGATCATGAAGTCCGAGAGGCGCTCGGCCCCCGTCTTGATCAGGAGGTCGGGGTCCGTGGGGAAGACGAGGTGGTCCTCGACGGTGGCCTCGTCGACGTCCTCGGGGTCGAGGGCGCCGCGATCGACGTCCTCGGCGATCGCACGGACGGCCTCCGCGAACTCGTGTTTGCCGCCGAGGCCGATGCTCACTTGGATCGGCGCGTCGGCGCGTTCGGTGTCGTCGGGGCCGCGGAGCGCGATCTCGCGGGGGCTATCGATCGCCGTGAGCTCGCGTTCGAGCGTCGCGACGACGGCGCGATCGAGGACGCTCACGGAGACAGTGACGCGGGACGCGCCGTACTCGACGGCGAGGGAGAGGAACCGCTCCAACGTGTCGTAGGCGCCGGCTTCGAGGAGGTCGCGCTCCGTGATGACGAGCGCGACGTGGTCGGGGACGGCGGCGTCGGCGCGCCGGACGCGCCACGACTGGTAGCGATCGTAGAGGCCCACGCGACGAGATGGGACGCGAGCGCCCCTAAGTCTCACGTCCCGCTGCGTCGTTCGGGATCCTTAAGTACGGCGGCGGTGATAACCGCCGGTAGTGACTCTGCCGCTCCGTCGAGCCGCGGCGTACGCGCTCGTCTCGACGCTCGCGCTCGCCGCGCCGCTGCTCGGGCGGTTCGCCGCGGCCCCGTTCGTCGCCGTCGCCGTGCTCGCCTACGCGGTCACCGACGGTCCGGCGTTCCGGCTGTTCGCCTACCCGTGGGACGAGAACGCCGGCCGCCTCCGGTCGCTCCTCGGGTTCGCGCTCGCCGCGACCGGCCTCGGCGTGCTCGTCCCCGCCTTCGACGTCGGCGTCGGGGCGTTCGCCGCCGCGGTCCTCGCGCTCGGATACGGCGACTTCGGGCGGCGCCTCGTCCTCGAATACCGGGAGCGCGCGCTCGCCGGGAGCGTCGGATTCGTCGCCGCGTCGCTCGTCGGCGCGCTCCTCGGTCAGGTCGTCGTCACGGCCGCGCTGACGCCGTTCATGGCGTTCCTCGCGGTCAGCGCCGCGCTGCTGGCCGGCCTCCTCCGCGAGACGTTCACGGAGCGGGATTACCCGTACGTCGTCCTCTCCGTCGGCCTGGTCTGTTGGCTGTTGACGCTGCTCGACCCGGCGCCGTCGTGGACGCGGATCGCCGTCGCCGTCGCCCTCACCGTCGTCTTCGGGGGCCTCTCCTACGGTCTCGGTGCGGCCTCCGTGACCGGGATGCTCACCGGGGTGTTCCTCGGGGTGCTCGCGCTCGTCCTCGGGGGCTACGGCTGGTTCGCCGTGCTCGTGACGTTCTTCGCCGTCGGCGGCCTCGCCTCGAAGTACCGCTACGACGAGAAGCAGGACATCGGCGTCGCGGAGGAGAACGACGGCGCGCGGGGGAGCGGGAACGTCCTCGGGAACTCGCTCGCGGCGGTGGTCGCGCTCCTCGGCTACGCGGCCGGTCCCGCGCTGGCCGTCCCCAGCGCGCTGTTCGCGCTCGCGTTCGCGGGCAGCGTCGCCGCGGCGCTCGCCGACACGCTCTCCTCGGAGATCGGCACGCTCTACGGCCCGCCACACCTCGTCACGACGTTCGAGACGGTCCCGCCGGGGACCGACGGCGCGGTGACGTGGCAGGGCGAGCTCGCCGGGATCGCCGGCGCGCTCGTCGTCGCCGCCCTCGCCGATGCGCTCCTCGGGTTCTCGACCGCGGGGGCGACGCTCGTCCTCGCGGGCGGCGTGGTCGGGATGACGGTCGACAGCCTCGCCGGCGCGACCATCGAGGGCGGCTACGTCGGCAATCAGACCGTCAACGCGCTCGCGACCGGCTGCGGTGGGCTGGCGAGCGCGCTCCTCGCGCTCGCCCTCGGGGTCGTGGCGTTCTGAAGGGGGTTAGGTCAGTTCGTCGAGGGTGTGGAGCGCGACGCCGACGGGTTCTTTCACGATGTCGGCGCGCCCGGCGCCGACGAGGGCTTCGATCCCGCGCTGTGCGGCGACGTCGAGGAGCCGCTGGGTGATCGGGCCGTCCCGGACGACGAGGATGGGAACGGGGTCGGTGTCCCGGAGCGTCTCGAACGCGGCGGCCGCTTCGACGTCGGCGACGCGCTCGAATCCCGGGGCGTAACAGTGACAGCGCCCGGTGTCCCGGATCGCCTCGGCGGCCTCGGCCGTGGACGTCGGGCCGGAGGCGGGCGGCGTGTCGGTGTCGGAGGCGGAGGCGGACGGCCCCGTGTCCGGTTCGTCGGCCGGCGTCGGCGAGGGGACGGCGCTTCCGTCGGTCGCGGCGACGCCGGTCGCGGTCGAGGATGCGTCGTCGGCGGGGTCGGAACCACTCGCCGCGGTAGTGGTTTCGGCGTCGACACCGACGCCGCCGCCGAACGCGCCGACGCCGCGCGCGAGCTACTCGACGAGTTCGACGAGCGCGGCACCACCATCGGCGCCAAAGAGCTGGAGGGCGGTCACATCATCGAGTTCCCCGTCGCCTCCTTCTCGAACGTCAAGCCCTTCGAGGAGCTCATCCTCTACACTCTCGGCGATCACGGCGAGTTCGAGAGCGTGAGCGAGCTCGCGGAGACGCTCGCGGGCGAGCTCGGCGAGGAGTACACGGACAGCTTCCGCTCGAAGGTCATCTACAACGTCGACCGGCTCGGTCCCGAGGGGAAGGGGTACGTCGAGCAGGAGGCGCGCGGAAACGCCCACCGGACCCACCTCTCGCGCATCGGCGAGCTCTGGGTGCGCGCCCACCAGAACGAGGACTAGTCAGCGCGTGTAGTCGTACAGCGTCGCCGCGACGCCGAACGCGACGACCACCGCGACGGCGACAGCGACGTCGCTCCGCGTCGCGTCGGCGCGAACGGGTGGCGGCCCGTACGCGAGTACGGCGACGACGAACAAGAGTGTCGCCGTCCGGACGCCGTTGCGATACAGGGCGCGTCGCACGTTCGAGCCGTCGGACGGGTGCACCAAATCCCTACCCCCACTCCAGCCCGCGGGCGTTCGCCGGCGCGTCCAGGGGACTGGCCGGCGGGTCCGCGGGGACGTCCGGATCGTTGTAGACGCGGGGCGCGACGTCGTTCGGCGCGTTCGGGTAGAGCAGCGACGCGAGCAATTGGACGTGCGTGCGCCCGACGTCGAGTTCGAACTGGCCGCCGCCGTAACAGCCGACGCCGTTGTCCGCCGCCCACTCGATCGTGTCGAAAAGCGACTCGACGCTCCCGAAGCGCGAGGGCTTGACGTTCAGCCAGGCGGGCTCGACCGGGAGCGCGTCGGCGCTCTCGACGCCCGTGACGGGCGCGTCGAAGGCGATCCGGTCGGCGTTCGCCTCGACGAGCGGTCGCGTCTCCGAGGTGAGCGCGGGGTCCTCGACGATGGTCCCGGGAACGTCGAAGACGCGCTCGTAGAGGTCGAGGTCGGGCGCCTGGTCGACCTCGGTCCCCTCGTAGTACCCCTTCAGGTCGAGGATGCGGACCGCGCTCGTCTCGCGGAGGTCGGCGAACGTCTCGGCCGGCCAGTCGCCCTCCGGATCGAGTTTGAACCCCAGTTCGGGGCGGCGCTCGCAGAGGCGATGAACGCGATCGGTGTCGCCGCCGGGGAGGCGCGCGGAGGCGACGAACGAGACGGGCGCGGGATCGACGCCGAAGACCTCGGAGAGCGACGTGACGGACTGCTTGAGCGCGAGGTCGAGCGCCGCGGATTCGAGCCCCCAGCGCCGGTAGTGCCGGGAGTCCTCGCGCTCCGGCGGCTTCGACGGGAAGAGGTCGGCGTCGTCGAGGCGCGCCGCGAACTCCGCGAACGTCCAGCGGCCCGTGAGTTCGTCGAAGGCGGCGTCGAGGGCGTCGTGGTCGACGGCGTCGTAGGTGACGTCCTCGCCGCGGCCCGCGGTGTTCCCGCCCGGCCCCCGAAAGACGAACGTCGTCGTGACGCGCTCGAAGCCGCTCGACGTCTCGCGGGCGTTGCGCTCGCGCTCGATCGTCGTGACGTAGAAGGGGAGGTCGGCGACGCGGTCGTAGAGGGACATAGGGACCGGGAGGGCGGCGAGCCTCAAAAACGTCCGTCAGTCGGCGCGCCGAGCCCGGAGTTTGGCGACGCGCGTCGAGAGCGCGAGGAAGGTGGCGAGGAGGGTGACCGTCACGGCGCCCGCGGCGGCGAGCGCGTGGGCGTCGGGCGGATGCACGACCGGCCCCGAGAGGAGCGACTGGCCGAGGAACGAGCCGACCGCGTACCCCACGGACTCGGGCGGGACGAAGGTGTGGTGGGGGGTGCCGAGCACGGGGACGAAGTAGTCGAGGAGGAGGTTACAGCCGTACCACGCGAGCGCGATCGAGACGGCGCGGACGGGGAACTCGGCGTACCGTTGGATCACGAACGCCTCGACGGCCATGGCGAGATGCGAACAGCAGAGGAAGGCGTACATCGGGAGCGGGAGGTAGGAGAAGCCCTCCCGGAAGACGAGGAGGACGTACGGCGTCCAGAGGCCGAGGATCAGACAGCCGTAGAAGGCGAGGGCGTGCACCCACTCGCCGCCGCGCCCGCGCGCCCAGAGCGCGAGCGAGCACGCGACGAACAGCGTCGCCACGGGACTGTCCGGGACGAAGACCCAGAGCGCGGTCGGTTCGACGGAGAGCTGCGGGACGTAGTACCAGAAGCCGAACAGCGTCCCGATGGCGTTGGCGAGGACGACCGGCCAGACGAGACGGAGGCCGACGTCTTCGAGGCGAGTCGGAAGCGGCGCGGCGTACCACGGCAGGTCCTCGGGATCGGGGAGCGTATCGCGCGGGCGGCAAAGCCACGCGGGAAGTGCCGACATAGGCGCGACGAGGCGCCCGGAGCGCATATAGCGTGGTGGTCGCCGGCCGGCGGGACGCCCGCCGCCGACGCGCGCCGGGGATCGACGGCGGACGCGGGCACCGCAACCGGCATTCCTTTGGCGGTCCCGGCGTTACCACGAGGCATGACCGAAACGGACATCGAGGACCTCAAACGCGGGACGGACCTCGTGAAGCGGGGCTTCGCACGCATGCAGAAAGGCGGCGTCATCATGGACGTCGTGAACGCCGAGCAGGCCCGCATCGCGGAGGACGCGGGCGCGGTCGCCGTCATGCACCTCGAAGCCGTGCCCGCCGACATCCGCAAACGCGGCGGCGTCGCGCGGATGGCCGACCCCGGCACCATCGACGAGATCATCGAGGAGGTCTCGATCCCCGTCATGGGGAAGGTCCGCATCGGCCACCGCAAGGAAGCCGAGATCATGGAGGTCGCGGGCGCGGACATGATCGACGAGTCGGAAGTCCTCACCCCCGCCGACGACACGTACCACATCGACAAGCGCGACTTCACCGCGCCGTTCGTCTGCGGCGCACGCAACCTCGGCGAGGCCCTCCGCCGCATCGACGAGGGCGCCGCGATGATCCGAACCAAGGGCGAGGCCGGCACCGGGGACGTCAACCAGGCCGTTCACCACCAGCGTAACATCAAGAGCGAGATCCGCAAGCTCGAGGGGATGAACCACGAGGAGCGCGTCATGTGGGCCCGCGAACACGAAGCGCCGCGGGAACTCGTCCACGAGACCGCCGAGATGGGCCGCCTCCCCGTCGTCAACTTCGCCGCCGGCGGCATCGCCACGCCCGCCGACGCCGCGCTCATGATGTACCACGAGTGCGACGGCATCTTCGTCGGCTCCGGCATCTTCGGCGCCGAGGACCCCGAGAAGATGGGGCGCGCCATCGTCGACGCCGTCAACAACCACGACGACCCCGAGCGCCTCGAAGAGATCGCCTCCGACATCGGCGCCGGCATGAAGGGCGAGGCCAACGCCGACCTCCCCGAAGAAGAGAAGCTGCAGGGCCGCGGCAACTAAGAACGACCGTCTTTTCACGACTCCGATTCGGCGAAGCCGAACCGCTCCTCGCAGAAACACGGGAGAAAAACTCCCGCGAACGCGCCGTGCGCGTTCGCGGTGAATCGCGCTCACTACCGGGTCCTCCGGACCGCTCGTTCGCGCGAACGTTAGCCACGTGGACGCCTGGTCAGAATACGAACGACATGAGCTCCAAGAGAGCACCGTGGAGAGAGCGGGCCGAGGAATCCCTCAAATCGTGACAAAGCCACGCTGGGGGGTGGCGATAGCTTTCAGTCGAGATTTTTCCGGCGAGCGCAGGGAAGGGTCGCACAGAGACTAAGCGGCTTTTCCACGGCGAGGGCCGACGAACCAAACCACGAGGCTAGCGTTCGCCGAGCGAGCGGTCTGGAAGACCCGAGCGAGGCGATTCACCGGTCGCCTACGGCGACCGGCCTTTTTCACCCATGTTTTTGCGGTACGGGGGTCGCCGCAGGCGACTCCCTGCCGGAGAAAGATGGTTAGTTATAACTCCGCCACCGGTGGCCGCACTCGGTGCACTTGAAAAAGCGCGTCGGGGGTTCGTCGGCGGCGCCGGTCTGCTTGATCGTGTACCACGCCTCGTCGTTGCCACAGGCGTCACAGACGACCTCGGCGGTGGGTTTGCCCTCGTCATCGGCGTTCTCGGTCGTCTCGATGACGTCGCTGTCGTCCTGCGCGTCGGTCGTGACGTAGTCGGCTTCGCTATCGGCGTCGCGGCCCTGCTCGTGCCCGCAGCTCGAACAGACCATCACGTCACCGTCGGCGTGCATCATCGACCCGCACTCGTCGCAGAACTGCATACGTGCGGCGAGGGTACGAACGCCGAAAAGTCCCCGCTTTCGCTACGCCCCGTCGTCGTCGTTCGCCCACTCGATCGCGGGGTCGTTGCCGTCAACGTCGTCGCCCTCGTCGTCCTCGCCGTCCTCGTCACCCCACGTGATCTCGTCCGGCGAGATCGAGTCACCCCCGGTGGTCGACGTCCCCGAGTCGTCGTCCTCGATGTCGGCGTCGTCCCCGGAAGTGTCCGGGGTGCTGTCGTCTGCGATGCCGTCGTCGTCCTCGGGAGCGTCCGTGGCGTCGACCGGCCCGTCCGTCTCGTCGGCGCCGATCGACGCTACCGTCCCGTCGGCGTCGACCGTGGTAGCGCCAGCGGTCGATTCGTCGGCGTCACCCCGCGTGAGGTCGTCGGGCGCTACGGACTCGCGTCCGCCAGCCGACGCGGCGGCCGCGTTCGGCCCGCCGTCGTCCGACGTGGCGGTCGTGCTCTCGGCATCGGCGTCCTCGCTACTGCCGTCGGACGAGGCGGAGGTCTCGTCGGCGGCCCCGGCGGTGGCGTCGTCGACCGCCCTAGCCTCCACGTCGGACGGAGTGACTGGCTCGTCGCCCGTTGCGGGCTCGTCGACCGCGCGCTGCTCGTCGTGGGCCGGGTTCGATTCGTCGCCGTTCGGGTCGTCGGCCGACGCAGTCCCTCGATCCGTGACCCCCGCCGTCGCGTCGCGGTCGTCGTCCGTCTCGTCGCGGAGTCCGACCAGTCCGTCGCCGGTGCCGTCGGTGTCGCCGGCACCGTCGCCACCGTCGTCGGTGTCAGTCGCGGGGGCCGCGTCTCCGCCGCTCGCGTCACGGCCGAAATCGACGTCGTCCCGCTCGACGTGCGCTTCCACCTCGTCGCGAGACGTGTCCGCGACGTCGATGTCCTCGACGACCATCGGGCAGTCGACGACCTCGAAGCGCTCGCTGTCGACGACGCGGCGGATCTCCGTCCCCGGATGGGTGCATTCGAGGGCCGGCGGGTCGGCGAAGAAGCGACAGCCGTGGCAGGTGCGATCCGAGATCACGCGGACGGTTCCGTCGACGTCCCCGGAGTCGGCCGAATCGACCTCGCCCTCGGTGAGTGTCTCCCACGCGCTCGCGTCAGCCGGGTCGCCCTCGACGTCCACCTCCTCGAAGAGGTCGCCGGCGGCTTCACGGTCCTCGCGGTCTTCATCGGCTCCGTCGAGCGTCGGGACACCGCGCTCCTCGTCCGGCGGCGGGTCGGTCGTCGCCACGTCATCCGGGGATCCGGCGTCGTCGGCGTGCTCGTCGTCGCTCATCGGATCTTCCGGACGTTCGAGACGTCGAAGCCGGCCTCGTGGATCTCGGTCTCGAAGCGAACGATGTCGTCCTCCTCGAGCTGGCTGAGGACGCCCCGGAACTCCTGGACGAACATCGTCCGGACGCGTTCGTTCCCGCCGGTCTCCCAGCCGAACTGGACGGTGCCGTCGACGCAGGCCATCAGCTCTCCGAACTCGGTGTCGGTGATCGCGTCGCGCGAGAGGTGGAGGAGGATCAGCCCGTCCCACTCGCGGGTGGCCTTGCGCAGCCCCTTGAGGAGGTAGACGACGTCGGCCCACGAGCGCTCGCGCTGCTGGTCGCCGACGAGGTCCGTGAGGGAGTCGACGACGACGAGGCTGTCCGCGGCGTGCTCGTCGAGGTAGTCGGCGAACGCCTGGATGACGCCCCGCCGATCGGTCGTGTTCCCGAGTTCGGCGAGCGATCGGGGGTCGTCGGCGTACCACTCGCGGGGGACCGGGCTCAACTGGAAGTACTCGGCGGAGAGATCGGCGAACGTCACACCGGAGAGCCCGGAGGCGACGATCTCGTTGTCCATCGAGAACGTGATCTCGCGGCTGACGTCCCCGCGGCTCGCCGAGAAGGAGACGTAGTGGACCTCCGCGGGCGGCTCGACGCCGGGTTCGAGATCACCGTAGTGGAGGTCGAAGAGCTCGGGGTCGTCCTTGAGCATGCCGTTGAAGACGGTGCTCGTGTAGAGGAACTCGCGTGCGCCGGCGCCCGCGCTCCCCGCGAGGAGCACGACGCTCCCCGCCGGGGCACCGCCCCCGATCTGCCCGTCGAAACGCGAGACGCCGAACGGTAACCTCGCCATACGCTCCCATGAGCGCGCCCGGCGCTTACCAGTTATGGAGGACGCGACGGCTCGATCGACCCCGTCAGGGGAAGCGGTAGCGTTTCCCTACCCGTCGAGGACGCCGACGGCGACGCGGCCCGCGCCGTTCTCGTACGTCGGGGCGTCCGGCGGGTCTCGGGCGGCACGGACGACCTCGTCGGGCGAGGCGACGGTGCGAAAGCCGGTCGCACGCGAGGCGAGGCGCGCGACGCCGCGCTGCTCGCTCGTGAAGGGGTAGATCAGGCAGGGCGTCCCGGCGACCGCCGCCTCCATCACCGTCGAGTAGCCGGGACAGAGGACGAGGTCGGCGGCGCGGAGCGTCGGTAGCATCGAGGCGACGGGTTCCCAGTCGTCGCCGCCGACGAGCGTCACGTCGCGGCCGGCCTCGCGGAGGCGCGCGACGCTCTCGTCGAGCGCCGTCGAGTACGTGCTGGGGAGGACGACGACGTCCGGATCGCCGACGACGGGCGCGTCGACGTCGAGCGCGAGCGGCGGCACGCGCGTCACGCCGTCGGGGTCGGCGGCGGCGCGCGGCCAGACGGTCGGGTAGTAGAAGTCGCGGGCAACGCCGCGCTGATAGGCTGTGAGGACGGCCGCGCCCGCGCGCTCGACCGGGTCGTCGTAGAACCCCGGGGCGTTGTGCGTCGTGACGTAGCAGGGGACACCCGCGAGCGGTGCCGCCATCGCCGCGAACATATCGTCGGTGACGAGGCGATCCGGGTCCTCGTCACGGAGCCAGCCGGAGAGGTCACGGACGCGACGGACGCTCGCCGGGACGCTCCCCGTGAGCGTCGCGGCGATCCCCCCCGAACCCTGGTAGTCGCCGACGTAGTCGACGGGGGTCGGGACGTACTCGTCGTAGCCGAGGAGGTCGACGAAGCGCTTTCCGGGTCCGCCGCCGGCGAGCGACACCGTCGCGCCGCGGGCTTCGAGTTCGCGCGCGACGGCGAGCATCCGCGTGGCGTGGCCCGCGCCCTCCGGGTAGTGTGCGACCGCGACGTGCATACCACCGCACGCGCGACGGAGCGCAAAGAAAGCCGCGGGGTCGTCCCGAGTGTGCCACGACAACACGCGCCCGTCGCGCTGGGTTTATGCCCGCCGACGGGCAAGGTCCGACAATGAGCGGCAAACCGGAGTCGAACCCGGACGAGACGGAGCCGTCAGTGCCCGACGGCGCGAGCGACGGGGCCGACGAGAAGCCCGGAAAGGACCCCGAGCTGCGTAGCACCGAGGTCACCGAAGGCCCCGACCGCGCGCCCCACCGCGCGATGTTCCGCGCGATGGGGTACGACGACAAGGACCTCGCGTCGCCGATGGTCGGCGTCGCCAACCCCGCGGCGGACATCACGCCGTGCAACGTCCACCTCGACGACGTCGCGAACGCCGCGACCGTCGGCATCGACGAGGAGGGCGGGATGCCCATCGAGTTCGGCACCGTCACCGTCAGCGACGCCATCTCCATGGGGACGGAGGGAATGAAGGCCTCGCTCATCTCCCGGGAAGTGATCGCCGACTCCGTCGAGCTCGTCTCCTTCGCCGAGCGGATGGACGCGCTCGTCACCGTCGGGGGCTGTGATAAGAACCTCCCCGGCATGATGATGGCCGCCATCCGCACCGACCTGCCGAGCGTCTTCCTCTACGGTGGCTCCATCATGCCCGGCCACCACGAGGGCCGCGAGATCACGGTCCAGAACGTCTTCGAGGGCGTCGGCAGCGTCGCCTCCGGCGACATGACCGAGGAGGAACTCTACGAGATGGAGCACGAGGCCTGCCCCGGCGCGGGCTCCTGTGGGGGGATGTTCACCGCGAACACGATGGCCTCCATCAGCGAGACGCTCGGACTCGCTCCGCTCGGGTCGGCCTCCCCGCTCGCCGAGAGCGAGGAGCGCCTCGAAGTCGCCCGCGAGGCCGGGAAGGTCGTCCTCGACGCCGTCGAGAACGACCGGCGTCCGAGCGACATCCTCACGAAGGAGTCCTTCGAGAACGCCATCGCCGTGCAGGTCGCGCTCGGCGGTTCCACGAACGGCGTCCTCCACGTCCTCGCGCTCGCCGCCGAGGCCGGCGTCGACCTCTCCATTGAGGAGTTCGACGAGATCAGTAAGCGCACGCCGAAGATCGCCAACCTCCAGCCCGGCGGCACGCGCGTCATGAAGGACCTCCACGACGTCGGCGGCGTCCCCATCGTCATCCGCCGTCTCCTCGACGGCGGCTACATCCACGGCGACGCGATGACCGTCACCGGCAACACCATCGCGGAGGAACTGGAGACGCTCGACCTGCCCGCCGACGAGGACATCGACGCGGACTTCCTCGCGACGGTCGACGATCCCTTCCACGAGGAGGGCGCGATCAAGATCCTCACGGGGAACCTCGCGCCCGACGGGGGCGTCCTCAAGGTCACCGGCGAGGAGGGCTTCCACCACGAGGGCCCCGCGCGCGTCTTCGACACCGAGGAGGACGCGATGGCGTACGTACAGGGCGGCGAGATCGAATCCGGTGACGTCATCGTCATCCGCAACGAGGGCCCACGCGGCGGTCCCGGCATGCGCGAGATGCTCGGCGTCACCGCCGCCGTCGTCGGTCAAGGCCACGAGGACGACGTCGCGCTCCTCACCGACGGCCGTTTCAGCGGTGCGACCCGCGGCCCGATGATCGGCCACGTCGCCCCCGAGTCCGTCGTCGGCGGCCCCATCGCCGCCCTCGAAGACGGCGATACCGTGACCGTCGACGTCCGCGAGCGCGAACTCTCCGTCGACCTCTCCGAGGAGGAACTCGAGGCGCGCCTCGAAGAGTACGAGCGCCCCGAGATCCAGTACGCGGGCGGCTTCCTCCGCAAGTACGGCGACATGTTCGACTCCGCGGCGAACGGCGCCGTGACGAACCCCGCCATCAAGCGCGACGACTAAGCGAAGCTCGCGTCTGATCGACGACGCGGCGTTTCCCGACGAGCGTCGATGCGATCTCAGCCGTCACCTGGGGGTTCTCGTCGATCGTACTACGGACGAAACCGCCCGTCACAGCAGCGCCCCAAATTGCAGGACTTGTTTTCTGAATTTCAGTCTCAGATCGTGCAAAATGGAATGATAGCGCTTCTACTACTGTTTGTGTAGAAGCAACGAAAGTGGGAGTGGGACCGTTGAGATTCGAACTCAAGTCCGACGGACCCCATCCGCCGAGGATACCAAGCTACCCCACGGCCCCGTATTTCGTGGGAGGCGGGTGCCGACATTAAGGCCTTCGTTTCGACGACGGATGAGATCATCGGGATCCGACGTCGGATCCGGTTGGCCGCCGTGTGTCAGACGAGAACGCGTTCGAGCGAGACGACTTCCCCCGTGTCGGCGTGGGGATCACCGACGAGGCGACCGAGGCAGACGACCGACCCGTTCGGCGTGTAGCAGGCGACGAGCGCACCGTGATCCACGTCGACGGCGTCGATGACGCCGGGTGCGAACACGGGCGCACCGTCGGCGACGGAGTCGGCGGCGGAGGGTGCGATGGTGACCGAGGGGAGGTGAGTCAGCGCGTCCTCTGCGGGTGCGAGGGCGTCCCGGAGCCACGTCTCGTCGCCGCGCTCGCGCCACTCGGCGAGGGCGTCTGCGAGGTCGTGGAGAGTCACGAGGGAGGCGTCGTCGAACGGCCCGGTCGCGCTCCGGCGCAGGTCACCCATGTGCGCGCCGGTTCCGAGCGCGAGACCGAGGTCGTGACAGAGTTTGCGGACGTAAGTCCCGCTCTCACAGCGAATGCGGACGAGGACCCGTCGGCGGTCGTCGGAGAGCTCGAGCACCTCGAGGTCGTACACCTCGCGGACGCGCAGGCGGCGCGCGACGGCGCTCTTGCGCGGGGGTTTCTGGTAGAGCGGGCCCTCGAACTCGTCGAGGACGGTCTCGAGATCCGTCGGCGCGCGGGCGTGGAGTTCGAGGACGGCGACGTACTCCTTCGGACCTTCGAGGAGCGCGGGCGCGAGACGCGTGGCCGTTCCCGTCAGGACGGGGAGGCAACCGGTGACCTTCGGATCGAGCGTCCCGGCGTGGGCGGCCTTCTCCACGCCGACCATGTCGCGGATCCACGCCGAAACCTGGTGTGCGGAGGGACCCGGGGGCTTGTCCAGATTCACCACGCCGAACTCACGGAGGGCGTCGATATCGCGCTCTTCGGGGGCCACGCGGCGCATCTAGAACTCGTAGCGGACGTCGTCGATCGGCGTCGGTCCCTCGTCCTGCGAGGGGACGTACGCGTCGACGGCGTAGAGGACGATATCCGTCACCTCCTCGGGCCCCCACCGCGCGGTGTTCACGGAGAGATCGTAGATCGTGAGGTCGTCGAAGTCGATGTCGTAATACTCGGCGTATCGCGCGTTCTCGGAGGCCTCGCGCTTCTCCGTCTCCTTGCGGGCGGCGGCGGGCGTCTTGCCTTCGCGTTCGGCGATCCGACGACACCGCGTCCCGAGCGGCGCGTCGAGCCAGATCTTGATGTCCGCGTACTCACCCGCCATCCAGCCCGCGAGGCGGGATTCGAGGACGACGTCGTCGCGTTCGCGCGCCGTCTCGCGCAGCTGTTCGTCGAGTTCCTTGTCGATCTGCGGGTCCTCCTCCGCGAGTTCGTTGAACTCTTCGAGCGTGAGCCCGCGCTCGTCGGCGAGCCCGCGGAAGATGTCGCCACCGGAGGTGTGCTCGTAGCCGAGGTGGTCCGCGAGCGTGGACGCCACCGTGGACTTCCCGCTGCCCGGCGGCCCGGAGATCGTGACCAACATAGTCGCCATCGGCACGCGCGGAGTAAGGAGTTTACGAAGCGCCGCGTGTGCGCGACCGAGCCCCGCTCACGTGGGCGTCGTCTGGATGCCCAAGCCCTTGCGGACGATCTGGCTGAACCCCATCGAGCAGAGGAAGTACCAGACGATCCACGCCGGCATGAACCCGCCGATGGTGTCCTTGAGGTGGGTGTGGCCGACGAGCGGGAGGACGAGCTCGACGCCCCGATCGATCCGTCCGAGCTTCCAGTACATCCAGAGGAAGACTGGAATGGTGAGGAGCATGATCCAGACCATCGGACGGAACTGCATCTTGAACATCCCGAGCTGGTCGCCCATCGCCTCCATCTGCTCCTTCTGGATGCGATCGAGCGCCTCCTCGTCACCGCGCTCGCGCGCTGCCTTCTGACGCTCCTGGATGTCCTGCATCCGTTCCTGATAGACGGACATCTTGTCGAAGTCCATCAGGTTCGCCTGGATGATCGACGTCCAGAACCCCGTACAGACGGCGAGCACCATCACGACGACGAAGAACGGTAACAGCCCGTTCAGCGGGCCGAGGAGGACGTCGATGGCCGGCCCGACCGTCCGGCGAATCGGGTGGTAGTAGTAGCCGCTCATCATGACCAACGCGATGACCCCCGCGGCCTTGTCGTACGTCGTCCACGAGCTCTCCTCGTCGTCCGGTAGTTCGACGTCACTGCCGCCCTCGTAGGCGGCTTCGTCGTCGCCCGTGAGACCCTCGCGGACGGCGTCGGGGTCGGCGAGCTGGAAGCCGCCGCCGGCCTCCTCGAGGACGCCTTTCTCGATGAGGCGCCCCCACTGGCCGCTGGTCAGCGACTCGTTGACGTCGCGCCACTCGATCGTCTCCCCCTCGTGATCGAGGAGGGCGGTGACGGCGTCGCGCATCTCGGGGTCCTCGGCGACGAGGTCCCGCACCTTTTCCGCGGTCCGTGCCATGCTACGTACCTCCGGTGGGGGCGTTCATGAACCTTTTACTCCGCGCGCGAATCGACCGCGGCCTTCACGTCCGCCCAGACCTCGTCGGGCGTCTGTTCGCCGTCGATCTCGACGAACGCGTCGGTGCCTCGATAGTGGTCGATGACCTCCTCGGTGTTCTCCCGGTAGGTCTCGAGGCGGTCGCGTACCGTCTCCTCGGTGTCGTCGTCGCGCTGGACGAGGTCCGCGCCACACTCGTCGCAGACGCCCGCCTCCGCGGGCGGATTGAACTCGACGTGGTAGCTCGCGCCACACTCCGGGCAGACGCGACGGCCGGTGAGCCGGTCGACGAGTTCCTCCTCGGAGACGTCGAGGTAGAGGACGACGTCGAGATCGGTCGCGTCCGCGAGGAACTCGACCTGACTCTCGTTGCGCGGATAGCCGTCGAGGACGAAGCCGTCCGCCTCTTCGAGCGCCGCCACGACGATCTCGTTGACGAGAGGGTCGGGGACGAGGTCGCCCGCGTCCATGTACTCAGCGGGCGTTCCGTACTCGGTCTCCATGTGTTTGTTCGCGCGCAGCGCGTCGCCCGTCGTGACGTGCTCGATGTCGTAGGCCTCACAGAGGCGTTTCGACTGCGTGCCCTTTCCGGCGCCGGGCGCGCCCAAGATCAGGATGCGCGGGTCGCTCATGACACGCCGTTCAGTCTCCCGGGATAAATGTCTGCGGAAACGCGCTCGACGACGACGGCGAGCGAAACGCGAAGCTATCGGCTATCGAACGGTGAAAACGCCGGAGGGATCCGGGTTATTGGTCGCCGAACATCTGGCGCATCATCGGATGCATCTCCATGAGCTGCTCCTCGGCGATCTCCTCGTACAGTTTGTACGTGATGGAGATCGTAAGCAGCAGCCCCGTCCCGGAGACGCCACCGATGGTACCCATCATGTTGGCGAGGACGGCGAGGAGGCCGACGAGCGCGCCGCCGATCACGGTGACCTGCGGGATGTAACGCTCCATGACCTTCTCGATGACGCCGACGTTCTGCCGGAAGCCCGGGATCTGCATCCCGGAGTTCTGGATCTGCTTCGCCGTCGCCTCCGGGCCCATGTCCGCCGTCTCGACCCAGAAGATGGCGAAGATACCACCTCCGATGACCATGAAGGTCAGGTCGATAGCGACCCGGAGGAGTACCTGCCACGGTTCGGCGCCGCCCACTCCGGCGACCCACCACATCCAATCGGACGGGCTGTGGATGGGTGCGAGGTAGTAGAACAGGCCGCCCGCGACCTGCAGGCCGGCCTGCTCCGACACCGTGTAGACGCCGAGCCAGTTGGGCATCCCGGCCTCACCGAGCCATCCGCGGAGGATCCGGCCGAGGAACTGGATGTTCGCCTGCAGGGCGCGCACCAAGATCATCGGCAGGACGCTCGCGTAGATGAGCTTCACCGGGAAGCGACCACGGGCCCCCTTCACGCGGGCGTGGCTGAGCGGGATCTCGATGCGGACCGACTCCGCGTACACGACGACCGCGTAGATGAGCAGCGTCGTGATGATCGGGAGGAGCCCGACTGTCGAGTTGAACAGCAGCGAGCTCGCGGTGACGTTCTCGATGTTCCCGAGCAGGACGTTGATCCAGTAGGGAATCACGCCCATGCTGCCCGTGCCGGCACCGCTCCAGTAGAGCAGACCGACGATGAGCTGCTGGGAGACCCCGGCCACGATGAAGAGGCCGATCCCGGACCCGACGCCCCACTTCGAGATGACCTCGTCCATATAGAGGATGAGGACGCCACCGACGAAGATCTGCGCGAAGATGATCCACTTCACGCCGAAGACGCCGATCCCGAGCGCGGACGCGAGCGCGGTGTCCGCCGGGAGGAAGCCACCGAGGAACACCATCGGGAGGCCCGTCAGGCAGATCATCACGAGCACCAGCAGCTTCTGGAGGCCCTGATAGATCGCCTGATCACGCGGGTCGTTGGTGTCCAGCCCGAGCAGGTTCGCCCCGCCGAGCAACTGGAGGACGATACTCGCCGTGACGATGGGCCCGATCCCCAACTGGAGGACGGATCCCTGACCGCCGGCGAGCAGACTGCGGAACTGCCCGAACAGGTCGGTCGCGTTCTGCCCGAGCCCCCAGAGGGCGACGTTCGTCAGGAAGAAGTACACCACCAAGATGAACGCCGTCCACGCCATCTTGCGCTTGAAGGGCACGTGGCCCTCCGGGCGCGAGACGGTCGGCATCCGGGTGATGTACGGCTCGGCAGCTTCCTTCCAGCCCATCTATCAGTCCTCGCTCTCGTCGATCTCGTCGTCGCTGTCGAGTTCCTCACCGCGCTCGGTCAGGACCGCCTCACCGCCCTCGGCCTCAAGGAGGTCGACGGCAGCGTCGCTGAACGCGTCGGCGACGACTTCGAGCTGGTTGTAGACCTGCCCGGACCCGAGGACCTTCACCGCGTCGACCTCGTGGCCGTCCTCGACGACGTCACGGACGTCGATTCGGTAGCCGTTGTCGGTCTCCTCGGCGAGGCCGTCGGCGACGTGGAGCGCGATGTCCTCGTCGAGCTCGCGGACCGTGATTTCGGCGACGTCGAGCTTCGCCTTCTCGGGACGCTTGAAGCCGCTCTTCCCGATCGGTTCGTAGTTGTGGAACTCGTGCTTGTCGCGGCCAGCGCGACCGCGTCCGCCACGGTGACCGGCACCGCGTCGGTTCTTGTGCGAGCCGCCACCGTGCGTGCGCGTGCCGCGCTGGCGTCGTTTCTTGCTCGTCATTGTTATCGCATCCTCTCGAGGAGTTCGTCGACTTCCTCGGTCGACTGCTTACCGAGCTGTCCGCCCTCGGACTGGGGCTGCTTGATGCCCTGGTGGCCGCCGCGCGGCGGGTGGAGTCGGACGACGGGGGAGAGCCCCGCCTCGCGCAGCGTCGTGTTCTCGTTGTAGAGCGCGCGCGCGAGATCGTCGACGTCGTCGTAGTCGGTGTTCTCGGCGACCCACTCGTCGTCGACGTCCGCGTCGCCCTCGAGGGGCTCGGCGCGCTTCGCGATGAGGGCTTTCACCGTCTCCAGGGACGGTTCGCCGTACGCGACGTAGTCGTTGACCTTCGCGATCATCCCGTCGTACGCGTCGGTCTCCGGGACGAGAGTCGCGTGGTTGACGCGGTGGAGGTTCAGCATCGAGAGGGTGTCCTCGACGCTCGAACGCATGTCGACCTCACCGCGGAGTTGGACGACGGCCTGCATCACTCGATCACCTCGCGCTTCTCGCGGGTGCGCTCGGGGATGCGGGCCTCCGCCGTGTTCTGGAGGGCGTTGAACGTCGCCTTCGCGAAGTTCACCGTCGTCCGGGTCTTCCCGGCGGACTTCGTCCAGACGTCCTCGATACCGGCGAGTTCGAGGACGTGCCGGACCGTCTCACCGCCCGCGAGACCGAGGCCGCGCGGGGCGGGAATCAGATCGACTTCGACGCTCCCGGCCTTGCCGGTCGTCTTGAGCGCGACCGTGTGCGGACGCCCACAGCCACACTCCCACGACCCACAGCCGCGAGAGACGTCGATGATGTTCAGTTTCGCGACCTCGATGGCCTTCTGGATGGCGCCGCCGACCTGGTCGTCTCGACCCTCGGCGTACCCGACGAAGCCGTCGCGGTTACCGACCGCGACGACGCACCGGAACTTCACCCGGCGGCCGGAGTCCGTCATCCGCTGGACCATGTTGATGTCCAGTACCTCGTCGTCGAGCCCCGGGAGGAGGTTGTCGACGACTTCGGGCTCCTTCAGCGGGAGCCCGGTGTTCAGCGCCGCCGACATCGACTCGATCTCGCCCTCCTGCACGCGGCGGCCGAGTCGGGTCTGGGGCTGCCAGCTGTCGTTGTAGCTCATTGGTTAGTCCTCCTGAATGGATTCGAGCACGTCATCGAAGTGCTCGGGGAGTTCTGTGGCGTCGAACTCGCCGCTGTAGAGCGGCTCGTCGAGCTGTGCTGCGTAGTCCGCGATGTGCTCGCCGCGCGTGCGCTGCCAGTCGGCGAAGACGTCCTCGTTGTGCGGGATGTCGAGGCCTGCGTCGATCGCGCCCTCCTGCACGGCGAACACCTTCGACCCGCGGGTCGCGGTGTTCAGACCGATGTCGAGGACGGCCTCGTCGAGACCCGCTTCTCGGGCGCGAACGCCCGCGAGGTAGCCGGTCAGGTACGCCGACGGGAGGTTCCCGGTCGGCGCTTCCCAGCCGTATTCCTCGAGGTCTGTCGCCTGTGCACTCGCGAGCGTCTCGTCGCCGTCGGGGCCGGTCGCGATCAGCTGCGCCGTGACGTTGTTGTTGCTCTTTCGAGCGACAAGCCGGGGCTTGCCCGACTTGAGGAGGCGCAACCTCTGGTGGTAATCCGTCCGGACCTCGCGGCGCCGGCGCATCGGGACTTTGTATCGTGGGCCGCTAGCCATTATTGCTCACCGTAGTGTTCCGCGATGTAGTTGTGCAGCCGGCTCACGCTATCGAACTCGCCGCCCTTCGCCATGTTGTAGAGTTCACGGTACTGGGCGGGGGTGAGTTCGCCGCTGTCGCGGAGCTCACGGAGCTCGCGGCGCTGTGCGCGGATGCTGCTCTTCCACTCGTCCTTCTCGTTCTGGCGGGCGCCCGCCTTGCCGCGGCGCGTGCCCGGTCCCTTCCGGTGACCGTACGCACGCTTCGCGTCTCGTTCGCGCGCGCGACCACGGGAGTTGCCCTGCTTGGTCTCGGCCCGGATCGTGCCCTCGTCGACGAGTTCGCGGATATCCTCGCGCGTGATGGCGTCCGCGATCTCGCCCTGGGCGTCCGGGTCGAACCAGACGCGGTTCTTCCCGACGTCGAGGACGTCGGCGGCCAGTCGTTTCTGTGCGCTCAGATCACTCATTGTCGACCTCCACTTCGATGTAGGTCGGGTTGAGGACGCGGATGCCCGCTTCCTCGGCCTGCTCCTCGATGGTCTCGCGCTTTCGCGCACCGACCTTCGAGGCGATGCGGACGGCCTCGGTGTCCGGGTCGACGCCGTCGAGGTCGTCCGCGTTGTGGACGCGGACCTCCTCGAAGCCGCTCGGGTGTTTGCCGCGCACCGCCTTCGGCGTGCGGAAGCCGGCTTCGACCTTCGGGCCCTTCCCCTTGATGCCGCGGCGCTGCTTCGAGAGCGTGCCGCGGGGCTTGCGCCACGAGGTCGGGGTCCGCTTTTTCTTGTGGTAGTCCTGTCGGTTGAACTGCGGCTTGCCGACGCGGCGGCGCTCGTCGAGGAGGCGTTCGGCCTCGTCGTCGAGCTCCGGCGTCTTGTCGGCGTGACCGCGCGGGCGGAGTTCCGTCTCCGCTTCCGTCTCCTCCTCGGCCGCCTCGGCCTCGGGCGCTTCCTCCTCGACTTCGGTCTCGGTCTCCTCGGAGACTTCGAGACCGCCGACGTCTGCCTTGATGCGGGCCGCGAGCGCGTTGCCGACGCCGTCTACTTCCGCGAGGTCGTCCTGGCTCGCTGCCTTCACGTCCTCGACCGTCTCGTAGCCGGCCTCACGCAGCGCTTCGGCCTTGCTCGCGCCGACGCCGCTGATGTCTTCCAGTTCCTGGGGTTCGTCGTCTGCCATCTATCAGGCACCTCCTTTCGTCGGTTTCTCGACGATGTAGACGCCGTCCTGGAACACGCGGGTGTCCTTGTCGGTGACACGGGTGAGCTGCTCGATGTCGGCGGCGGTCTGCCCGACGGACTCCTTGTCGGAGCCCGAGAGGGTCAGCTCTTCGCCGTCGATCTGCACGTCCGTGTCGCCGCGGATCTCCGCGCGCCGGGGCGCCTTCTCGCCGAGGAAGTTCTCGATGACCACTTCGTCATCTTCCACGGTGACCTGCATCGGGAAGTGAGAGTAGTGGACTTGCATCCGGTACTCCCAGCCCTCGGTCACGCCGTGGAACATGTTCGTAATGTGGCTCTCGAACGTCCCGACCGTGGCGTTCGTCTTCGCGTCCTCCGACTCCGCCTCGATGACGACGGCACCGTCGTCGACGGAGACGCGTACGTCGGGGTACCAGAGCCGCCGCGTGACGGAGCCGTTTGGCCCCTCGACGGTCAGCTCCAGGTGGTCGACTTCGGCGTCGACGTCGTCGGGGATCTCGAGTTCTGTTCGCGTCATTGTTAGTAGACGTAAGCGATGACCTGGCCACCGATGCCCTCCTCGCGGGCCTCGTAGTGGCTCATGATGCCGTGGCTGGTCGTCACGATGAGCGTCCCGTAGTCACGAGCCGGGAGATAGCGCTTCTCCCACTGCTCGAACTCGTCGGCACCCACGGAGTACCGCGGGTTGACGGGGCCGCACTCGTTGATGGCACCCTTTAGTTCGACCTCGAACTGGCCACCCTTTCCGTCGTCGACGAACTCGAAGCCGTCGATGTACCCGCGGTCGTAGAAGACCTCGAGGACGGACCCGATGGTGTTGGAGGCGGTCGATATCGTGTGGTTGAGGTGTCCGACGCTCTCGGCGTTGTCGAGACCGGAGAGGGCGTCGGAGAGTGGGTCTTTCCCTGTCATTGTTAGCTGTACTTCTTGAAGCCCATCGAGCGGGCGATCTCTCGGAAGCACTGTCGACACAGCCAGACGTCGTACTTCCCGACGAGGCCCTGATTGCGACCGCATCGGCGACACTCGTGGGTCTGGCCCGTCTCCTCGTGCTCGTGTGCTGCTTCGCTCATTGCGTGACCTCCACGTCGAAGTTCGCCTCGAGGAAGGAGATCGCGTCCTCGGTGTCGAGGCGGTGGTTCTCGGGGATCGGCTGGCTCCGCTTGTCCCGCTTGGAGACGCGGTAGCCCGGACGGACGAGGTTGACCGTCACGTCCAGCCCGAAGATGCCGATGTTCGGGTCGTATTCCTGGCTCGGGAAGTCAGTGTGCTCCTCGATGCCGAAGGAGACGTTCCCCGTGTCGTCGAACTGGTTCCGACTCAGCGAGACGGCGTCGAACGCGCGCGTCAGGAACTCCGCGGCATCGTCGCCGCGGAGCGTGACCTTCGCGCCGATCGGGTCGCCCTCGCGGATCCCGAACTCGGGCTCCGTGCGCTTGGCCGTCGTGCGCACGGACTCCTGTCCGGTGATCTCCTCGAGGATCTCCTCGGCGTTCTGGAGTTCGCGGCCACCCTGACCGACGCCCATGTGGACGACGGCCTTCTCGATGGTGGGCTCGCGCATCTCGTGGAATTCGGCTTCGCTCATTCGTCGTCACCCTCCGGTTCGGACTCCGCGGCGGCCTCGTCGTCGACGAACTGCTCGTCGATGACGAAGACGTACTCCTCGACGGTTTCGAAGGAGCCCGCGTCGGTCTCGACTTCGACCGTGTTGCTCGAGCTGCCGGGCGAGACGGTGATCTCGGTGATCTCGCCGACTTCGCCGGCGTGCTGTCCGGAGACGGCCGTGACGAGCGCGCCCTCCGCGTACGGGAAGTGCGCGAGCACGTCGTCGTTGTCGAGGTCGACGACGATGCTGTCGTTACCGCTGTACTCGTCCTCCTCGACGACCAGGTTGTGACCGTTGTGGAGGTTGAGCTGGACATCGCCGCCCGGGACCAGCGTCTTGTTCGTGACCTTCGCGAGCTTGCCGTCCGCGTCGGCGGCCGGGATCTCGGTCAGGGAGAGGCGTCCGCCCTCGTCGGGGAAGACGCGGTAGTACTCGTCGCGCTCCGGGAAGCCCAGGATGTCGAACATCCCGACGGGCTGAGTCACGTCACCGACGGTGTCGCCGTTGACGAGAACGCCATCGTGGTGCGCGGCGTACTTCGCTTCCTTCGTCGTGTCGACGTAGCCGAGGACGTCCCGAAGGACGACGACGAGCGGGACGCCGGCCTCGCCGTGCGGGCCAGCGCCTGCCTTCGCCGTGAACGTGGCCGTTTTCCGCTCAACGGGCCACGACTTCGGTACGGAGAGTCGTTTCTGGTGGTTGCTCATTCGTTGTCACCCTCCAGTCGGGTTTGGCGCACGTCGTCGGAGAGATCGAGGTCCGTGACGCGGAGGTTCGAGGCGTCGAGCGCCCGGGGAACCTCCTCGCCGTCCGCGGCCTCGACGGTCACGCCGTCCACGTGGACGGCGGCGTCCTTGAGGTCGACGTTGGTGACCTCGCTTTCTTCGCCGGCGAAGTCGCCGCGCATGACCTCGACCGTGTCGCCCGCGTTGACGCGGACGTACCGCTGGCCGTACTCCTCGCGGAGGTCCTCCGAGAGGTGCGCGCGGACCTGCTTTTGGCGCTCGTGGAGCGCCGCGTTCTCCGTGCGGGTGCGCTGTTTGTGTGGTTGTTCAGTCATGTTATACGATCATCGTCGCGGTGCTCGCGATGCTGCCGTACCGCTCCGCGACCTCCCGCGTGATGGGACCCTTGATCTCGGTCCCGCGAGGTTCGCCGAGGTCGTCGATGATGACCGCGGCGTTGTCCTCGAACTTCACGCGCGTGCCGTCGGGGCGCCGGATCGGCTTACGCTGGCGGACCACGACGGCCTCCAGCACCTGCCGGCGCATCTCGGGCGTCCCTTTCGTCACCGAGACGGTGATCTTGTCACCGATCCCCGCCTTGGGGTGTCGGTTGATCGTCCCCTGGTAGCCGGAGACGGACGTGATCTTGAGCTCGCGTGCGCCCGTGTTGTCGGCGCACGTGATGAGGGAACCCTTCTCCAGTCCGGGTGTGACGTCTGCTTTGATTGCTTCCATCAGTTCTCACCCTCCGTGAGCTCGACGACCACGTGGGATTTGGTCTTCGAGAGCGGTCGTGTCTCTGCGATGCGTACCGTGTCGCCTTCTGTGATATCGAAGCACTCCGGCGCGTGTGCCGGAACCCGAGAACGACGCTTCATGTAGCGGTCGTACTTCGGGACGAATACGTCGTATTCACGTTCGACGACGACGGTCTTGTCCATTGCCGTAGAAGCGACTTCGCCTTCGATGACCTGTCCGCGAACGGACAGACTGCCGTGGAACGGGCAGTCATCGTCGGCACAGTCGCCTTCGGGCGCGTCTACGTTCAGTCCTATCGCCATTGTGATTCGACTCCGTTTTCGGAGCGTAGTGCGGGCCGTGAGAGCAGTATGTCGCCATCCACCGTAACGTAGGCCGCGTCCTCGCCCGTCGTGCCGCCGCACGAGTCGGGTTGGGACGCGGTCCCGGCCCCCTTGCGGTCGCGTCGGCTCGGTGCCGGCGCGGCGTCGGATGCGCTCCGAGCGCGGGCCGCGGCTTCATCTATGAGTCGGAACTCGAACCTTCTTCCACCTTTCGGAACGCGCTTGGTGCCCGAGACAACCTCTATCACGAGGGTGTTGGTCGTCTCCGAGACGACCCGTCCGGCGATTCCGACCTGCGAACGGTCGGGCGAGTCGACGACCCGTACCGGGAGGCCGACGAGCTCGTGTCGCGGGAGCGTCTCGGGCGTCAGCGTCATTATTCCTCGAGGTCGCCTTCTTCGCGCTGGATCGTCTTGATCCGCGCGACCGTCCGCCGGAGCTCGCCGATACGGCCCGGGTTCTCCGGCGCCCCACCGGCGGCCTTCACGGCCTTCTCGTTAAGCAGTTCGGTCTCGAGCTCTTCGAGCTCGGCCTCGCGCTCGGCGGGCGTCATGTCGCGGATCTCCTGGGTGTGGAGAATCGCCATCAGTCCTCACCCTCCTCGTCTTCGGACTCGGCTTCGTCCATCTCTTCGAGGAGCGCGTCGGCCTCCTCCTCGACGTCGGCTTCGACCTCGTCGAAGTCCTCGGGCTCGACTTCCTCCTCGAGCTCGTCGAGGGCCTCCTCGACGGCCTCCTCGGAGTCCGACGGCGAGGTCGGGCTCGCGCCCTCCTCGGACTCGACGGCCTCCTCGAGGATCTCCTCCTGGGCGGTGTCGTCGTCGGCCTCGGTGAGGGCGTCCTCGCCGGGGGCCTCGCCCTCGGGACCGCCTGCCTCGACGTCCGCGGGCTCCTCGCCTTCGAGGAGCTCCTCGACGCCTTCGCCCTCGATTTCCTCCTCATCGACAATGAGGTCCTCGATGTCGGCGTCCTCGTCGATCTCGAAGTCGTCGGGCAACTCGGCTCCCGGCGGGATGATCTTGACGTCCACGCCGATGGTACCGAGCTTCATCACGGCGACGCCCTGCCCGTGGTCCACGATGGACTCGGCGGGCTCGCCGTTGTGCTTGATGTAGCCGCGGTTGAACTTCTCGACGCGGCCGCGGTTGCCGGTGACCTTCCCGCTCAGGACGATCTCGGCGCCGAGGGCGCCCGCGTCCATGATGCGGTCGATGGTCGTGTGACCGGCCTTGCGGAAGTACCACCCTCGTTCGAGGGCGTTCGCGAGTCGGTCCGCGACGATCTGTGCGTTCAGGTCGGGCTCGTCGACTTCCTGGACGTCGATCTGCGGATCGTCCAGGTCGAAGCGCTCCTCGAGTTGCGTCGTGATCTTCCGGATGTTCTTCCCGCCCTTCCCGATGACCATCCCGGGCTTCTCCGCCATGAGAACGATCTGCGTTCCCATCGGCGTGTGGGCGACGTCCATGCCGCCGTAGCCGGCGCGGGCGAGTTCCTCTTTGAAGAACTCGTCGATCTGGGAGCGCTGAAGCCCCTCTTCGATGAATTCGAGTTCGTCTGCCATGTTATTCTGCCTCCTCGATGATGAGTTCGACGTCCACCTGCGGGCTGTTCCACGCCGTCGCGCGACCCATCGCACGGGGCTTGCGACCCTGCGTCTCGCCGACCTTGTGGGCGGCGACGTGCGTGATGACCATCGCAGCGGGCTCGAAGCCCTGCTGTTCGGCGTTGTTCGAGACGTTCGTCAGGAGCTTCTGGAAGTCCTTCGTCGCCTTCTCCGGATAGCGGCCGGCGTCCCAGCCCTCGATGTCGGAGCGGTGTCCGACGCCGGTGTTGTGCTGTTTGAACGGCACCGACTTCTCCTCGTTCAGCACCGCGGTGAGGTACTCCTCGGCGTCCGCGACCGTCTCGCCTTTGATCTCGCGGGCGATGGCCTTGCTGTGCTTCAGGCTGATCGGCCGCTCGCGGAGCATCCCCTTCGCGGTGGTCTCCGGGTCGGCGTCCACGCTGTAGCTGATTCCCATGGGTTATTTGAGCGGCACGAACTTCGAGGAGCGGGTCGCGCCGATACCCGCCTGCCCGTGTTCGACCGAGCTACGCGTCAGCTCGAACTCGCCGAGGTAGTGACCGATCATCTCCGGTTGCACCTCGACGCGCCCGAACTCCTGTCCGTCGTAGACCGCGAAGGTCAGCCCGACGAACTCGGGGAGGACGGGCATGTCACGGAGGTGCGTGCGGATCGGGTTGTTCGCCGTCTCCTCGGCGTCGCGCGCTCGTGCCTTCTCGAGGACCTTCTCGTGCTCCTCGGAGAGGCCACGGGTGATGGTTCGCCGCTGTCGCGCGGGGAGCAGTTCCGCGACGTCCTCCAGATCCATGTCCTGGAGTTCGTCAAGCTCGTAGCCGCGGTAGGTGAACTCACCCTCGCGGCCGGTGCGGTATTCCGTACTCATGCGTTAGTTCCCTCCACGGCCGGTGCGTCGGGAGCCGATGTCCCCGACCTTCCGTCCGGGCGGTGCGTTCTTCGAGACGCTCTTCGGGCGACCGGGGTGCTGGCGGCCGCCGCCACCGAACGGGTGGTCGACGGCGTTCATCGCTACACCACGGACGCGCGGCCACTTCGTCCCGCGGGCCTTCATCTTGTGGTGCTTGTTGCCGGCCTTCACGAACGGCTTCTCCGTCCGACCGCCGCCGGCGACGACGCCGATGGTGGCGCGACAGTCCGGAGAGAGGCGCTTGACCTCACCGCTCGGGAGCTGCACGACCGCGGCGTCGCGCTCGTGCGTGACGAGGTCCGCGTTGACGCCGGAGGCGCGCGCGAACTTCCCGCCGTCGCCGGGCTGGTGCTCGACGTTGCTCACGGGGACCCCTTCGGGGATCTCGGCGAGCGGGAGCGTGTTACCGGGCTCGACGGACGCCGAGATACCGACCTCGAGCGTGTCGCCGACGCCGACGCCCTCGGCGGCGAGGACGAGGCGCTGATCGCCGTCGTCGAACTCGACGCGAGCGACGGGGGCGCTCCGCGCGGGGTCGTGCTCGATGTCGACGACCTCGCCGGAGAGCACGTCGCCCTCGGGCTTCTTGTGCGACAGTTCCGCCTTGTATCGGTGCGACGGCGCGCGGAACGTGCTCGTCCCGCGGCCACGTCGCTGACCTTGAATCCTGCGTCCCATTGTTAGAACACCCCGATCCGGGAGGCGACGTCCTGCGCGTCGTCCTCCTCGGACAGCTTGACGATGGCCTTCTTCGTCCCGTCCATCGTCACCTGCGTGTTGACGGACTCGACCGTGACGTCGTACTGCGAGGAGATCTCCTCGCTGACGTCGGTCTTCGTCGCGTCGACGTCGACGATGAACTGGAGCTTGTTACCGAAGTCCATGTCGTCCATCGCCTTCTCCGTGACGAGTGGATATTCGATGATACCGCTCATCGCTCGGCCACCTCCGAGAGCGCGCTCTCGGTCCAGACGGTGAGCCGGCCGGCGTGGGCGCCGGGCGCGAGGTCCTCGGCGTTCACTTCGGCGGCGGTCGCGACGTCGACCCCCGCGAGGTTGCGGGCGGCCTTCGACGGACCGGTCTCGCTCGACGTGACGAAGAGGACGGAGCTGGGCTCGCGGTACTTGCGACCGCGGAGCTTGCCCTGCCCGGCGCGGACGGTCTTCCCGTCGTCCGCGCGCTCGACGTCGTCGTGTGCGCCGACGGCCTCGAGGAAGGAGACGACCTCCTTCGTCTTCACGAGGTCCTCGAAGTCGTCCGAGACGACGAGCGGGAGTTCGAGGTCGTCGTCGAACTCGTGACCGCGCTCTGCGACGAGCTCGGCGTCGGTCGTCGCCGCGATGGCGGACCGGACGGCGAGCTTGCGCTCCTTTTTGTTGACCGTCTTGCCCTGGTCTTTCTCTGCTTTCGGCGGGTGCGCCTTCCGGCCGCCCACGGTCTGCGGGACACGCGCGCCACGTCCGTTCGTCTGCGGGACGTGGGCCATACCGCGTCCGCTGCCCATGGATTCGGCGGGGGTTCGCAGACCCGCGTACTCGTCAGCGCCGTACTGCTGTTTTCGATTGGCCTGTGCGGCGAGGACCGCCCGACGGATGAGGTCGGGGCGGTACGCCGTCTCGAAGACCTCCGGGAGGTCGACGGAGCCGGCGTCGTCGCCATCGAGGCCACGGACTGTTGCCTGCATAATTTAGCCCTGGTTCGACGCGGTGCTCACGTAGCGCACCTCGGGGTCGAGGCGCGGCGATTCGTTGGGTCGGATGGCCGGGCGGAAGCGCAGGAGGCGCTTCTCGGGGCCGGGCAGCGAACCCTTGATGAGGGCGTACGAGCCGGAGACGTCCCCGTAGTTCGGGAATCCGCCCGCGGCGTCGACCGCCTTGTCGTCGCCGTCGCCGAAGTCGACGAGGCGCTTGTTGAGTTCGGTGCGCTGGTGGTAGCCGGTCTGGCCCTGCTGGGGAACCGTCGAGCGAACCCGGGAGGGGTTCCACGGACCGAGGTTCCCGATGCGGCGCCGCCAGCCCTGGCGCTTGTGCTTGCCCTTGCGTTTCTGGACGCCCCAGCGCTTGACGGGGCCCTGGGTGCCCTTGCCCTTGGTGACGCCGGAGGCGTCGAGGAACTCGCCGGCGCGGAAGACGTCACCGAACTCGTGCTCGCCGCCCTCAGAGAGGAGTTCGAGCGCGAAGTCGGCGCGCTCGTCGATCGAGCCGCCGCCGACGCGCGTCTCCATGACGTCTGGCTTCTTCTTCGGGACGCCGCTGAGGCCCGCGGGAACGGTGTGGGTGACGACGCGGAGGTCGTCGACCGCACCGTTCTCCACGAGCTCCTCGATGGCGCCGTAATCGCCGCGCGCGCCCTCGGAGGGGACGTCGAGGGTCCGGTCGAGGTCCGCGTCGAGGTCCTCGGACCAGACTTCCGTGATCGGCTTCTTGCCGTACGGCGTGTCCTCGTACGCCCGCACCGCGGCGGCGCGCATCGTGGGTGTTTCGACGACGGTGACGGGGACGGTCGTCTCCATTCCCTCGGTGGGAGAGTTGGACTTATCGTCCACCATCACGACGTGACTCATGCCTGCCTTGTACCCGGCGAATCCCTGAAGTCCGGGCTGGCCGTCGTCGTCGGGCCAGCTGTTGAAGCGCGGGACTTCGCTCGCCGCGCGCTTACGGGGACCGAACCCCAGAGAGCCTTTGCGTGGTCGATTTGGTTGTGGCATCGTATCACTCCGTGAGCGTCAGGCATGCGAGTGAGGCGAACATCGCTTCTTCGGTTCGCACGACCTCGCTACCTTGGTCGGGGATGGTGTTGAGCCAGGTGTCGAACCCCCCGGGTGCGCGGGTGGACTGGGCGGGGTCGAACTCGCTGACCGCCTCGGCGGTGAGGCCGAGCATGGGCGGAAGCCCGCGTTCGGGCGAGCCGAACGCCACGGTCAGTCCGTCTTCGTGGACGCGCCGAGCCAGGTCGCCCACGTTCGCGGCGCCGACTGGCACCCCGAAGCGTGACGTGGCGACCCGGACGCCGGCGTCCGGACGGTCGAGTTCGTTCCCGATGGCCCGAGTGAAGACCTGGAAGCCCGGTGGGGCCTCCGAGGCGATCTTCGCTCGGACCGGTCGTCGCGAAGATACCCTGATGGTCACGCGCTCCCCCTCCGAAACCTCCATACCGTCGGGGAGGTGGAGGGAGATCGGGTGTTGCATTCCGCAATTGACCCGAACGCGCCCTTCAGATCCGACCTGGGTCACGATCCCTTCTCGATGCGACCCCGAACCGCTCGATTCGGAGCCGGTCCATGACGAGAGGCGGAGCGGCGGCAGGACGCCGGCGTACTCCAGTTCGTCGCGGGTGTCGAAGGCCTCCTTTCGGAGGTAGGGTGGCGTCGCGGCGTACCGCAACACCGTTTCGACGAACCCGACGCCCCAGCGGCGTTCCCCCTCGGGGTCCGGAAAGACCACGAGGCGATCCGCCCGGAAGACCGCGGCCGCGCGGGCCACGTAGCCGAGCTTGCGAGTCGCCTCGCGTTTGTCCTCGGCTTCCCGGCAGATGGACGACGGCACGAGTACGCTGCGTGTCATGCCTGTTCGCGTCCACGTCTCGTCACGAGACTGTAACTCCACTACCGACGGGGCGCTAAAAAGGGTGTCGTTACGAGTACAGCCTCGTGAAGCCGTCTCACTGACGCACACGTGTGCTAGGCGGAGGCACGACCAGCCCGAACACGACGAGGGCGCGACGCCGCTTCGAAAGTCTTTTTTATACCCGGCACTTCGATTGAGTTGCAGACGCGCACTGGTAGTGTAGTGGTATCACGTGACCTTGCCATGGTCACAACCTGGGTTCAAATCCCAGCCAGTGCATCCCCGTCTTCTCCGAACCCATCTCCGGCGAAGTACGCCGCTCGGTCGATCGACTAGGGCGCTCAGCGAAGCGCGCCGAGGGCGTACGTACGTCCCAGAGACCCCGCATCTCGACCCCACCACACTCCCGAGCGTAGCGTTCGACGCTCGCGCACGCGTGAAAGTAAAGACGTAGCCGGTCGTCTCTCCGGCTATGACGGTGATCGCACTGCTGAGCGTCGCACCGGTTCGAGAGGGAAGCATGGCGGCCGACGTGGCGAAAGCCGTGGAGGCGCTGGACGACTTCGACGTCTCCTACGAGACGACGCCGATGGGGACGACCATCGAGGCCGGCGACGTCGGGACGCTCTTCGACGCGGTCGAGGCGGCCCACGAGGCGGTACCGGGCGATCGGGTGAGCACGTTCCTGAAGATCGACGACAAGCGGACGTCCGACGAATCGGCCGCGGAGAAGGTCGCGGACGTGGAGCGGGAGCTGGGGAGGGAGGCGCGGCGTCGAACGGAGTGACGGGCGCGGGACGGCGACGGTGAAATCGCCTCAAATCGCGACGAGCCGAGTGGGTCGGTCGGGGCCGTCAGGCGACGCGGTAGACGGCGAGGTGGACGCCGTCGGGCATCCGGACGCCGGTGGCGACGAAGACGCTGCGGGTGAGCCACTGGAGGTCGGGGGCGGCGGTCTCGAAAGAGGGGACCGATCGGAAGTAGACCTGGTCCGGGTCGACGTCGCGGCCGTCGCGGATACGCTCGCTGACCTCGGGCGGCGCGAACCGAATCCCCTCGTTCTCGACGTAGATCCGATCGCCGTCCGTCGTCTCGATGGCGTACTTTGCGACGAGGGTGCTCGGACGGTCGGCGCGGAAGAGCTGGTAGTCGGCGCCGGCGGCCAACACCTCGCCCTCGACGCGGCCGCTGACGGTCCCGCCGGCGATGGGGATGATGCGACGGTGGCCGTCGCCGGTGTCGCCGATCTCGATCGCGGGGTCGATCTCGGCCTCGACGTCGAAGGCGTGTTCGAAGGTCGGCTCGGGCGGCCGATCGCGTCTCGTGTCAGCCATACGCATGCCCGGACGCGTGCGCGTATGGAGCTATCGGCGGCGTGTACTGCAAACGTTTTACCGCGGGACGGCCGAACGCGGGGGCATGGAGAGCATCAACCGGATGGCGGTCGAGTTGGCCGACGAGGCGGTGGAGTTCGCGGGCGAACTCGACGTCGGGGCGTTCGACCTGGAGAACGGCGCGACGGTCTTGGACTTCGGCGTCGACCACGCGGGCGGGATCGAGGCCGGTCTCCTCCTCGCGGAGATACAGACGGCGGGGTTGGCGACGGTACAGACGGGGATGGCGGACGTGGCGGGCGCCCCGTTCACGCACGTCGAACTCGCGTGCGATCGGCCGGATCTCGCGTTGCTCTGCTCGCAGAAGGCGGGGTGGGAGCTCTCGGCGGACGGGTTCGAAGCGCTGGGGTCGGGGCCGGCGCGCGCGCTCGTCGCCGAGGAGGCGGAGTTCCGTGAGCTCGGCTACACGGACGCGTTCGACCTCTCCGTGCTGACCTTGGAGTCGGACGACCTCCCGGACGAGGGCGTCGCGCGCGTGATCGCGGATCGCGCGGAGGTGAACACGGACGGGCTCTACCTCCCGACGTACGCGGCGGGGTCGATCTCGGGGAGCGTCTCCGCGGCGGCGCGGGCGGCCGAGATGGCGACTTTCCGTCTCTTCGAGGCGGGGTACGATCCCCGATCGATCCGGTCGGTGAACGGTCGCGCGCCGGTCGCACCGGTCGCGGGCGACGAGTCGACGGCCATCGCTCGGGAGATGGACGCGCTCGCGTACGGCGGACAGGTGTACATGACGGTGGAGACGGACGACGCGTCGGCGTTCGAGGCCGTGCCGTCGACGGCGAGCGAGGAGTACGAGCGACCGCTCGGCGAGGTCTTCGACGACGTCGAGTGGGACTTCTCGGAGGTCGCGGCGGGCGTCTTCGGGCCCGCGCAGGTGACGGTGAACGTCGTCGGCGGACCGACGTACGCGCTCGGGAGAACGAGCGAGGACGTCCTCGCCGAGAGCTTCGGGGTCTAGCCGCGCGGTCGCCCGGAGTGCCCGGAGTCAGTCGAGGAGTTCGGTGACGGTGCCGACGCCCTTGCTCGACCCCTCGCGGAAGACGAAGCGCTGGCCCGTCTCGACGAGATAGGGGCGGAACTTGAACTCGACCGTCGCGCGCCCGGTGTCGCCGGGGAGGAGCTGGCCGCCCTCGGGGTGGAAGCGCGCGGCCTCGCTCGCGGTTTCGAGGTGCACGACGGGTTCGTAGCCGTCGTCGATCCGCGTGGGGTGGTTGAGGACCATCACCTCTGCCTCGAAGGCGCGCGTCGGCGTCGGGTCGGCGTCGCGCGGGACGAGCACCATGCCGCGTTCGAGTTCGGACTCGCGGACGCCGGCGAGCGCGATGCCGACGATCCGACCGGCCTCGGCCTTGTCGACGCGGTGGTAGTGCATCTCGATGCTGCGGGCCTCGACCTCGCGGAAGGAGCCGTCGCTGAAGGGACCGAGGAGGAGCTCGTCGCCGGCCGCGATGGTCCCCGACTTGATCGTCCCGGAGGCGACGGCGCCGACGCCGGTGACGCTGTACGAGCGATCGACGTACATGCGAAAGTCGCTGCCGGCCGCGGCGGTCTTTGGGAGGCGCTCGAACAGCTCGTCGAGAACGTCGAGTCCGTCGCCGCCGACGGCGCTCGTGCGGACGATGGGGACGACGGCGTCGTCCGTCTCCTCGACGGCGGCGTCGACGCCGTGGCGCTCGACGGGAAGCGGGGTCCGGCCGGTGTCGCGGAGGAGGCGTTCGACGTCGCGCTCGACTTCCTCGACCCGGGCGTCGTCCACGAGGTCGGTCTTGGTGATGGCGACGATCGTGGGGAGTTCGGTGGCGAGGAGGACGCCGAGGTGTTCGCGCGTCGTATCGGTCGGGCCGTCGTCGGCGGCGACGACGAGCAGGCCGTAGTCGAGTTTCTGCCCGACGAGGCCGCGGATCGTCGTGCGGAGCCACGGTTCGTGACCGACCGTGTCGACGAAGGAGACGACGCGGTCGGCGCGTTCGACGACGGCGGCGCGCTCGTGTTTCCGGTGGGGGTTCTCGACGCGGACCGGCCCGTCGCCGTCGAAGCCGTAGACGCCGTACGAGAGGTCGGCGGAGAGGCCGCGTTCGACCTCGTGGGGTTGGACGTCGAGGAAGCTCCGGGTGTCGCCGTCCCCGTCGTCGGCCCGGCCGGTGACGAGCGAGCCGACGAGCGTGGACTTCCCGTGGTCGACGTGGCCGGCGGTGCCGACGATGACGTGGTCGTCGTCGGCGGTGAGCTGGCCGCCGTCGCGGACCGTGGCGACGCCGACGAGCCCGCGTCCCTCCGTCCCCCACGTCTGGACGTCGTCGATGTGGGCGCTGGCCTCCTCGGCGAGGAGGCTGAGGACGTCGAGGGTCTCCGAGAAGGCCTCGGGGTCGATTCCGGCGATGCCGCCGTCGTCGGTGACGCCGACGACGTACTGCGCCTCGCCGTCGCCGGAGAGGACGCGGTGACGGAGCTGGGCGGCCAGGCTCTCCAGTCGTCCCTCGGCGAGGTGGACCTCGCGCGTGAGGCGTTCTTTGAACTCCACGTGCCCACCCTCCTGCTCGCCGCGTTCGAGCGCGCGATGCAGGACGGATCGGTCGACGCTCATGGGTGCGTGTTAGTGACCACCTACCAAAAGCCTTCCCCGGGGAAGACTCCGGAGACGACCCGAGGCGTCCGTATTCACGGAGAACCGTCGTCGATCGGACGTCGGTCCGCGTCCCGCGCCGGCCCCCGGGTTGATGTATCGTCGTCGCCTGCGGGACCGTATGAGCGTCACCGGACTCTGTCAGATCTGCGAGGCCGCGGAGGCGCAGTTCGCGTGCGAGCGCTGTGGGGCCGTCGTCTGTCGGGCACACTACGATCCGGGGCTCGGGCTCTGCGAGGAGTGTGCGGCGGAGGAACGCCGATCGAGAGGAGGAGACGAGAACGGCTTTCCCGGACCGCGATAGCGCGCGGTGAGACGGTCGCGGGCGGTTGGTCCCACGAGCGTGGCGACGGCGGTGCCGATTCGGTCGCGTACGGCGATACCGTGCGGCGACGTGTCTGACGGGCGCGCCAGCGGGCGTCAGCGGTACTCGTTCAGTCGGTCGCGGAGTCGCTTGGCGGCCGCGCCGGCCGCGCGGTCCCAGTCCTCTCGGTCCTCGCCCGCGAAGATGATCCCGCGCGTGGAGTTGACGACGCCGACGCCGTCGGCGGTGCGGCCGTGTTCGACCGCGGCCTCGGCGTCGCCACCCTGCGCGCCGACGCCCGGCACGAGGAAGGGCAGGTCGGGTGCGAGCTCCCGGACGCGTTCGAGTTCCGCGGGGCGGGTCGCGCCGACGACGAGGCCGACGTTGCCGTACTCGTCCCACTCGGCCATGCGCCGCGCGACGTGCTCGTAGAGGTACTCGTCGTACGACGCGAGTTCGAGGTTCTGGAAGTCCTTCCCGCCGGGGTTCGAGGTGCGACAAAGGGCGAAGATCCCCTTCTCCTCCCGGGAGAGGAACGGCTGGAGGCTGTCGCGGCCCATGTAGGGGTTGACCGTGATCGCGTCGGCCCGGTCGAGCGCCTTCGCGTACTGTCGGGCGGTGTTGCCGATGTCGCCGCGCTTGGCGTCGAGGATCACCGGGACGTCCTTGCCGTGGGCGTACGCGATCGTCTCCGCGAGCGCGCGCCACCCGTCAGCGCCCTCGTAGAAGGCCGCGTTCGGCTTGTACGCGGCCGCGTACTCGTGCGTGGCGTCGATGATCCGACGGTTGAACTGCCAGCGCGGCAACGCGGCGTCCCGAACCCCGTCGGGGAGGCGATCGGGATCGGGATCGAGTCCGACGCAGACCATCGTGTCCCGCGAGTCGATACGCGCCGCGAGGTCCTCGAAGAAGCCCATGGCGTCGGTGCGTGTCGAGCGGGCCTAAACGTACTGTTCGCGCGCCGCGTCGAGCGCGGCCCGGAACGCCGGGAGAACGCGCTTCGCCTCGGCACCGTCCTCGACGAAGACGAGGAGCGAGGGCGGTGTCGTCGCGCGGGGGCGCGTGCGGAGGTCCGCGTCGTCCGCGGCGCGCTTCGCGGCGTCGAGACCGACCCCGAACTCGACGCGGACGCGCTCGGGGAGGACGAAGACGGACGCGACGCGCACGTCGCCGAGCGTGACGTCGTACGCTCGCGCCCCGGCGGGTGTCGCCTCGACGTCCGGGTCGGCGTCCGTCACGGCCGCGTCCGCGAACGGACCGGCCTCGCGGCCCGTGATCTCCGAGGCGAGCAGTTTGGCGATCCGCGTGCCGTCGTCGAGTTCGCGCTCGACCATTCAGAGGTCCTCTCCGGCCTTGCGAGCGGCCGCGGCGACGTCGACGCCCTCCCGACGCGCGTGGAGGACGGCGGCGACGTCGGCCGTCACGCCGAAGTCCCGCTGGAGTGCGTTGACGGCCGCGACGGTCTCCTGTCTGTCCGCCCCGGCCGAGACGACGGCGTCGAGCGCGGTCTCGAACGCCGAGCGTTCCTGAAACAGCGACTCGTCGGGCGAGAACTCCTCGGAGATGGTGACCGCGTCGAGGTCGAACGCCGCCACGAGGTCGCCCTCGTCGCGTTCGAGGAGTCCCTCGCCCGTCGCGACGTCGACGAGGCGTTTGGCCTGATCCGGGCTCATCCAGTCCCGGTCGAGCGAGAGGGCGACGACGAACTCGTGTTCGCCGAGCCGGTCGCGTCCCTCGGAGACGAAGGGCGCGCCGACGGCGACGCGGAGGCTCATGTGTCCGGAGAGCGCGCGCGACGGCCTAAAGACGGCGGGTTCCCACCGGATCGAACGGTTTTAGTACGTAACGACGCCATCTCGGGGTATGCAGAACCAGGGCCGCTCCAAGCGCACGAAGACGGGTGCGCGAACCCGCCCGCACTCGAAGAAGAAGAAGCACCAGCTCGGTCGCTCCCCCACGGAGACGACGGTCGGCGAGGGCCGCTTCCGCGTCGTCGACGCCCGCGGGAGCGGGACGAAGGTCCGCGCGCTCTCCACGGACGTCGCCAACGTCACCGACGACGGCGAAACCGAGCACGCGACCATCGAGGACGTCGTCGAGAACGACGCGAACCCGAACTACGCCCGCCGGAACATCATCACGAAGGGCGCGGTCATCGAGACGTCCGTCGGGCGTGCGCGCGTCACCTCCCGCCCCGGACAGGACGGGCAGGTCAACGCGGTCCTCGTCGAGTAACAACCACCGCCTCTCTCCTCCGTTCTCTCACCCGTCGAGCGACGGCGACGGGCCTCTCTCGGTGCGGGGACGCGGTCGGTCACGTCGTGGCGGGACTCGTCTACTGAGACGGGAGGGTCGACGAGGAGATATGCGGACGGCCGCGTCGACGCCGATGTGGGTCGGCCGAATCACGCGGGCTCGCAGCCGCGCGACGGGAGGACAGACAGATCCGGTAGTCGCGCGGTTCACTCGCACCGGTACCGGAGGCGCGGAGTCCGAGGACCCAGAGGAGGTCCGAAGGTGCTTTCGTCGTCGCCTTTGTCGGCCCCGGGGAAGCCGGGGTTGACAAGAGGGACTATTGGAACCCGATGTGACTGCCCTGCCGGCGGTCCTGCCCGGGCGTGTTACCGCCCTTGAACTGCTCCTCGACCTGGTCGTAGTAGTCGAGGATGTCCTCGGTGATGGTGGGCCGGACGTTCTCGAGGGCCGCGCGGAAGTGGCGCATCTCGACTTCCTCGGCCGAGTCGTCGTCGCGGAGCGCTTCGATGGCGGCCTCGCGGGCGATGGAGGCGAGATCGCTCCCGACGTAGCCGTCGGTGATCTCGGCGAGCTCGCGCAGCGAGACGTCGGGGGCGAGCGGCGTGTCCTGCGTGTGGATCTCGAGGATCCGCTCGCGGCCCTCGACGCCGGGCTGACCGACCATGACCATGCGGTCGAAGCGCCCGGAGCGGATGAGCGCGGGATCGATGATGTCGGGGCGGTTCGTCGCGCCGATCACCATCACCTCGCCCATCTCCTCCAGGCCGTCCAGTTCGGTGAGGAGTTGGTTGACGACGCGCTCGGAGACGTTGTTGCCGACCTCCTGCCCGCGACCGGGGGCCAGCGAGTCAAGCTCGTCGAAGAAGATCACCGTCGGGGAGACCTGCCGGGCCTTCCGGAAGGTCTGACGGATGGCCTTCTCGGACTCACCGACCCACTTCGAGAGGAGCTGGGGGCCCCTGACCGAGATGAAGTTCGCGTTCGTCTCGTTGGCGACCGCCTTCGCCATGAGCGTCTTTCCGGTGCCGGGCGGGCCGTAGAGGAGGACGCCCGCGGGCGGGTCGACCCCCATCCGGTCGAACTTCTCGGGGCTGCTCAGCGGCCACTCGACGGCCTCCTGGATGTCCTGTTTGGCCTCGGTGAGTCCGCCGACGTCGTCCCACGAGATCTTCGGTAGTTCGACGAGCACCTCGCGCATCGCCGACGGTTCGACCTCGCCGAGGGCGCCGCGGAAGTCCTCGCGCTTGACGATCATCCGGTCGATGAGGCTCGGCGGGATGTCCTCCTCGTCGAGGTCGATCTCGGGGAGGTAGCGTCTGAGCGCACGCATCGCGGCCTCCTTCGTGAGGCTCTCGATGTCCGCGCCGACGAAGCCGTGCGTCTCGCCGGCCAGGTGACCGAGGTTGACGTCGTCGGAGAGGGGCATGCCGCGCGTGTGGATCTTGAGGATCTCCTCGCGGCCCACCTCGTCGGGGACGCCGATCTCGATCTCCCGATCGAAGCGACCGGGGCGCCGGAGCGCGGGGTCGACGGCGTCGACGCGGTTCGTCGCCGCGATGACGATCACTTGGCCGCGGCCTTCGAGGCCGTCCATCATCGTCAGGAGCTGGGCGACGACGCGACGCTCGACCTCGCCCGTGACGTCCTCGCGCTTGGGTGCGATGGAGTCGAGTTCGTCGATGAAGATGATGGAGGGCGAGTCCTCCTTCGCGTCCTCGAAGATCTCCCGGAGCTGTTGTTCCGACTCGCCGTAATACTTCGAGATGATCTCCGGGCCGGCGATGGAGAAGAAGCTCGCCGACGTCTCGTTGGCGACGGCCTTGGCGAGCAGGGTCTTCCCGGTGCCGGGCGGCCCGTGGAGCAACACCCCCTGCGGGGGCTCGATGCCGAGCTTCTGGAAGATCTGGGGGTGTTTCATCGGGAGCTCGACCATCTCCCGGACGCGCTGGATCTCGTTCTGGAGGCCGCCGATGTCCTCGTAGGTGATACCGCCGCCGGTGCGCTCGAAGCCGCTGATGGGCTCCTCGCGCAGTTCGACGTCGGTGTCCTCGGTGACGAGGACGACGCCCTCGGGTTCGGTCTCGACGGCGATCAGCGGGATCGCCTGCCCCGGGGAGCGCATGAACGGGTGGTTCGTGGAGGACATGACGGGAACGATGTCTCGCGAGACGACCGGGCGCTTGAGGATCTGGCGTTTGACCATGCCGGCCGCGTCGCTTCCGAACTGGACGCTCGCCTCTTCGGGCGGCGCGAGGACGAGCGAGTCGGCCTTCTCGGCCTCCGCCTTCCGGATCTCGACGCGTTCGCCGATTCCGACGTCCGCGTTCTGCCGAGTGAAGCCGTCGATGCGGACCGTGTCGGTGTTCCAGTCCTGCCGGTCGGCCCGCCAGACCTTCGCGGCGGTGGTGTCGCCGCCCTCGATTTCGATGATGTCGCCCGGACTGAGCTTGAGGTGCAACAGCGTGTCGGGGTCGAGGCGCGCGATACCGCGTCCCGAGTCGTTCGGGTACGCCTTCGCAACCTCGAGTTGGACTTCGTTCATTGTCAGGGGTGTCCGATGTGGATGGTTTCTCGCCGCGCGAGGGAAACGTCTTCCCCCGGACGAGCCCTATGTGTCACGGTATCACATCCGGACACATAGCGCTGACGCTCGCACGAACATCGGCCGGTGTCGCCGAAGGGGCACGCTTTTCGCCGCCGCGCACCCCCTGCCGGTATGACCACGCTCGCTTTCGACGGCCGCACGGGCGCGAGCGGCGACATGCTCCTCGGTGCGCTCGTCGCCGCCGGCGCCGACCCGACCGCCCTCGAACGCGTCGAGGACGCCCTCGGCGTCTCCTACGACGTGACGACGGTGACGAAACGAGGGGTCCGCGCCGCGTCGGTGACGGTCGCGCACGACGCCGAGGCGCAGAATGCGACACCCGGCGAACGCGATCACGGCCACGGCGACGCGGAGCGCGATCACATCGGCGCGGAGAGCGACCACGGCGACGTGGCGGACGGTCACGACGACGCCGAGGGGCACGGCCCCCACCGGACCTACGCCGACGTCGTCGCCCTCGTGGAATCGATGGACCTCCCCGAGCGCGTCGAGACGGACGCGCTCGCGGTCTTCGAAGTGTTGGGTCGCGCCGAGGCCGCCGTCCACGGTACCGATCTCGACGACGTACACTTCCACGAGGTCGGGGCTGACGACGCCATCGCGGACGTCGTCGGCGTCGCGCTCCTCCTCGACGACCTCGATCCCGATCGGATCGTGACGACGCCCGTCTTCGCGGGGAGCGGCGAGGTGTCGATGCACCACGGCACGTACCCCGTCCCCGCGCCCGCGGTCGTCGAGATCGCCGAGCGCGCGTCGTGGCGCCTCCGCGGCGGGCCCGTCGAGGCCGAACTGCTCACGCCGACCGGCGCGGCGCTCCTCGCCCACTACGCCGAGGGCGTCGACGACGCCCCGGCGCTGCGCGTCTCGGAGTCGGGGTACGGTGCGGGGTCGATGGATCTCGGCGAGCGACCGAACGTCCTCCGCGCCGTCCTCGGCGGGGAAGGCGAGACGGAGTCCGAGCCGACCGACGGGACCGCGGCAGACGGAACGCGGAACGGACTCGTCCGCGACGACGTCGTCGTCTTGGAGACGAACCTCGACGACGCGCCGCCGGAGGTGCTCGGCGGTCTCCAGGACACGCTCACCGAGGCGGGGGCGCGCGACGTCTCCGTCGTCCCGCTGACGATGAAGAAGTCCCGGCCCGGCCACCTCGTGAAGGTCGTCGCGAAACCCGCCGACGCGGGGGCAATCGCGCGCCGTCTCGCCGAGGAGACGGGGACGCTCGGGATCCGCGAGACCGGCGCGAGCCACCGCTGGATCGCCGATCGGGAGTTCGAGACCGCCGAGATCGCGGTCGGCGACGAGGTCCACGAGGTAGCGGTGAAGGTGGCGCGCGACGCCGAGGGCGAGGTCTACGACTACAGCGCGGAGTACGACGACGCCCACGCGGTCGCGCGCGAGACCGACCTCCCCGTCCGAGAGGTCATGCGCCGCGCGGTCGAGGCGGTGCGCGCGGCTCGCGCGGGGGACTGATCACGGGGCGTCCGCCGGACGCTAACGCTACTCGCCCTCGTGTCGTTCGAGCGCCTCGTCGAGCGTCAGTTCGCCCGTGGCGACCCGGCGGGCGAGGTCCTCGGTGATGGTGCGGTTCTCGGCGGACCGCTCGCGCGAGCGCTGCTTGATGACGTCGAGCTCGCCGGCGGTCGGTTCGAAGCTGCGCCCGCCGACGACGTCGCCCGTCAGGCGCGCGATGTTGACGGCGGCGAGCACGTCGTCCATCCCGCGCGCGCCGCGTCCGAGGTAGGGCGTCGTCCCCGTCTCGTCGACGAGCTCGACCGTCACGTCGTCGAGGCCGTCGATGATCCGCACGCCGTGGCGGCGGGCGCCGTCGCCGACGCGGACGAGCGGATCGGGGGCGTCCGCGACTTCCTCCAGCACGACGTCCGCCGCGTCCGCGACGGGGACGTGGAAGACGGCGACGACGAGATCGCCCGAGAGGACGGCGATTCCGGGTCGCGGCCCGGGGTCGACACCGACGACGGTGCGCCCGCCGCCACGGAGGAGGGTCAGGGCCTCCTCGACGGCCACGCGGGGATCGTCCGGGTCCGCGACGACGACGTCACAGGGGACGTCCACGTCGTCTCCGGGGCCCGTGATGACGGCGTCGGTGTCGGCGGGCAGGGGGTCCCCGGGTTCGACGGTCGTGAACGCGACACCGCGCTCGCGGAGTTCGCCGACGACCTCGTGGTAGACCTCGAAGTCGTCGGTGTCGACGACGATCACGACGGGACGCACGACGAGCGCGGGCAAAAACCTTCCCGGGCGTGGGTGGAGGCGCGACCCCGGGTATCGGCGCGTTTTTCCCGAGCGGCGCGCTACTGTCGACGAATGAGTGCACTGACGACGGGGTGTGCGCCGCTCGACGACCTCCTCGGCGGCGGACTGGAGCGCGAGGCGGTCACGCAGGTGTACGGCCCGCCGGGCGCGGGGAAGACGACGGTCGCGCTCGCCGCGGCCGCGCACGTCGCCGCGAACGGCGGGACCGCTGTCTACGTCGACACTGAGGGGCTCTCGCCCGACCGCTTCGAGCAGGTGCTCTCGGCGGTCGCGGACGACCCCGACGCCGCCGCCGAGCGCATCGTCGTCAGCGAGGCCCACGACTTCGACGAGCAGGCCGAGGCGGTGAAGGACGCGGAGGGGTTCGCGGAGCGCGCGGACCTCCTCGTCCTCGACTCCGCAACGGGGTTCTACCGGCTGCGGCGGACCGAGGCCGGAAGCGAGAACGGCGAGGCGCTGCGCGAGGTCGCACGGCAGGTGACGCACCTCCTCTCGCTCGCGCGCAAACACGAGCTCGCGGCGCTCGTGACGAATCAGGTGTACACCGACCCTGACGCCGACCGGACGCGCCCGCTCGGCGGGCACACCCTCGAACACTGGACGGCGACGGTCGTCAGACTCGAACGGTTCCGCGGCGACGCCCGACGGGCGATCTTAGAGAAGCACCGAGCGAAGCCGACGGGAGAGCGCGCGCGCTTCGAGATTACGGATCGGGGACTCGAGGCGCCCGCGGACGGTACCGACTTCTAGAGTTCGCCGAGCTTGCGGAGGAGCTGTCCCTGGTACTCCTCATCCGCCTGCACGCCCTTCACTTCGAGGACGTTGCGTTCGAGCGTGTCGAGCGCCATGTAGTAGGCGTTGTCCGCACCGTAGCCCTCGCCCGTGCCGGCGATCTGGCCCTTGTTCGTCCGGAGGCGGATCTGACACTGGATGAGCGGCGTGCCGCGCAGGCGCTCTTTGTGTTCGTGGAAACGCACGTGGGCGTGGCGGACGTGCAGCTTCGAATACTTCTCCGTGACCTGTTCGATTCCCTCACGGACGTCCTCACGGGCGAGGGCGTCGAGGAGATCGATGCCCGTGATCTGGACGTCCATGTGCTCCTCTTCGGTGTAGGAGAGCGCGCGCAGCACGTCGGTCTTGGTCAGCACGCCGGCCACCGTGTCGGGTTCGTTCTCCGTGGTGACGATGAGGCCCGCGTAGTCGTTCTCCAGCATCGTGCGCACGGCCGACTCGACGCTGTCGTCGGGGCGGATCGTCGTGACGGGCTCGGACATGACGTCGGCGACCGGGAGATCGAGCATCCGCTCGACCTCGCCGCGTCGGTCGCCGCGCGTCGTCTTCTCGATATCGCGCGTGACGAAGTGGACGAGGTCGTAGGTCGTCACGACGCCCGTGAGGTCGCCGTCCTCGTCGAGGACGGGGAGCCGCGAGATGCCGTGCTCGCGCAGGCGGTTGATGACCGTCCCGACGGTGGCGTCCTCGTCGACGGTGACGACGTCCGCGGTGTAGATCTGCTCGACGGTCAGCGCGTCGAGATTGTCGAGGACCGCCTCGAGGATGTGGTCTTCGGTGACGATCCCCCAGAGCCGGTCGGCCTCGAAGACCGGCGCGATCTTCGTCCCGCCCTCGACGAGCTTCCGGGCGACGTCACGGACGTTCTCGGTACGCGTGAGCTTCGGGGCGTTGCCGCTGGGGTTGGCGAGGGTGATCGCGCGCGTGTCGTCCTCGATGTGCGAGCTGAGGAGCTGCTTTTGCGTGATGACGCCCTCGTACTCCGCGCCGCCCGCGCGCGTGACGATGACGCCCTTCGGGTTCTCGTCCTCGAAGAGGGCCCGCACTTTCCCGAGTCGCTCTTCGGCGTCGACCTCGGTGTAGTCCTGCGTTGCGATATCGGAGATGTCCATGTACCCGCGGAGTTGGCCCGGGAGGGTCTAAAGGGTTGTTGCAGGCGCCCGCGAACCGCCGTTTCGCGGAACCGACGTGGCAGCCCTCAGCGGTGCGCCGAAAGACGTTTCAGAGTGTACGTGGTAAGCCCAAACATGGGAGAGCGTGTCTGCTACCGCGAGTTCTGTCCGGAGTGCAACGCCCCGGTCACCCACCTCGATGGGACCTGTCCCGACTGCGGCGCGACCCTCGACGGATAGGCGCGTCTCGGTCAGGACGACGCCGCGACGTCGAGGCGCAGGCCGCCGGAGTCGGTGACGACGAGCGTCGCCGTCGTCCCCCGCTGAGCGACGGCCTCCGTGACCGTGACGTTCCGCGCGACGCGCTCGTCGTCCAGTCGCGCCTCGATGCGGTACGTCGTCCCCGCGTCCGCGTTCGTCGACGTGAGCGTCGTGACGCGTTGGCGCTCTCCGGGTGCGAGCGTGACGTTCTCGTCGCTGCGGGCGTCCCCGTGGGCGTGGATCGAGACGCGCACGGTGTGGTTCGCGTCATCGTGGTTCACCGCGTGCATCGGGAGCGCGTACGTCCGGAGTTGCGTCTGCGTGTGGTCGCCGACGGGCGCGCCCGAGCACCCCGCGAGTACCGCGAGGCACGCCACGAAAGCGACGAGGAGGCCCGAACGTGACACAATCGAGACTAGTCGAGCGGATCGGTAAGTGTCTTCGGGACGACGAAAACGGAGAGGGGTCCTGCAACGACGACCGGGCTGAACAGACCACGAGGATCGCGTTCGCCGAGCGAGCGGCTTGAAAAGCCCGAGCGAGGGGATTCACAGCGCGCTTCGCGCGCTGGCCGACGACCGAACGGAGCGAAGCGAAGTGAAGAGGAGTGCTTTTGGCCGAGCTTTTGCTAGCGCTAACGGAGTTAGCGCGCAGCAAAAGGTCGAGTGGGTTGGGGCGGATTTGAACCGCCGGCCTCCTCCATGTCAAGGAGGTGTCATAGCCTGACTAGACCACCAACCCGCACGGCGTCGCGTGCTTCCGAACGCATCTCTCCGTTACCCCCGGTCACAGTTGAAGGTTTCGAACCGGAGCCGGCGAGGGGACGACTCTCACCCGCCGTGAGCGCGACAGGCTTATACCGGTGTACAGACTTGTACATCATAGGCCGATATCGTACACCGGTGTCCACCATGCAGGACTACATCGAACGCGTCACCGACGGGGAGGACCTCACGCTGGAGGCGGCACGCGCCGCCGCGACCGCCGTCTTCGACGGCGCGAGCGACGCGCAGATCGGCGCGCTGCTCGCCGGGTTGCGCGCGAAGGGCGAGACGGAGACGGAGATCGCGGGCTTCGCGCAGGGGATGCGCGACGCCGCGATCACGATCGATCCCGACCGGTCCCCGCTCGTCGACACCTGCGGGACGGGCGGCGACGACTACAACACGATCAACGTCTCCACGACGTCCGCGATCGTCGTCGCCGCGGCGGACGTTCCCGTGGCTAAGCACGGCAACTACTCCGTCTCCTCGTCCTCGGGGAGCTCGGACGTCCTGGAGGAGGTCGGCGTCGACCTCGACGCCGCGCCCGACGCCGTGGAGAACCACATCGAGACCTACGGGATCGGGTACATGCACGCGCCCGCGTTCCACCCCGCGATGAAGGCCGTCATCGGGCCCCGACGCGAGCTCGGGATGCGGACGATATTCAACGTGCTGGGGCCGCTGACGAACCCGGCGGGCGCGGACGCGCAGGTCCTCGGCGTCTACGACCCCGACCTCGTCCCCGTGATCGCGAACGCGCTCACGGAGATGCCGGTCGAGGACGCCCTCGTCGTCCACGGGAGCGGCCTCGACGAGATCACGATCCACGACGAGACCGTCGTCGCGGAAGTCCACGGCGACGACGTCGAGGAGTACACGCTCACGCCCGTGGACCTCGGGCTGGCGCGCTCGCCGATCGACGCCATCGCGGGCGGCACGCCCGAGGAGAACGCCGCCGATCTGCGCGGGATCGTCGAGGGCGACGTGACGGGCGCGAAGCGCGACGTCATCCTGGCGAACGCGGGGGCGGCCGTCTACGTCGCCGGCGAGGCGGACACCCTCGAAGGCGGCGTGGACGCCGCGCGCGACGCCATCGACACCGGTGCGGCCGCCGAGACGCTGGACGCGCTCCGCGGCGCGAGCGTGGAGCAGTGACGATGCCCGGACGGACCCGCACGAAGGTCTGCGGACTGACGAACGCAGACGACGTCGCGGCGGCCGTCGACGCGGGCGCGGACGCCCTCGGGTTCATCGTGGACGTGCCGGTGGACACGCCCCGCGAGATCAGTCCCGAGCGCGCCGCGACCCTCGTCGGGGCGGTGCCGCCGTTCGTCTCGACGGTACTCGTCACGATGGCGCCCATCGAGTCGATCCCGGCGCTCCACGAACGGGTGGGGACCGACGCGGTGCAGGTCCACGGGGACGTCGACGTCGGGGCGATCGATCGGCTCGCCGGCGACTGCGACGCCGCGCTGGTCAAGACGGTCGACGCGGCGAAGCCCGAGTCAGCACGCGCGTACGCCGACGCCGCGGACGCGCTGCTGGTAGACTCGACGGACGAATCGGGTGCGGGCGGTACCGGCCGAACGCACGACTGGACGGCGACGCACGACCTCGCGGCGTCCCTCGACGTCCCCGTGATCCTCGCGGGCGGGCTCACGCCCGCGAACGTCGCGGAGGCGGTCGGGGCGGTCGACCCCTACGCGGTCGACGTCGCGTCAGGCGTCGAGTCCGAGGGCGGCGTGAAGGACCACGACGCGGTGCGGGCGTTCGTGTCGAACGCGGCAGGCGCGTCCGCCGACGGTGCTGAGGTGTCGGCCTGATGGCGTTCGACGTGTCTCGCGAGGCGTTCGCAGAGCGCGCGGCCGGCGACGGTCCGGGCGTCGTCTACGCCGAGGCCGAGATCGACGCCGCGGTCACGCCGCTGGGCGCGTACGCGGCGCTCGCGGACGGGGACTACGGGTTCCTCCTCGAATCCGCGGAGAAGACCGCGGCCTCCGACCCGGGCGGGGCGTTCCGGCCGCGCGACGCGGTGGGCGATCGACACGCGCGCTACTCGTTCGTCGGCTACGCCCCGGACGCGGTCGTGAGCGCGACGCCGGACGGCACGACGGTCGAGCGCCTCGCGGACACGCGCGCGGCGGCGAGCGTGACGCCGGGCGACGGCGACGTCCTCGATCAGCTCCGCGGGGCGTTCCCGGACGCCGAGCGCCGGGGCTTCCCCGAGAGCGAACGCCAACTGCTCGACGGCGGCCTCGTGGGGTTCGTCGCCTACGACGCCGTCTACGACCTCTGGCTCGACGAGGTCGGCGTCGAGCGCCCGGCGACGCGCGTGCCGGACGCGGAGTTCGTCCTCACGACGCGCGTCCTGCGCTTCGATCGGGCGACCGGAACGCTCTCGCTCGTCTGCACGCCCGTCGTCGACCCGGCCGAGGACGACGTCGGGGCGATCTACGACGGCCTGGTCGCGGAGGTCGAACGCGTCGAGGACGCGCTCGCGGGAGCCGGCGAGCCCGAGACCGGCGGCTTCGACCCCGTGGCCGAGAGCGCGGGGCCACGGGACGAGTACGAGGCGGCGGTCGAGCGCGCGAAGGAGGCGGTGCTCGACGGCGAGATCTACCAGGGCGTGATCTCGCGGACGCGCGAGCGCGAGGGTGACCTCGACCCGCTCGGGCTCTACGCGGCGCTCCGCGAGATCAACCCCTCGCCGTACATGTACGTCCTGCAGCACGGCGAGCGGACGGTCGTCGGCGCGAGCCCGGAGACGCTCACGAGCGTCCACGGCGACGAGGTGCTGAACAACCCCATCGCGGGCACCTGTCCGCGCGGGACGAGCCCCGTGGAGGACCGGCGGCTGGCGGGCGAGATGCTCGCGGACGAGAAGGAGCGCGCGGAGCACACGATGCTCGTCGACCTCGCGCGCAACGACGTCCGGCGCGTGAGCGAGGCCGGGAGCGTGCGCGTCCCCGAGTTCATGCGCGTCCTCAAGTACAGCCACGTCCAGCACATCGAGTCGACGGTGACCGGCCGCCTGCGCGACGACCTCGACGCCTTCGACGCGATCCGCGCGGCGTTCCCCGCGGGGACGCTCTCCGGCGCGCCGAAGGTCCGTGCGATGGAGCTCATCGACGAGCTCGAACGCGCGCCGCGGGGCATCTACGGCGGCGGCGTGGGATACGTCTCGTGGACGGGCGACGCGGACGTCGCCATCTGCATCCGCACGGCGACGGTCGAGCACGGCGCGGGAACGGCGGGCGCGGACGTCGTGCGCGTCCGCGCGGGCGCCGGCGTCGTCGCGGACTCCGATCCGACGAGCGAGTACGAGGAGACGGAGAAGAAGATGGGCGGGGTGCTCGACGCGCTGGACGCGATCGCGCGGATCCCCGAGGAGGCGTCCCGATGAAGGTCGTCTTCGTCGACAACTTCGATTCGTTCACGTACAACCTCGTCGAGTACGTCAGCGAGCACCGTGGCGTCGAGACGGCGGTGCTGAAGAACACGGCGACGGCGGCCGAGGTCGCGGCCGAGGAGCCGGACGCGCTCGTGATCTCGCCGGGTCCGGGCCACCCGAAGAACGCGCGGGACGTCGGCGTCACCGCGGACGTCCTCACCGGCCTCAGCCACGAGGTGCCGACCCTCGGCGTCTGTCTGGGGATGGAGGCCGCGGCGTACGAGTACGGCGGGTCGGTCGGGCACGCGCCCGCGCCCGTCCACGGGAAGGCCTACCCCGTCGACCACGACGGCGCGGGCGTCTACCGCGACCTCGAACAGGGGTTCCAGGCGGGGCGCTATCACTCGCTGATCTGTACCGAGATCCCCGACTGCTTCGCCGTCACGGCGACGACGGAGCACGCGGGCGAGACGCTCCCGATGGGGATCCGCCACGAGACGCACCCGATCGAGTGCGTCCAGTTCCACCCGGAGAGCGTGCTCACGGGCGTCGGCCACGACGTCGTCTCGAACTTCCTCGCGGGCGTGTGAGGCTCAGAGAAACGTCGAGACGAGCCAGAGCGCGCCGACGACGATCACGGCGATGACGATGAGCTTCGAGGCGACGTTCAGGACGAACTTACCGACGAAGACGGCGAGGAGCGCGACGACGAGCGCGACGACGAGCGAACCCAGGTCGCCACCGGGGAGACCGAGGACGAACGGAAGCGTCGATGCGAGTGGTGCCATACGCGGTCCGTCGGCGGGTGAGACGAAAAGTCTGGGGGCGTCTCCGAACCGTGATCCCCGCCGGGCGGGCGTTGAGCGGGTGTCGGTGCGCGGGCCGTCGCGGCGGCCGCGCGGACCGACGCGCGAAACTGAAAAGCCGTAGACTGCGGTCGGATAGCCGCGTCTGGTCGGCCACTTTCACACCGCTTTACGAGGGGTTATGGCCCTCCCGCGAATACGGACGTAGCACGCGCGAGACCGGTGCGGGTGTGAGGGAGTCGCGTCCGACTCGACGTGACGCAACACCTATGCCGGATCCGCCAGTAACGATGGGTCGTCTCGAACGACCTCTTACCACCCCATACCTATGAGCCCGAAACCCACCTGTACGTCCCGAACAGCACGGAGGCGCGACGCATGAGCTCGAACGACATCGGCGCGGACGAGATCACCCTGCCGATAAAGCGCGTCGACGGCGACACGCTCGCCGAGCGGATGACCGAGAACGCGTACAACAACATCCTGCCGGCGCGCTATCTCCGCCAGAACGCCGACGGCGACCTCATCGAGGACCAAGAGGACCTCTTCCCGCGGGTCGCGCGGAACATCGCGCTCGCCGAGGCCGTCTTCGAGGCCGAAAAGCAGGGCGTCGACGTGACCGTCACGCCCGATCAGGTGAAACCGGATCACCCGCGACGCGACGAGCTCGTCGCGGAGGTCTTCGGCGATGACGTCGCCGTCGACGACGACGTCGAGATCGACCTCACCGAGGAGAACGTCAACAAGTTCGCCTACGAGACGGTCGTCCCCGAGCTCCCCGACGACGTCCGCGCGCACGTCGAGGACACGGCGGAGCGCTTCGAGGAGCTGATGAGCCGGCTCGCTTTCATGCCGAACTCGCCCACGCTGATGAACGCGGGCGACGAGCTCCAGCAGCTCTCGGCGTGTTTCGTCGACTCGCCCGCCGACGATCTGACCGACATCCACCAGACCGCCAAGGAGGCCGCGGAGGTCTTCCAGTCTGGCGGCGGGATGGGGTACGCCTTCTGGCAGCTGCGTCCCTTCGGCGACCCCGTCGGCTCCACCGGCGGGATCGCCTCCGGTCCGATGACGTTCATGGAGACGTTCGACCAGATGTGCGAGACCATCGCGCAGGGCGGCGCGCGCCGCGGCGCGCAGATGGGCGTCATGCGCATCAGCCACCCGGACGTCATCGAGTTCATCCACTCGAAGAACAAAGACGTCTCGCTGGCCCACTGCCTGAAGCTCAACGACCCCGACGACTACACGTACACGACGTTCAGCGAGGCCCTGGAGGAGGCCCGCGACCTCATCGACGAGGACGGAAAGGTGCCAAAGCATCTCCGGAACGCCGTCGAGGGGCACCTCTCGAACTTCAACATCTCCGTCGGCGTCTCCGACGACTTCATGGACGCCCTCGAGAACGGCGAGGAGTTCACCTTCACGAACCCGCGGACGGGCGAGCCGCACATCGCCACCGCGGAGACGAAGGAGATGTACGCGCGCTACGACCTCGGCGAGTACGTCGACGTCGGCGAGGAGTTCTCCATCCCCGCGGAGCTCATCTGGGAGCGCATCGTCGAGGGCGCCCACGAGAACGGCGAGCCGGGCGTCGTCTACCTCGATCGCGCGAACACCGAGCACTCCTTCGACGTCGAGGAACACCCCGAACACGAGATGCTCGCCACGAACCCCTGCGGCGAGCAGCCCCTCGAGGAGTACGAGGCCTGTAACCTCGGGCACATCAACCTCTCGACGATCGTCGCCGACGACGCGCCGGACTGGCGCGTCTGGAGCGAGGAACACGAGTACGACAGCCTCGACGAGGGCATCTCGCGCTTCCTCGACGAGGCCCTCGACGTCGAGGAGTTCGACTACCGCATCGAGACCGGCACGCGCTTTTTGGAGAACGTCGTCACGATGTCGGACTTCCCCGTCCCGGAGATCGAGGAGAAGGTCTCCGAGATGCGCAAGATCGGCCTCGGCATCATGGGTCTCGCACAGCTCTACGTCCAACTCGGGATGCGCTACGGCGACGAGCCCGCGAACGAGGTGGCGAGTCAGGTGATGCAACACATCAACCACGGCTCGAAGACCGCCTCCCACGAGCTCGCCGAGGAGCGCGGCTCCTTCGACGAGTGGGACAACTCGAAGTACGCGAACCCGACGGAGTACGCCGAGTGGTTCGAGCACCACACGGGCGAGGATCCCGAGGCGTACGCGGACGGGTACGCGATCCGCAACCACAACACGACGACGATCGCGCCGACGGGCACGACCTCGATGGTCGGCAACACCACCGGCGGCTGTGAACCGATCTACAACGTCGCCTACTACAAGAACGTCAGCGACGACGTGCAGGGCGACGAGATGCTCGTCGAGTTCGACGACTACTTCCTCCGGACGCTGGAGGCCAACGACGTCGACGTGGACGCGGTGAAAGAAGAGGCCCAGGCGCAGATGGCGAACAACGAGTTCGACGGCGTCTCCGGGCTCTCCACCGTCCCGGACGCCATCGGCGAACTCTTCGTCGTCACCGCCGACCTCACGGGTATCCAGCACGCCGCGGTCCAGTGCGCGTGTCAGGACGGCGTCGACTCCGCCATCTCGAAGACGTGTAACTTCCCGAACTCCGCGTCCGTCGAGGACATGCGCGAGGTGTACGAGTACATCTACGAGCACGGCGGAAAGGGCGTCACCGTCTACCGCGACGGGACGCGCTCGAAGCAGGTCCTCACGACGCGCGCCGACAACACCGAGTTCAGCGACATGGAGGAGGACGAGGCCGCCGAGGCGATGCTGGACAGCATCCGCGAGACGTTCGGCGACCTCGAGGGCTTCCTCGACAACGAGGAGGTCCGCGCGGCGGTCGGCGACGACGTCGACGAGCTCGTCGAGATCGACGTCGCCCCGGAGGGCGCCCAGAAGCGCCCGCGCCCGGACGTCCTCTACGGCGTCACCCAGCGCATCGACACGGGCTACGGGAAGCTCTACGTGAACATCAACGAGGACGAGAACGGCCGGCCGTTCGAGCTCTTCGCCAACATCGGCAACTCGGGCGGCTTCACGGCCTCCTTCACGGAATCGCTCGCGAAGACGGTCTCGACGGCGCTGCGCGCCGGCGTGGACCCCGACGAGATCGCGAGCGAGCTCCAGGGCATCCGCAGCCCGAAGGTCGCGTGGGACAAGGGCGAGCAGATCAACTCCATCCCGGACGCGATCGGCACGGCGATGCGCCGCTACCTCGACGGCGAGATCGACAAGCAGGTCCCCAAACAGCAGAACCTGACCGAGCTCGCTGAGGATGACGCCGCGAGCGTCGAGACGGACGGCGCGGGCGCGGCGAGCGCCGACGTCGACGTCGGCGACGCCGTCTCCCCGAACGCAGACGTCGGCGAGCCCGCCGAGTCCGGCACGGCCGACGACGACGCGACCGCGGACCTCCTCGCGGCCGGCGAGAGCCCCGAGTGTCCCGACTGCGGCGCGATGGACCTCTACTACTCCGAGGGCTGCAAGACCTGCCAGTCGTGTGGCTGGTCGGAGTGCTCGTAAGCTGACGCGACGCTGAGTCGGTCCGCACGTTCACGGTTCTCCTCTCCTCCGTCCGTCTCCGCTCGCGTCCTCGCTCGCACCGGGTTCCGTCGGCACACGCGTAACGCTCTTGCCTCCGAGCCGCGAGTGTCGCGTATGAGCGACGCCGGGGGCGAGGCGAGCGACGCGGCGGAGGCCAGCGGACGGCCGTGCCCGATGTGCGACCGGGCGCTGTACAAGCGCCACTGCAAGTACGTCTGCCCGAGCCACGGCGTCGTCTACGACTGCGGGGACACCTTCTGGACGCGCTGACCCGCGTCGGCGTCCCGACACGGGTCAGCGCTCGCGCCACCACGCGTACGCGGGCCCGACGACGGCGAGCACGCCGACGGCCGCGATCCCGGCGACGAGGCGGGGGTCGACCTCGACGGCCGAGACGACGAAGCGATCGAGGCCGGCGCCGGTGACGACGGCGGCGACGGTCCACGGGAGTTCGCCGAGGAGCGTCCCGAGCGCGAACGCGCGGACGGGAACGCCGCCGGCACCCGCCGCACCGGAGACGGCCTCCGCGGGCGTGGGGACGAGACGGGCGGCCGCGACGCCCCGCACGCCGCCGGCGCGCTCGAAGTACGCCGTGCTTCCCGCGGTGAGCCGTCCGAGGAGGCCGCCGCCGTCGGTCGGGACCCGACGCCCCGCGTAGTACGGGAGGAGGCTCGTGGCGACGGCGCCACAGAGCGCGATCGGGAGGCCGAGGACGAGGCCGTATCGATAGCCACAGAGCGCGGAGAGGACCGTTATCGGCCACGCGAAGAGGGGGCGAAGCGCGTAGAGAGCGACGAGAAGGAGGGGAAACCACGGGCTCGTGAGGAGCGCGTGCACGCGGTCGAGCGCCGCCGCCGGCGACACGAGGAGGGCGGCGGTGGCGACGAGCGCGACGGCGACGACGGCGACGGCGCGCGCGCGCTGACTCGGAGGCACGATCCGCGGCTACGCGAGCGGCGGGAATAGGTCTTCTTCTCCCGTCCGCAGGCGCTATGTGGTCGGCGACCGCAGGGTGGCGTAGTGACGCGAGAGGACTCGGGGCACGCGACCGAACAGCCCGCGAGCGACGAGGACGGCGACGCACGGGAGCCGGACAGCGCTGAGACCTCGCTGAGCGACCCGCGGTTTCGCGCGGACGACGCGACGGGAGACGAGAGCGGTGAGACGCGCGGGCACGCGGCGAGCGACGGCGGAGACGAGGGCGAGAGGGAGCGGAGGCTCGACGACGAGCGCGATAGCTCCGACGAGCGCGACAGCGGACGCGACGAGAGCGCCGCCGGGGACGGTCGACGCTCGGCCGGGGACGCAGACCCGATCGAGCCGCCCGCGGACCCGGATCCGATCGAGCTCGGCGTCGCGCTGATCGAGCGACTGGAGGACGACGAGCTGTCGATGGCGGCGCTGATGGACCGCGTCGAAACGGTGTCGACGCACCCGCGGATCGTTCGGGAGATCATCGAGGCCGCGGAGGAGCGCGGGCTCATCGATCGCGAAGGCGCGACCGTCCGCCCCCAGGGCGGCGGCTACGTCCGCTTCGGTGCGGACGTCGTGACGAAAGAGGGGGAGTTCTCCTGTCGGCGCTGTGGGACCGGACTCTCCGAGGGGTATTTCATCCGACTCGACGCGGGCGAAATCGGGCCGTTCGGCTCGTCGTGCATCCGGAAGGTCACCGGTCGGGAATAGCGTCGAGGGCGTCCTCAAGTCGTTCGCGTTGCTCGTCGAGCGCGTCGAGCTGGGCGTCGATCGCCCGGCGCTGGCGTTCGAGGGTGTCTCGCTGTGCTTCCGCGCGGTCGCGCTGGTCCGCGATGGCGTCCCGGGCGGCTTCGAGTTCGGCGACGAGCGCGTCGCTGTCGAACGGCGCGGTGCGCTCGGGCGTCTCGTCTCCGTCGGACGTCACGGACGCGCCGGCCGCGGCGATCGAATCGCCCGCCTCCGCCTCCGACGCGGTCGCGTCGTCACGGGGCGTCGCGCCTGTCGCATCGACTCTCGGGTTCGCGTCGTCCGCCGGACCCGTGTCGTCCGCCGGGTCTGGGTCGCCCGCCGAATTCGCGTCGTCCGTCGCGGTCGTCTCGATGCGGTCGGCGTCGACGGCGGCCGCGCTCGCGTCGCGCTCGGGGGCGTGGCGGTCCCCGCCCGCGGCCGCGTCGCGTCGCTCTCCGCGTCGCTCGCCGATGGCGTCGATGCCGGCGTCCGCGAAGGCGACGGCGGCGTCCGCGTCGTCGGCGTCGTCGGACTCGCCGGCCGCACCGGACGCTTCGTCCGCGCTCTCTTCGCGCATCGCCTCGTGGAACGCGGCGCGTGAGGGGACGCCGTGGAACTCGTAGAGCGCCTCCTCGACCGTCTCGCGGACGTCGCGGAACTGCTCGTTCGGCACTTTGATGCGCTGTGTGCGTCCCGTCGTTTCGAGGACGAGTTGGCTCGCGACGCTCCCCTCCTCCGTGTCGAACCCCGTGACGTCCGCGTAATCGATCTCGTCGTAGTCCTCGTCCCAGACGGCCGCGCCGACGTGGCGGACGAGGCGGCGGTCGGTAACGGCGAGCGTGAGCTCGTTGAAGTGGTAGGTTCGGGAGACCGATTCGCCGGGGTCGGTGACCCCTGCGGCGTTCAGCACGCCCGCGAGAACGGGATGGAGGACGTCGTCGACGCGGCCCGCGGGGACGACGACGGAGCGCTCGCCGTCGAGGCCGTAGTCGAGGGTGAGCGTGGTCTTCCGTCGGCCGTCGTCGACGGCGACGCGTTCGGCGTCGTGGCCGAGCTCCTCGACGGACTCGCTGCTGAGCAGGCCGTCGGCGTGATAGACGAGCGTCCGGGTCGGGGTGACGAACAGCGCGTCGTCACCGCGGAGGGGTACGCGGGCGGCGACCGACTCCTCATCGAGCGCCGACGCGACGGCGGCGGGTACGTCCATACGCCGTCGTACGCGCGCCCGAGCATAAAATCGACGCCGTATTGTGGGCCGTGTGACCGCGGTGCGCTGTCGAAAGAGAACTTTAATACGCGACCTCCGATTATGGACGGGTGAGCCCGGGTGGCTTAGTCTGGTCATAGCGCCGCACTCATAGGGTTCCGAGATTCGGTGCGGCAGCCATTCGGTGGCTGTGCGTGTCCCCCGAGGCCCGCCGAGCCTCGAACCTGGGACATGCGGAGGCCGAGGGTTCGAACCCCTCCCCGGGCACTCTACTCACGGTTCAACGACGCACGGAGCACCCGCGCAACCCAGCGGCTCCAGGACGAAACGGAGCGGTCCGTGGCGGCCGCACTCCCCCGCGTTGTACGTCGTCGCGTCCCCACTTCGCATCCTGAGAGCGGTCTGAGCCGCGTTTTCGAGCGGCTAACAACTGCGCACGGACCGGGAGGCCGTCGTATGGACATCCGGGGACGCGTGATCGTCGGCGTCGTGCTCGCGCTCGCGCTCGTGGTCGTCGCGGTTGGCGGGGCGGCGCTGTTCGGCGGGACCGGTCGACTGTCGGAGGTACGGACGCGAGTGCCACGCCACCCGAGCCGACGGTGACGACCGCGGTCACGTCGACGACTACGCCGCCAGCACCGACCGAGACGACGCCACCCGAGGCGGCGACGACGACCACAGCCACGGCGACGGTGGGGGACACGGGCGCCGGTTCGGTGGCCGGAGCCGACGCGAACGAGACGGTGACGGTGTCGATCGGGGAGTGGGCGGACGCGGAGACGCAGAGCACCACGTTCGGTACGGGTGAACGGGGTACCGGACGCGCGATAGTCGTCACCGACGAGCGCGGGTCAGGACAGGGCGGTCACGTGGACGTCACCGACGAGCGCGTCGTGGTCCGACTCCCACGCGTCGGCCTTGACGGCCGCGATGTCTTCGACGACGCGCCCGACGCGATCGCCGCCCGCGCCGAACTCGGTGTAGAGGCGCATGAAGTCCGCGGCGACGCCGTGCGCCTCGGAGAGCGAGGGGACGGCCGCGAGTTCGAACGTCTCGATCGCCGTCTCGACGTCGCCGTACCGGACGTCGACCCGATAGCCGCGCTCGTCGTCGGCGACGTCCGCCGGGACGCGCGACGGCGAGAGGACGACCCGGAGCGGGTGGTCGAGGTGTTCGTACTCGACGACGGTACGCGGATCGTACTTTCGCCCGACGTCCTCTACCCAGTCCGGATCGTCGCGCGTCCAGTTCGGCGGGACGGTCAGACCGTCACTCATGACCGGTGGTTCTCGCGGCCCCGTGAAACCAGTACCGGCCCCCGCGGCCCCGGTGACTCGGCGGATCGGTGTCACTCCCTCAGATCGCTCGATAAACTTTTTCGAGGGCGTAGCACCCGTCGTGAAACGACGCCGGGAGATGAGTTTACGCCCCCTGACAGCGTGAAACGACCGGAAGCATCGCGCCCCTATATGCAGTCGGGGCCCCACGCTCGAAGTGAGGTCAGCCCGACCATGTCGAACCACCCACTTCACGACACCCCGCTGCGGCGACTCGGTGAACACGCGGAGGGGGTCGCCCTCCTCCGCAGACCGATCGAGGCGCTCGGCTTCTGGAGCGCCATCGCCCTCCCCTTCCTCTACGTCCCGCTCGTCGTCAGCGGCCTGCAGACGACCGGGACGCGATACGCGTTCGCGCTACTGATCGCCCTCCACGTCGTCTCGCTCGTCGTCGGCCGCGAGTACCACGCCGACTAGCTCCCGTCTCTCGTTCTCCGGACCGACTCGTATGGTGCTCAGTCCGCGCGCCGACCGCGGCCATCGAGTCGCGTGACTTCCGCGTAGAGCGCGCGGCGCTTGAGCAGACAGAACCCCGCGAAGACGATCAGGAAGCCGAGGGCGGTCGTGAGGTCGAGGGACTCGCCGAGGAGCCACCAGCCGACGAGCGCCGCGACGATCGGTGCGGCGTACGAGACGAGGTTCACCTCCACCGAGCCGAGGCGCTCGTGGAGATCGAAGTAGAGGAGGAAGCCGAACGCGCTCGCCACGACCGAGAGGTACGCGAGCGCGCCGAGCGCGTCGACGGTGAGCGGGATCGTCTGCGGTTCGCCGAGCGCGAGACTCGCGGCGTTGAGCGAGAGCGCGCCGAGGAGCATCGACCACGCCTCCATCGTCGCGGGCGGCAGTCCGGTGTCGAGGCGCTCGGTGAGAACGCTCCCGAGCGCGAAGGCCGCGGTCGCGCAGAGGACGAGCAGCGTGCCGACAGCGTTCGAGTCGAGGATCGCGGAGAGGTCGCCCGCGGTCACGACCGTCGGAGGGACGACGATGATCGTGACGCCGACGAACCCACAGCAGAGCCCGAGAGCGCCGAGCGCGGAGAGCCGATCGTCGGGGAGGACGACGCGGCCGAACGCGGTCGTGAGGACGGGGCTGAGACTGACGACGACGGCGGCCGCGGCGGCGGTCACGCCGGGGCGCGCCTCGCCGACGAAGAGGAACGCGTGATAGGCGGCGATGAGGAGCGCGGCGCCGACGGCGACGGTGAGCCACTCGCGGCGCGTCCGCGGGCGCCACCGGTCGGCGCGCGCGGCGACGTACCCGAACATCAGGACGGCTGCGAGGTCGTAGCGGAGCGCCGCGAAGAAGACCGGTGCGACGTGTTCGAGGCCGGCCTTGATGGCGACGAAGGCCGACCCCCACGCGACGGCGAGGGCGCAGAACAGGAGGGCGTCACGGTATCGGGACACGGCGGCGGGAGGCGTCGCGGACCACTCAACGTTTCGATGCGACCGCGGCCGCGGCCGTCGGGACGGAGAGCGTTACTCGGAGTCGGCCGCGTCGGCCGTCCGTTCGCGGTAGATGGCACCGAGGACGTCCTGTCTGGCGACGATACCGACGAGCACGCCGTCCTCGACGACCGGGATGCGGTTGACGTCCTCGTCCTCGTCGACCAGGACGGCGAGCACGTCGTCGATGGGCGCGTCCGGGCCGATGGTCCGCACGTCACGCGACATCACCTCGCGGATCGGCCGCCCGGCGTTCTTCACGAGGTCGAGTTCGACGTCGAGTTCGTCCCACGAGAGATCGAGGGCGTAGGTCAGGCTCTCCAAGAAGGGGGGGAGACCGAAGGGCACGTAGAGGGTGCGCCCGCTCGGCTGGAAGATGTCGACGAGGTCGTGTTCGGTGACGACGCCGACGAGGTCGGTGCCATCGACCACGGGGAACCCCGTGAAGTCGCGCCGGGAGAGCTTCGTCAGCACCTCGCTGATCTCGTCGTCGGGAGCAACGGTTTCGACGTCCGTCGTCATCAGGTCGCGGGCGGTGAGCGCCATACCGGACACGTCGGCGGCCGGGGATCGTAGTAGTTGCGGGGCGGCGCACCGTTTAAGTCCTCGCGGGGGGTAGCCATCCGCATGGCCACCGTGGGCCGGCAACGGTTACGCGAGCTGTTCGACGACGCACCGACCCCACACATCGCCCACCACCCGCGGACCCACCACCGGGAGTATTACGTGGCGACGGACGGGTCGTTCGCCCGCGACGGCGGGGGGCTCGGCGTCATCATCGAGACGGCCAGCGGGGAGCGCGTCGCGCGCCTCGCCGTCCCCGATCCGGCCCCGGACAACAACGTCGCGGAGTATCGCGCGCTCCACCTCGGACTGGACGTGCTCGCGCACCGCGCGCCCGCGGACGCGAACGTCGGCGTGCTCGTCGACCACAGCGCCCTCGCCGGCGACGTGAACCTCGCGGTGCTGGCGGGCCGCGGGTCGGAGTACCGACCCGTCCGCGACGCCGCGGTGCCGGCGGAAGCGGCGAACCACTGGCGCGGGATCCGTGCGCGCGTCGCGGGCTTCGGCGAACTGCGCGCGGCCGACCTGCGGAGCGGCGAGAACCCCGCGCACGTCCTCGCCAACGCGCCCGAGGAGTACGCGCACGTCAACGACGAAGCGCCCCGCTGTCTCCTGCCCGGCGTCGAATCCGAGGAGCCACAGATCCCGCCGCCGAGTCGGGCGAACCGCCACGCGGGGGATTAGGCGGGCCCGGGCGAACCGGGGTCCGCCGAACGCGCGCCGATCAATGAGAACGAACCGCGACCGTTAGTCGTCCTCTTCCTGCGCGTCCACGACCGCCACTCCGGCGAGGTTGACGATGTCCTTGACCTCGTCGCCGCGCTGGATGACGTGGACGGGTTCGTCCATGCCGGTGAGCATCGGGCCGATGGCCTCCGCGCCGCCGAGTCGCTGGAGGAGCTTGTAGCCGATGTTACCGGCTTCGAGGTTCGGGAAGACGAGGCAGTTCGCGGGCCCGTCCAGCTCGGCGAAATCGTACGTGTCCGCGAGGATGTCCTCGACGACGGCGGTGTCTGCCTGCATCTCGCCGTCCACCTGGAAGTCCACGCTCGGATCGTCGCGCAGCGCCGCGGCGGCCTCTGCGACCTTCTCGGTCCCCTCGGTCTCGACGCTGCCGAAGTCCGAGTAGGAGAGCATCGCCACGCGCGGTTCGACGTTGAAGCGGCGGGCGAGCGCGGCGACGTGCTCCGCGATCTCAGCGAGGACGTCCGCGTCGGGCGCGGTGTTGACCGTGGTGTCGGCGCAGAAGAGCACGCGGTTCTTGAACGTCAGCATGTAGACGCCGGCGACGTGCTCGGCGTCGGGGGCGGTACCGATGACCTGCAGGGGCGGTCGGAGCGCCGAGGGATAGTGGTGGGTGAGGCCGGTGAGGAGGGCGTCCGCGTCCCCCTGTTCCACCATCACGCTCCCGAGGTAGTTCGGATCGCGCTCGACGAGCTCGGTCGCCTCGCTCCGCGTGAGACCGTCGCGCTTGCGGAGGTCGTGGAGGCGATCGGCGTACGCCTCGTAATCGGCCGCCTCGGGGTCGACAACCTCGGGGTCGAAGTCGAGGCCGAGGTCCGCGATCGTCGCGTCGATCGTCTCCCGGTCGCCGATGAGGACGGGGTCGGCGACCCCCTCCTCGACCATCTGGGAGGCCGCTCGGATCATCTTCTCGTCGTCGCCCTCGCCGAGGGCGACGCGCTTCGGGTCGCTCTTGGCCTTGTTGAGGACGACGCGCATCATCTCGCGGGACTTCCCGAGACGGGCTTCGAGGCGCTCGCGGTACGCCGAGAGATCGAGGTCCGTTCGGGCGACGCCGGACTCCATGGCGGCGTCGGCGACGGCGGGCGCGACCTCGAAGAGCACGCGCGGATCGACCGGCTTCGGGATGATGTACTCGGGGCCGAACTGGAGGGGCTGGTCGCCGTAGGCCTTCACGACCTGATCCGGCACGTCCTCCCGCGCGAGCTCCGCCAGCGCCTCCGCGCAGGCCACCTTCATCGCCTCGTTGATCTCCGTGGCCCGCACGTCGAGCGCGCCCCGGAAGATGAACGGGAACCCCAAGACGTTGTTCACCTGGTTCGGGTGGTCCGAGCGTCCGGTCCCCATGATGACGGTGTCGTCACGGGCGTTCTTCGCCTCCTCGTAGCCGATCTCCGGGTCCGGGTTCGCCATGGCGAAGATGATCGGGTCGTCGGCCATCGAGCGCACCATCTCCGGGGAGACGATATCGGGCGCGGAGAGGCCGATGAACACGTCCGCGTCGGCCATCGCGTCCGCGAGGTCGCCGTCGGGGACGTCGCGGGCGAACTCGGCCTTGTGCTCGTTGACGTCGCCGTCGTCGGCGCGCGACTGGGTGATGATCCCCGTGGAGTCGCACATCGTGATGTTCTCGCGCTTCGCGCCGAGCGAGACGTAGAACTTCGCGCACGCGATCGCGGAGGCCCCCGCGCCCGAGATCGCGATGTCGACGTCCTCGACGTCCTTATCGACGACGTCGAGGGCGTTGAGGAGTCCGGCACCGGAGATGATGGCGGTGCCGTGCTGGTCGTCGTGGAAGACGGGGATGTCCATCTGGTCGCGGAGGCGTCGCTCGATCTCGAAGCATTCGGGGGCTTTGATGTCTTCGAGGTTGATGCCGCCGAAGGTGGGCTCCATGGCGGCGACGGAGGCGACGAAGGCGTCGACGTCGGTCTGATCGAGTTCGACGTCGAAGACGTCGATGTCCGCGAAGCGCTTGAAGAGGACGCCCTTCCCCTCCATGACGGGCTTGGAGGCCTGTGCGCCGATGTCGCCCAAGCCGAGCACCGCCGACCCGTTCGACACCACGCCCACCAGGTTCCCCTTCGCCGTGTACCGGTAGGCGTCGGTCTCGTCGGCGTCGATCTTCCGACAGGGCGCGGCGACCCCCGGCGAGTACGCCAGCGAGAGGTCGCGCTGCGTGTTCGTCGGCTTCGTCGTCGAGATCGCCACCTTCCCCGCCGGTTCGCGCTCGTGATACTCCAACGCGTCTTCGTCCAATCCCATGTCCACTACGCCGACGCGGCGGGCCAAAAACCTATGGACTGCGTCGATACAGGCATTCGTCGTTCGTCGAATACCCGCCGCTGGTGCGTGTCGGGCGTCGAACGACTCGCCGCCGGAGTTGCCGCAATTTATGTAGACCCCGACCGATCGCGTGGACATGGACAGACGGAGTTACCTCGAAGCGCTCGGCGCGAGCGGCGCGGCGCTCACCCTCGCCGGCTGTACGTCGACCGGCGGGAGCGACAGCGGAGGCACGACGACCGAGAGTACGACGACCGGGAGCACGACGTCCGGCACGCAGCAGACGCAGATCGTCGCCGGCACCGCCCCCGGCTTCCAGCCGTTCGAGATGATGCAGGACGGCGAGCTCGTCGGCTTCGACGTCGACCTCCTCGAGGCCGTCGTCGAGCGGGCGGACGGATACACCCTCCAGCGCTGGGAGCAGTACGAGTTCGGCTCGCTCATCCAGGCGCTGACCACGGACAAGATCGACACCATCGCCGCCGGGATGACGATCACGGAGAAGCGCAAGGAGTCCATCGGGTTCACGAACCCCTACTGGGACGCGAACCAAGCGCTCCTCGTCCGCGAGGGGTCGAGCTTCCAGCCGCAGTCGCTCGAAGACCTCGCCGGTCACACGGTCGGCGCACAGTCCGGGACGACCGGCGAGAGCCTCATTCAGGACCTCATCGACGAGGGAACGCTGAAGCAGTCGAACTACAACGCCTACCCGAAGTACCCGCTCGCGGTCTCCGACCTCGAGAACGGCAACATCGACGTCGTCGTCATCGACACGCCCGTCGCCGAGACGTTCGTCGACAACCGCGACGTCGTCGTCTCCGCGACCGTCGACACCGGTGAGCAGTACGGCTTCGGCGTCCGCCAGAACGACGGGGACCTCGAATCCGCGCTCAACAGCGGCCTGCAGGCCGTCCGAGACGACGGCACATACGCCGACCTGACCGAGAAGTGGTTCGCCTCCGGCGGCACCACGACGACGAGCGAGTAACCCCATGACCGCCGCCGCGCTGTCGCTCGCCACGGCCGACTGGACGTACGTCTGGCAGAACCTCGGCACGCTCCTCCGGGGCGTCTGGCCCGCCGTCCGACTCACCGGGACCGCGCTCCTCGCGGGATTCCTCGTCGGCGTCCCGCTCGGCGCGCTCGAAGTGTACGGCGGGCGGCGGAGCGCGTGGCTCGCCCGGAAGGCCGGCGTCGCCGTTCGCGGGACGCCGATCCTCGTCATCATGTTCATCACGTACTTCGGGCTCGGGCTCTCGCCGGCGTTCGTCGCCGCGACGGCCGCGCTCGGCGTCCGGAGCGCCGCCTACCAAGCGCAGGTGTTCCGGGGGGCGCTCCAGTCCATCGACCGCGGCCAGATGGAGGCCGCGCGCGCCGTCGGCCTCTCGAAGCTCGGCGCCATCCGGCATGTGATGATCCCGCAGGGGCTCCGACGCTTCGTCCCCGGCTTCCAGAACGAGTACACGATCGTCCTCAAGGACACCAGCATCGCGTTCGCGATCAGCTACACGGAGATCTTCTACCAGATGTACAACCTCATCCCGCAGCAGACGACCGCGACGCCCGAGTTGTTCGTGACGGCGGCCGCCGTCTACCTCGCGTTGACGCTGGTCGGGAACCGAGTCCTCGACTACGTGGACGACGCCTTCGGCGTCCCGGACGGGGGTGCCTCACAGTGAGCCGGAACGACCACCTCCTCACCGTCGAGGACCTCCAGAAGAGCTACGGCGACGAGCTCGTCCTCGACGGCATCGACTTCACGATGGACGCACAGGACGTGCAGGTGCTCATCGGCCCGAGCGGCTCCGGGAAGTCCACGCTCCTCCGGTGCGTGAACCGCCTCACCGAGTTCGAGGGGGGGACGATCAGCCTCGACGGCGAGGACGTCATGGCGATGGACGTCAACGAGTTGCGCCGGCAGGTCGGGATGGTCTTCCAGGACTTCAACCTCTTCGCGCACCTCAGCGCGCGGGAGAACGTCGCGCTCGGCCCGCGTCGCGTCCTCGGGAAGTCGAAGGCGGAGGCGAACGATCGCGCGCTCGACGAGCTCGAACGCGTCGGTCTCGCGGACCAAGCCGACTCCTACCCGGCGGAGCTCTCCGGCGGGCAGAAACAGCGCGTCGGCATCGCTCGCGCGCTCGCGATGGACCCGAAGCTCATGCTCTTCGACGAGCCGACGTCCGCGCTCGACCCCGAGCTCATCGGCGAGGTCCTCGGCGTGATGCGCGAGCTCGCCGACGAGGGGATGACGATGCTCTGCGTCACCCACGAGATGGGGTTCGCCCGGCAGGTCGCGACGGACATCATGTTCCTCGAAGACGGCCGTCTCGTCGAGCACGGCGACCCCGAGCGGCTGTTCACGGACCCGCGACACGAACGCACCGAGCAGTTCCTCCGCCGGCTCACCGAACTGCACGGCGGCGGGTCGGAGTCGTAGATGTCCGCGGAGCGCGAACGCCGCCACGCCGACTTAGAGCGCGGCCTCACGTACGCCATCGGCGGCGCGATCTGGCTCTGGCTCTGCTTCCGGTGGCTGAACTCGTGGCTCGGCGGCGTCGTCGTCGGACCGACGGAGCCGCTCGTCCCACAGTCGTTCGCCACGGCGACCGAGTCGCTCGGCGCGACGCTCGGCGCCGTCGGGGACGGCGTCCCGCTCGTCGCGACCGGCTTCGACCTCGTCGGCTGGGCGGTCGGGATGGTGGGATTCGCGAGCCAGTACGGCCCACAGCTCGCCGTCGCGGCGTGGCTCACCGTCGTCCTGACGGTCATCAGCACCCTCGTCGGGCTCGTCGTCGCGGTGCCGCTCGCGGCGGCGCGCGTCTACGGCCGCGTCACCAAGTATGTCGCGTTCGTCTACATCGAGCTCATTCGCGGCACACCGCTCGTCGCGCAGCTCTTCTTGCTCTACTACGGCGCGCCGTTCCTCTCGAAGTTCATCCGAGAGGTGCCGGGCGTCGGGCAGGGCATCGTCCCCGCGCAGGCGGTCTGGATCGCCATCATCGGCTTCGTCATCAACTCCTCGGCCTATCAGGCGGAGTACATCCGGGGCTCGGTGGAGAGCGTCGACCCCGGCCAGCTGACGGCGGCGCGCGCCGTCGGCCTCGACAAACTCGGCGGTATCCGTTACGTCGTCCTCCCGCAGGCGCTTCGGTACGCGATCCCGTCGTGGACGAACGAGCTCGTCTATCTCATCAAGTACAGCTCGCTCGCGATGTTCATCACCGTCCCGGAGATATTCACACAGGCGGACTCGATCGGCTCGGAGACGTTCGCGTACACGAACGCCTACGTCCTCGCGGCCGGTTTCTACCTCGTGCTCGTCGTCACCGCATCCTACGGGATGTCGAAGGTGGAGGCCGAAGTCGCGATCCCGGGCGTCGGCAGCAGCGACGCCGGGCGCTAGCGGTACGTCCCGAAGCCGACGCGTTCGGTGACGTTCATCGACGTCCACCCGTCCTGCGAGCCGGTCAGATCGACGCTCCCGTACTGGTGGTACTCGTTGCCCGTCCAGCCGCCGGCGAACCACCAGTTCGAGCCGGTGAGCGAGACGAACACCTCGACGCTGGCGTTCGCCGGCGCGTCGTAGTCGGCGTAGACGGCGCTCTCGACGCGCCGGCAGGTGGCGTCGCCCGCGCCGGGGTCGTCACAGGACACCTCGACGGCGTTCCGCCGCGGGACGAGCACCGGTTCGTCGCCGACGGGCGAGCGCGTGTCGATGGGGTGGTTCGTGCGGAGCGTCACGGTCACCGTGTAGGGGTCGGTGACGCTGTGGTTTCCGGGGGCGGGCGCGGGGTCGGCGGTCGTCGTCGGGCCGTCGCTCGCCGGACCGTCGCTCGTCGGGAGCGGCGTCGGGTCGGGAGCGGTGCGCGTCTTCGCGGGGATGCGGGCGGCGTCGACGGCGAGCATCGGGCCCGCTGGGGTGTCAACGAGCGCGTAAGAGAGGGTCGCGTCGCGCGTGACGCTGGCGTTCGGGACGCTCCGGGGGTCGACGACCGCCGCGCCGACCCGCGTCCCGTTCGCCTCGGCGGGCACGGGGAGGTAGAGGGTCGCGTTCGTGAGCGTCGCGTTCGGCGTGACGCTCGCGCGGTACTCGTACTCGTGCGTGTACGACTCCTCGACGGGTTGCGTGAAGTTCCAGAAGAGGACGGCCGCGCCGCCGACGGCGAGCGCGAACACGACGAGGACGACGGCGAAGACGGTCCGGCGAGCGGGCATACGCGCACCGACACCGATCAGTCGGATGAAGGTTTCTAGCACCCAGTGGCGACGTCGACGCCCGCCGTTCACTACCGTGCGAGCGGCGACGGGCGCGTCCACATCCCCGAGCGCGCCCGCGTCGCCTTCGTCCCCACCGAGAGGACGGAAGTCCGAAACCATTTGTAGCGCCTCGTCCTCCCATTCCCCATGAGCGACGCAGACGCCGGGAGCGAGGGCGAGTACGTCCGGACCGCGGAGGAAGTCGAGAACGCACGACAGGACGTCGTCGCCGTGAACAACGCCGACGAGCCACAGGGGCTCGTCAACCGCCTCGACGCGCACATGGGCGACGGCGTGCGCCACCGGGCGTTCACCTGCCTCCTCTTCGACGAGGACGGGCGCGTCCTCCTCGCCCAGCGCGCCGCGCGCAAGCGCCTCTGGGACACCCACTGGGACGGCACCGTCGCCTCCCACCCCGTGGAGGGCCAATCGCAGGTCGAGGCGACGAAGGAGCGCCTCGAGGACGAGCTCGGCGTGACGCCCGACCAGTACGACGATCTCGAAGTGACCGACCGCTTCGAGTACAAGCGCCACTACCACGACGAGGGCGTCGAGTGGGAGGTCTGCGCGGTCCTGCAGGCGACGCTCCACGACACGACGCTCGACCCCGACGAGGAGGAGGTCGGCGGGGTCCTCTGGGCGGACTACGAGGACCTCTGGGCGAACCCGCGTCACTACCGACAACTGCGCTTTTGTCCGTGGTTCGACATCGCGCTCCGCCGTGACCACACCGGCGAGGCGGACCCGGTCGCCGGGGGTCCGCGGGAGTGACGCGGTCCTCCCGTCCTCGGGTCGGTAGCGAAGCGAGCCGAGAGGCGTGGCTCGTAGCAACGCGGAGCCGTGGGCTTCGCTTCGCGGACGGGACGCGCCGAGTCGTGCGTGCGTAGCGCGGCGTCGAGGAACGAGGTCGGGAGACCCGGTGGTTACGAGCGCGTCGCCTGCACGGACCAGAGCGCGACGACGGCGAGGATCAACGCGGGCACCATCGCCACGGCCATGTACGCGTTCCGGAAGCCGAGGAAGGACGGCGGCCAGAGGTAGACGGCGGCGGGGGCGACGAGGCCGGCGAAGGCGAGCGTGGCGACGAGGATCCACGACTGGCGGTCGTCGAGTCCCTCCTCGTCGTCGGCGACGGTGACGGGGTCGTGGAGGTACGTCCCGCTCTCGTCGTCGCGCTCGCGTGCCATACGCTGCAGTATTCGAGTGCGAGCCCAAATCCCTGCCGGTCCGCGACGGACAACGGCTTTGTCGCTGGCGGGGCGACGAGGGACATGGTCGACTTCCAGTCGCGGGACACGCGGCGCGCGGACGACGGAGCGACGGACGCGGACGACGGAGACGAGCACGGCGACCGTGGAGACGAGCACGACGCACGCGGGGATCACGACGACCACGGACACGACGCACACGCCCACGAGCATGACGACCACCACGCCCACGACGTCGAGACGGCGGCGGTGGGCGTCGTGACGGTGTCGTCGTCGCGGGATGCGGACGACGACCCGAGTGGCGACGCGATCGCGGCGCTCGTCGAGGATGCGGGCCACGAGGTGGCGGCGCGCGACGTCGTCGACGACGACTTCGACGACGTGCAGGGGACGGTGGATCGCCTCGCCCGCGACGGCGACGTCGACGCGATCGTGACGACCGGCGGGACGGGCGTGACGCCGGACGACGTCACCGTCGAGGCGGTGCGGCCGCTCTGCGACAAGCGCCTCCCGGGGTTCGGCGAGCTCTTCCGCCGGCTCTCCTACGAGGAGATCGGGACGCGCGTCGTCGGGACGCGCGCGGAGGCGGGCGTCGCGAGCGGCGTGCCGATCTTCTGCCTCCCGGGGAGCGAGAGCGCGGTCCGCCTCGGTACCGCGGCGGTGATCCTGCCCGAGCTCTCACACCTCGTCGGACTGGCGCGGCGTACCGGGGACGGTGCGTCGGACGCGAGCGACGTCGAGGAGACCTCGGGAACGTGAACGCGAAGAGCGACGTCCGTGAGCGCGTCTGGGACGCGCTGGAGTCGGCGGGGATCGCTCGCTTCCCGTTCCCGCCGCACGGCCGCATCCCGAACTTCGACGGGGCGGACGAGGCCGCCGAGCGACTCGCCGCGACCGACGCCTGGCGCGACGCGGCCGTCGTGAAGGCGAACCCGGACGCGCCCCAGCTCCCGGCGCGGCGGCGCGCGCTCCACGACGGGAAGACGCTCTACATGGCGGTGCCGCGCCTGCGCGACCCCGAGTGCTTCCTCGAACTCGACCCCGAACGCATCGATCCCGCGGAGTACGATCGGGCGCCCGCGCTCTCGAACGTCGAGGAGTACGCGAAGGCCGTCCGCCCCGCCGCGCTGGGGCACGTCGATCTCGTGCTCTCGGGGAGCGTGGCAGTGAGCGAGGACGGCGCGCGCGTCGGGAAGGGCGAAGGGTTCAGCGACGTCGAGTTCGGGGTGCTCGTCGATCTGGGTCTCGTCGACGACGAAACGACGGTCGCCACGACGGTCCACGAGCGCCAAGTGGTCGAGGCGGCGACGTGGCCGGTAGCCGACCACGACGTCCCGATGGACCTCGTCGTCACGCCCGAGCGCACGGTCGACACCGACACGCCGTACGCCCGCCCGGTGGGGGTCGACTGGGACGCCGTGAGCGACGAGGACCGCGCCGAGATCCCGATTCTCGCGGAGCTGGCGGCCGAGAGCGACCGATAGTTTATCAGTCAGGCCGCCGAAGTGTGCGGTATGTCCTCGGACGGCGCGGGCGGGACAGACGGGGCGGAGAACGCGACGGGTGGAGGGGCGGACGGGCCCGGCCCGGCCGCGCGCGCCGTCCGCGACGCGGCGCTCGCCGCGCTGGACGACGCGCCGCGGTGCGTGGTCTGTCCCGCCGGTGCCGACTTCTACCTCTACGAGGCGGGGCGCGTCTCGACGTTCGTCTGCTGGGAGCACGTCAGCCCGTACGCGGCGGACGTGAACGGCACGCCGACGGACGCCGAGCGGCCGATCGCGGTCCCGCTCCCGTCGTTCACGGGGTGAGGAGACCGCGGAGCAGGGCGAGCGGCAACACGGCGCGCGCGGCCGTGTAGACGGCCGTGGCGACGACGCCGACGCCGGCACCGAGCGCGGCGAGCGCGAGCGTCGCGTCGACGGTCTCGGCGGACGGGCGCAGGCGCGTACCGGGTCGTGACGCGGCACGCGTGAGAGACGAGAGCGACAGTCGGGGGAGCGAGCGGAGCGCAGCCGCGAGGTCGGAACGGGACGGCCGCGGCACTCGCGGGAGCGTGGGGCGCGACGGAAGCGCCGACGGCCGTGGGAGCGACGGGAGCGAGACCATCTCAGCCAAGCGTCGGCGTGAGTTCCTCCGCGATGGCCTCGACGGGGAGGACGGCCGGATCGACGGCGAAGTCGAGTTGCCCGCGGACGAACTCGGGGACGGAGTCGTCCGTGTACGCGACGGTGCGGAGGTCGGGGTTCGTTTCGAGGGCGACGGGGATCGCGGTGGCTTCGCCGACGTCCGTGACGACGAGCAGGTCGGCGTCCTCGATGCCGACCTCGCGGAGGCGTTCGCCCGACGCGACGCCTTCGAGGCGGGTGACGCTCGCACCGCGCGCGGCGAGGGCGTCGCCGAGGCCGCGGTCGGGACCGACGATAACGACGTTCATGCACGGGGATAGACGCGAGCGCCTAAGAAGGTGGCGAGTACGCGATGCGGCCGGTCACTCGCGGGGGCCGCGGAGGGCGTAGCCGTACTTGAGGAGCGCGACGGAGACCGAGCCGCCGATGGCAGCCCCGACCACGGCGAGGCAGAGGAAGCGGACGTGGTCGACGGCGGTGATGGCGGGGAAGACGAGCGCACCGCCGGGCACTTCCTCCTGCGTGAGCACGTGGTCGGTCGGAGCGTCGACCGACGCGGTATCGGTCTCCGACGCTCCCGTACGGGCGGCCGTGCGCGTCTCGGGACAACGGACGTTACGGCCGGAGCGAGGCGCGCCGCGAGCCTACGCGTCGGCGGGGAGACGCACGAGCGCGCGGCGGAGGAGCGGCGGCATCGCCACGGACGTCGCGACGGCGACGACGACGATGGCGGCGTAGAGCGTCGGGCTGAGGACGCCGAGCGCGAGGCCGAGGCTTGCGATGACGATCTCCATCGCGCCGCGGGCGTTCAGGCCGACCGCGAGGCAAGCGATTTCGGCGCGCGAGAGGCCAGCGAGCGCGCCGCCGAGCGCGACGCCGGCGGCTTTCGAGGCGACGGCGACGACGAGTAGGAGGGCGGCGACGCCGGCGGCGCCGGGCGTGAGGAGCGTCCCGACGTCGACGCGGAGGCCGGCGGTGGCGAAGAAGAGCGGGGCGAGCAGGCCGAGCGCGACGACGTGAAGGACGCGGCCGGCCGCTTCGTCGAGGCGGCGGCCGGCGAGCACCCCTGCGGTGAACGCGCCGACGACGGCTTCGACGGCGACGGCGAGGCCGGCGGCCGTCGTCGCGAACCCGACGAGGACGACGGCGGAGAACTGGGAGAGCGCGGGCGAGCGTGCGCGTGCCGCCCGTTCGAGGAGGACGTCGACGACGCGCCGGCCGACCGTCGCGGCGAGCAGGACGAAGCCGGCGAGGACGAGGAGCGTGCGACCGACCCGGAGCGCGTCGACGCCGCCCGTTCGGACGGCGTCCGCGACGACGGAGAAGACGAGCCAGCCGACGGCGTCGACGACGGCGGCGATCACGAGGGTTCGCTGGCCGACCGGGCGGTCGAGCGCGTCCAAGTCGACGAGAACGCGGATGGTGACGGGGACGGCGGAGACTGCGAGCGCCGTCCCAACGACGAGCGAGACCGCGAGCGACGAGACGCCCGCCGGCAGGGCGTCCGAGGGCAAGAGGAGGGTGACGCCGATGCCGGCGACGAACGGCACGACGAACCCGCCGGCGGCGACGGCGGCCGTCGCGGACGCGTGGCGCCTGAGCGCCGCGACGTCGACCTCAGTGCCGGCGAGGAGGAGCAGGAGGACGAGGCCGAGCGACGCGAGCACGTCCAGCCACGCCGGAATCGGGACGACGAGACCCGTGAGCTCGGGCGCGAGCAGGCCGAGCGCCGCGGGGCCGAGGACGAGGCCGGTGAGGAGCTCGCCGACGACGGGCGCGAACCCGACGCGCGCGGCGAGCGCGCCGAGGCCGTGCGCGGCGACGAGCACGAGCGTCAGCGTCGCGAGCACGCCGAACAGCGGGTCGGGGATGCCGGTCATACCGACGGGAGCGGCGCGACCGCTATCAAAGGTGGTGGCTCGCTCACTCCATCGGGCCCATCGTCGCCGTGAACACCGCGGTCTCGTCGCTCTCGTTGCGCGCGCCGTGCGGGACGCCGCGCTCGAAGGGGACGACGGCGGGCGCGCCGACGCGCTCCTCCTCGTCCCCGCGAACGACGACGAGGTCGCCCTCGAGGACGTGGAAGACGTTCGTCTGCTCGGGGTGCTCGTGGGGGTCGACCGCCGCGCCGGGCCCGAGCGCGAACGCCTTCACGAGCACGTCGGGCGAGTAGTGGAGTTCGGTCGTCACGACCTCGCCGTCGCCGGCGTCGGTGTCGACATCGTCGTAGCGGTCCATACACGAGTCGTCGCGGGGTGAGAAGAAAGACGTGGCGGACGCCGGTAACGGAGTCGGTAACGCGGTCGCGGAGCGCTCGCGGCCGTTTTCCCCTCTGCGAAACCGACGGTCTCGCCGACCCCGCGTTCGCTCCGTTCACGCGGACCGTGTGTGTGCGAGGAGGGGGTCCCCGCAGGAGCCGAAGGCCCGAGGAAACCCGACGAGGGAAAAAGGCGGTGCTTACTCGTACTCGATGGTCGCCGGCGGCTTGTGGGTGACGTCGTAGACGACGCGCGAGCAGTCCTCGACGGTGCCGGTGATCCGACTCTGGAGGCGCTGGAGGGTCTCCCAGTCGAGCTCTTGGGCGCGCGCGGTCATGCCGTCGCGGCTCTCGACGGAGCGGACGGCGACGACGTGGCCGTGGACGCGGTTGTCGCCCTTCACGCCCGTCGCGCGGCCGAGGACGGCGGCGAACGCCTGCCACGGGTCGTACTCCTCGAGTTCGTCCTCGACGATGGCGGTCGCCTCGCGGGCGACGCGAACCTTCTCGGGGGTGACTTCGCCGACGACGCGGACGGCGAGGCCGGGCCCGGGGAACGGCATCCGTTCGCTGATGATCTCCTCGAGGCCGAGGTGGCGCGCGACCTCCCGGACCTCGTCCTTGTAGAGGTCGCGCAGGGGTTCGATGAGGCCGTCGAAGTCGACGACGTCGGGGAGCCCGCCGACGTTGTGATGGGACTTGATGTTCCCCTCGCTTTCGATGCGGTCGGGGTAGATGGTGCCCTGTACGAGGTAGTCGGCGTCCACCTCCTCGGCGACGGTCTCGAACTCCCGGATGAACTGCTCGCCGATGACGTGGCGCTTCTCCTCGGGGTCGGTGACGCCCTCGAGCTCGTCGAGGTACCGCTCGGTCGCGTCGACGACGCGGAGGCGCTCCATGTAGCCGAAGACCTCCTCGATCTCCTCGGTCTCGCCCTTGCGCATCAGGCCGGTGTCGACGTAGACGGGGACGAGCTGTTCGCCGACGGCCTCGTAGGCGAGCGCGGCCGCCGTCGAGGAGTCGACGCCGCCGGAGAGCGCGATGATCGCCGTCGAGTCGCCGAGCTCCTCGCGGATCTCCGCTTTCGCGTCGTCGACGAAGGATTCGACGTCGACCATTACTGCGTCACCTCCGTGCCCGCGGCGACGTCCGCGCGCTCCATGACGGCGTCGAGGAAGCCCACGAAGGGCGGGCTCGCCCGGCTCGGCCGGGAGCGGAACTCGGGGTGGAACTGCGTCCCGAGGAAGAACGGGTGGTCCTCGCGCTCGACGATCTCCATGCGGTTGCCGGCGTGCCCGGAGAAGGTGAGGTCGTCGGCGGTGAGGCGCTCGATGTACTCGGGGTTGACCTCGTAGCGGTGGCGGTGGCGCTCCGTGCACTCGGTGGCACCGTACACGCGCTCGGCGAGCGTGCCCTCGTCGATCTCGGTGACGTGCGCGCCGAGGCGCATCGTGCCGCCGAGGTCCTCCAGGTCGTACTGCTCGGGCAGGAGGTCGATGACGGGATGGGGCGTGTCCTGGTCGATCTCGGCGGAGTGGGCGCCCTCCAGGCCGAGGACGTTGCGTGCGTGCTCGACGACGGCGAGCTGGAAGCCCAGACAGAGCCCGAGGAAGGGGACGTCGTGCTCGCGGGCGTAGCGGACCGCGTCGAGCTTCCCGGCGGTGCCGCGTGCCCCGAAGCCGCCGGGGACGACGACGCCGTCGGCGGTCCGCAGGCGCTCCTCGTGCTCGTCGCCCATTTCGTCGGCGTCCACCCACTGGACGTTCACGTCGACCTGTTTCTCCAGGCCGGCGTGCTTGAGCGACTCGTGAATCGAGATGTAGGCGTCCTCGAGGGCGTACTTCCCCACGAGGGCGACGTCGACCTCACCCGTCGCGTCCCGGGTGACGATGTCGCGCCACTCGGTGGAGCGCTCGGCGGCGGGGAGGGCGTCCTCGGCGATGGCGAGGCGCTCCATGACGTACTCGTCGAGACCCTCGTCTTCGAGGACGAGCGGGACGTGATAGATGTCCTCGACGTCGGGGTTGGAGAAGACGGCCTCGGTGGGGACGTCGCAGAAGAGCGCGATCTTCTCGCGGACGTCGTCCGCGAGCTTCTCGGGGTTTCGCCCGACGAGGATGTCCGGCTGGAGGCCGATACTCCGGAGTTCCTTCACCGAGTGTTGCGTGGGCTTCGTCTTCTGCTCGCCGTTCTTCGAGTTCGGAACGAGCGTGACGTGCGTGAAGAGGAGGTCCTCCTCGTCCTGCTCGTGGCTGAACTGTCGTAAGGCCTCGAGGTAGGGCATCCCCTCGATGTCGCCGACCGTCCCGCCGATCTCGACGATACAGACGTCCGTCCCCTCGGCGGCCTCGCGGATCCGGCGCTTGATGTCGTCGGTGACGTGCGGGATGACCTGTACCGTCTTCCCGAGGTAGTCGCCGGCGCGTTCGCGCTCGATGACCTCCTGGTAGACCTTCCCGGTCGTGACGTTGTGATCGGAGGTCATGTCGACGTCGAGGAAGCGCTCGTAGTTCCCCAGGTCGAGGTCGACCTCGCCGCCGTCTTTGAGCACGTACACCTCGCCGTGCTGATAGGGGTTCATGGTGCCCGCGTCCACGTTGAGGTACGGGTCGACCTTGACGGCGGTGACGTCGAAGCCCGCGTTCGTGAGGAGGCGACCGAGGCTCGCGGCGGTGATGCCCTTCCCGAGGCCGGACATCACGCCGCCGGTGACGAAGACGAACTTGTTCCCCAGATCGGGGTCGTATCCGGTCTCCTGCGGCATACCGCGTCTGCGGCCGAAACGGTCAAAACGGTTTCGGAGGCGTCCGCGTCGTGCGACGAGATGCCACGCCACCGAATGACTCGTTCGACGGACGTTCGTCCACCGAAGGCGGTCCGTAGTGCCCGTAGCCGCAACACTAACAGCGCGCCGCCCGACCCCTCAGGTATGAACGACACCATGCGCGCGGTCGAGGTTCCGGAGGCGGAGGCCGACTTCGACGTCGTCGAGAAGCCGGTCCCGGAGCCCGACAGCGACGAGGTCCGCGTCGCAGTCGAGGCCTGCGGCGTCTGTCACAGCGACGAGATGACGAAGGAAGGGCTCTACCCGCGCATCGAGTATCCCCGCGTCCCCGGTCACGAGGTCGTCGGACGCGTCGACGCCGTCGGCGACGACGTCACGGAGTGGGAGGAGGGCGAACGCGTCGGCGTCGGCTGGCACGGCGGTCACTGCTTCACCTGCGAGGCCTGTCGCCGCGGCGACTTCATCAACTGTGAGCACGCCGAGGTGACCGGCCTCGATTTCGACGGCGGCTACGCGGAGTACACCGTCGCCCCCCACGAGGCGCTCGCGGCCGTCCCGGACGAACTCGACGCCGCGGACGCCGCACCGCTGCTCTGTGCCGGCATCACGACGTTCAACGCGCTGCGGAACAGCGACGCTCGGCCGGGCGACCTCGTCGCCGTTCAGGGCGTCGGCGGTCTCGGTCACCTCGGGATCCAGTACGCCCACGAGGCCGGCTTCGAGGTCGTCGCCCTCTCCCGGGGGACCGACAAGAAAGAACGCGCCCTCGAACTCGGCGCCGACCACTACGTCGACACGGAGGCGACGGCCGCGGCCGAGGAGCTCCGAGCGCTCGGCGGTGCGAGCGTCGTCCTCGCCACCGCGCCCTCCGCGCCCGCCATCGAGTCCGTCGTCGGCGGCCTCGGTGCGGACGGCGAGGTCATCGCCGTCGGCATCCCCGGCGAACCCGTCGGCGTCCACGCGGGCGCGCTCGTCGGCGTTCGGGGCTCCGTCTCCGGGTGGGCTTCCGGGACGGCGAAGGACTCGCAGGACACCCTCGAGTTCAGCGCGCTGCGCGACGTGACGCCCGAGATCGAGACGTTCGACCTCGGCGACGCGCAGGACGCGTACGAGAAGATGCTCGCCAGCGAAGTCCGATTCCGCGCCGTCCTCGAACCGTAGGCGGAGGCACGACGCGCCCCTACCCCGAGGTCTTTTTTCGCGACTCCCGCATCGCCGCGTATGACAGACGAGACGATGCGCGCCGTCGTCGTCCCCGAGGAAGGTGCCGCCTTCGAGACCCGCGAACTCCCCGTCCCGGAGCCCGACAGCGACGAGGTCCGCGTCGCCGTCGAGGCCTGCGGCGTCTGCGGCGGCGACGACGCCGCCCGCGAGGGGCACGCCTACGGCGGCGGATTGGAGTATCCCCGCGTCCCCGGTCACGAGGTCGTCGGACGCGTCGACGCCGTCGGCGACGACGTCACGGAGTGGGAGGAGGGCGAACGCGTCGGCGTCGGCTGGCACGGCGGTCACTGCTTCACCTGCGAGGCCTGTCGCCGCGGCGACTTCCACTCCTGCGAGCACGCCGACGTGATGGGCGTCCAGCGCGACGGCGGGTGGGCCGAGTACACCGTCGCTCCCCACGAGGCAGTCGCGGCCGTCCCCGAGTCCTTCGACGCCGTCGAGGCCGCCCCGTTGCTCTGCGCCGGCCTCACGACGTTCAACGCGCTACGACACAGCGACGCCCGGCCGGGTGACCTCGTCGCCGTTCAGGGCGTCGGCGGCCTCGGTCACCTCGGGATCCAGTACGCCCACGAGGCCGGCTTCGAGACGGTGGCTCTCTCCCGGGGGACCGATAAGAAGGAGCACGCACTGGACTTCGGCGCCGACCACTACGTCGACGTGGAGCGCGAGGATCCCGCCGAGAGACTCCACGCGCTCGGCGGCGCGAGCGTCGTCCTCGCCACCGCGCCCTCCGCGCCCGCCATCGAGTCCGTCGTCGGCGGCCTCGCGGCGGACGGTCGCGTCGTCGCCGTCGGCGTCCCGGAGGAGCCCGTGGACGTCCACGTCGGCGCGCTCGTCGGGACGCGCGGCGCAGTCGAAGGGTGGGCCTCCGGGACCGCGCTCGACGCCGAGGAGACGCTGGCGTTCAGCGAGCGCCGCGCGATCACGCCGGCGGTCGAGACGTTCGCTCTCGACGACGCGGAAGCGGCGTATCAGCGGATGATGGACTCGGACGTTCGGTTCCGCGCCGTTCTCACGCCCTGAGACGATTGGCGAGGAACCGCGCGATCGTCTCGACCGCCTCGCTCGTCGCACCCGCGAACGCGTGATCGGCGTCGAGAGTCGTCACGCTCGCGCCGGCCGATTCGGCGGCCGCGACCACGGGCCGCCAGTCGGCCGTCGCGTCGCGGGTCCCGACGACGAGGGACAGCGGGACGTCGATAGCGGTGACGGCGTCGGGGACGTCGAGGTCACCATCGTCCGCATCGAGCGCGGCGACGGGTGCGAGGAGCGCGACGCCGCGGAGCGGCACGTCGACGCTCGCGGCGGCGAGGGCGGCGATCCCGCCACCGAAACTGTAACCGAACAGCCCGAGCGTCTCGTAGCGCTCGCGCGCCCACCGGAGGGCGTTGCGCGCGTCCTCGCGCTCACCGCGGCCGCGGTCCCAGTCGCCGTAGTCGAACCGGAGGCACGCGACGCCGCGCTCCGCGAGGGCGTCGCTGACGGCACGGAGACGCACGTCGCCGCGATGCCCGCCGTGACGCGGATGAGGCGGACACGCCACGACGCAGGCGTCGCTCCCCTCAACTGGGGCGTCCAGCGTCCCGACGACGCGCCGAGCGCCGGGCACGAGCACCGTCGCATCGGTCACGGTCGGACGATGGCGGGTGAGGACTATTACCCTTCGGCCCACTACGGTGGGCTATGGGTCTACTCTCGCGCGCCTCCTACCTCGTCCGCTCGAAGCTCAACTCGATCCTCAACCGGGCGGAGGACCCCACGGAGACGCTCGATTACTCGTACGAACAGATGCGCGACGAGCTGAAGGACGTCGAGCGCGGGCTCGCGGACCTCGTCGCGCAGAAGAAACGCCTCGAAGTGCAACGCGGGCGCCTGCAGGAGAACGTCGAGAAACACAACGAGCAGGCGCGCGAGGCGATGCGACAGGACAGGGAGGACCTCGCGCGACGCGCGCTGGAGAAAAAGCAAGCGAAGCTGGAGAGCATCGAGGAGATGGAAGACCAGATCGCGTCGCTCGAATCCACCCAGTCCGACCTGGAGGAGAAGAAGAGCCAGCTCCAAGAGCGGATCGAGCGCTTCCGCACGAAGAAGGAGACGATGAAGGCGCGCTACGAGGCCGCTGAAGCGCAGAACCGCGTCTCCGAGGCGATGACGGGCGTCGGCGACGAGATGGCGGACGTCGGGCGCGCGGTCGAACGCGCCGAGGAGCGCACGGAGGAGATGGAGGCCCGCGCGGCCGCGATGGACGAGCTCACCGAGCGCGGCGTGCTCGAAGACCAGTTCAGCGACGAGGACGCCATCGACCGCGAACTCTCGGCGGGCCGCGCGAACCGCGAGGTGGAGGCGGAGCTGGAGACGCTGCGCGCCGAGAACGGGGGAGAGCGCGCGTCGAAGGGATCGGCGCGCGAAGCGGACGCGACGAGCGCCGGGGCGGACGCGGCCGTCGACGAGGCGGCCGTCGAGGCGGAGCTCGAATCGCTCCGCGAGGAGGAAGCGGAAGAAGAGGAGGACTCGAAGGCGTAACGCCGGCCACCACCGCTTTTGGCGTCGCCGGCCGTCGAGTGCGCCATGTCGGGAGCCGACGACCAGCCGAGCGACACGATGCGCGAGCGGGTGCCCGAGAACAGCCGGAAGTTCTGGGTGCTCCTCAACGCCGATCGGTGGCTCGTCGCGGGGGGGATCGTCGGTGCCGTGTTCGTCGCGCTCGTCGCGGCGGGCCTCCTCCACCCGACGCCAGTCCGCACGCTCCTGACCGACGGCGACCCCTTGGAGACGCTGTATCAGGCGCTCGTCGGCTCGACGATCACGGGCGTGACGCTCGTGTTGACGCTGAGCCAGCTCGTCCTCTCACAGGAGCAGGGGCCGATCGGCGATCAGCGCGAGCGCATGGAGGGGGCGATGTCGTTCCGAGCGGACGTCGAGGACGTCATCGGCGAACCGGTGAGCCCCGCACAGCCCTCGGCGTTCCTCCGTTCGCTCGTGAAACTCACGGAGCGGCGCGCGCAGGCACTCGAGGACGCCGTGGGCGAGATCGACGACGACGACCTCACCGCGAAGGTCGCGACGTACGTCGAGAACCTCGAAGGAAACGCGGAGACGGTCGCGTCGAACCTCGAAGGATCGCAGTTCGGCGAGTTCGACGTCGTGTTCTCCGCGCTCAACTACAACTATTCGTGGAAGCTCTACGCGGCCAGACGCATCCGCGCGGCGCACGCGGACGCACTGAGCGAGTCCGCCGCGGAGGCCTTCGACGAGCTCATCGAGGCGCTCGAACTGTTCGGTCCGGCGCGCGAACACTTCAAGACGCTCTACTTCCAGTGGGAGCTCACGGACCTCTCTCGGACGGTCCTCTACGCGTCGGTGCCGGCGATCGCGGTGGCGGTCGGCGCGCTGCTCTTCTTCGATCCGTCGTACGTGTCGCGGGGACGGGTCGCGCTCGTCGTCGCCGCGCTGACGGTCTCGGTGACGCTGACGCCGTTCGCCATCCTCCTCGCGTACGTCCTGCGGATCGTCACGGTGACGAAGCGCACGCTCTCGATCGGTCCGTTCATCCTCCGGGAGACGGACCGCTCGCACGATCTCGATTGGGACGAGACGGGGTCTGCGGGCGGTGAGCGCCGCGAAGTCGAGGATTAAGCCGCGGCGAGTCGCGTTCGCGCGGCGTCGAGACAGAGGAGGCAGACGACGCCGCCGCAGAAGACGAGGACGTCGATCGCGCGCCCGGGGATGCCGAGCGTGAAGATGAGGACGGTCGCGTAGGCGGGCGCGTGGCGGGCGTCGAGGAGGGTCATTCCGACGGTCGCGGTGATCACGGCGACGACGACCGCCGCGACCTGATGGAGGCCCGTCGCGGTGTGCGCCAGGAGGTCGAGTCCGGTCAGCGGACCGACGAGGGTGCGAACGGCGGCGAACGCGACGACGACGCCGACGACCTGTCCGAGGAGCAACTCGCGGGCGAGCGGCCGCCACGGGCGGTCGCGGACGACGAGGGCGTACGCGGAGGGGCCGAGGCTCGGGAGGAGGACGGGGAGGCCCGTCGCCCACGCGAGCAACGCGAGCGGGCCGAGGAGGACGGCGAGCGACGCGGCGTCCCCGAGGCCGACGCCGAACTCGTCACCGCTCGCCATGCGGCGTCAGCGACCCGCGATCCGCGCCCGCCGCGCGCACGTCGAGGCGTTCATCGGCCGGCGAGGAACGTCGGTTCGAGGTGTTTCTGTGCGACCTCGCGTTCGAGATGCTGGCGGAACTCGGGGCGGGAGACGTCGTTCGCCTCGCGCTCCATGCGGTCCCGGACGCTGATGACGTTCGCCGCCTCCTCGTCGCCGCCGACGATCGCCATGTACGGGACGCGGTCCTCGTGGGCCTGTTGGATCTTCTTCCCGATCGTCCACGAGCGGTCCTCGACCTCGACCCGATAGTCGTCGAGCTCCGCGGCGATCTCGCGAGCGTAATCGAGGTTGTCGTCGCTGATCGGCAGGATGCGGACTTGCTCGGGAGCGAGCCACGTCGGGAACTTCCCGTTGAAGTGCTCGATCATCACGCCCATGAAGCGCTCGAAGCTCCCGAGGAGGGCGCGGTGGATCATCACGGGGTGGTGTTCCTCGTTGTCCTCGCCGACGTACGTCAGATCGAGGTTGCGCGGGATGTTGAAGTCCACCTGCACGGTGCCGATCGTCCACTCGCGCCCGAGGGCGTCGCGGGCGTTGATGCCGATCTTCGGGCCGTAGAAGGCGGCCTCGCCCTCTTCGACGTCGTAGTCGAGGTCCTCCTCGCGCATCGCGTCGATGAGCGCGTCCGTGGCCTGCTTCCAGATCTCCTCGCTCCCCATCGCGTCCTCGCCGCGCGTCTCCAGCTTGTAGAGGACGTCGAGGCCGAAGTGGCCGTAGATGTCCTCGATGGACTGGAGGATCGAGAGAATCTCTCCCTGGATCTGGTCGGGGCGGACGAACGCGTGACCGTCGTCCTGCGTCATGCCGCGCACGCGGAGGAGGCCGGAGAGTTCGCCCGACTGCTCGTTGCGATAGACGTTGCCGAACTCGGAGAAGCGAAGCGGGAGGTCCCGGTAGGAGTGAGTGTTCGAGTCGTAGATGTGCGCGTGGTTCGCGCAGTTCATCGGCTTCAGGCCGTACTCGGTGTCGTCCTGACTCCAAGCGAACATCTCGCCGTTCTCGGTGAACGTCTCGTAGTGGCCCGTAGGCTTCCAGAGGTCCGTCTTGTTCAGCTCGGGCGTACGGACCTCCTCGAAGCCGAGGTCGTCGTTCTTCTCGCGGACGTACTCCTCGAGCTCGCGGCGGATCGCCATCCCGTTCGGGTGGTAGTGGACGCAGCCCGGCGAATGCTCCGGGATGCTGAAGAGGTCGAGCTCGCGCGCGAGCTTGCGGTGATCGCGCTCCTCGGCCTCGGCGAGCATGGCGAGGTGGTCGTCGAGTTCGGCCTGCGTCTCGAAGGCCGTCCCGTAGACGCGCGTGAGCGTCTCCTCGTCCTCGTCGCCGCGCCAGTAGGAGGCAGAGATCTCCAGCAGTTCGAAGCCGCCGATCTCGCCCGTCGACTCGACGTGCGGGCCCTTACAGAGGTCCTGGAACTCGCCCTGCCGGTAGAAGGAGACGGTGTCCTCGCCCGCGGCCTCCTCCTCCAGGATCTCGCGTTTGAACGGGTTGTCGTCGTAGAACTCCAAGGCGTCCTCGCGATCCATCGTGACGCGCTCGACGTCGAGGTCCTCCTCGATGATCGCCTCGGCCTCGGCCTGGATCTCGTCGAGGTCGGCCTCGTCGAGGTCCACGCCGTGGACGTCGTAGTAGAAGCCCTCGTCCGTGTACGGGCCGATGGTGAGTCGGGCGTCCGGGTGGAGGCGCTGGAGAGCCTGCGCGAAAACGTGTGCGGCGGTGTGACGGAGGACGTCGAGGTACTCCTCGGAGGAATCCGTCACGATCTCGATCCGGCAGTCCTCGGTGAGGGGGTCGTCCTTCGAGACGAGTTCCCCGTCGACGACGCCGGCGACCGTGTCGCGGCCGAGGCCCTCGCCGATTCGGTACGCGACGTCCTCGACCGTCTCCCCGGCCTCCGCGTCGAGCTCGGAGCCGTCGGGGAGCGTGACCGTGATCTCGCTCATGGGCCGTGATACGGCCAACGGCCCACATAAGCGTGTCCGTCCGGCGACACCCCCGGCGAACCGACGGCGATCAACCAGCGGGGACGGCGTCGCGTTGAAACGCGATGGCGCGCACAGCCCGGCGTATGCCCTGATCACGCGACCCGTCCGCGGCCACCGCGAAACGGTGGCGCGGCCGCGGACGGGACCGAGGAGCGCTACCCGTTCGCCACGGGCTCGGCCAGCCGCGCGCCCGTCCCCGGTCGGTCGACGGCCGCGAGGTCGATCTCGCCGTCGGGCATCGGCACGCCCTCGTACGGGTCGTCCGCGAGGAGCAGCGACCCGTCGAGGTCCGCGTAGTCGACGAGCGGTGCGAGCTGCGCCGCGGCGGCGATGGCGGCGTTCGACGACACCATGCAACCGAGCATCACGTCGAGGCCGCCGGCGCGGGCGGCGTGGATCAGTCGGCGCGCCTCGCTGGGCCCGCCGCACTTCATCAGCTTCACGTTGGCGATGTCCGCGATCTCGGCCACCTCCGGGACGTCCGCGAGCGTGACGCACGACTCGTCGGCGGCGATCGGGAGCGCGCCGCGTTCGCGGACGAAGCGCATTCCGTCGGGGTTCTCCGCGGGGACGGGCTGTTCGACGAACTCGACGTCGGCGTCGGCGAGCCACTCGGTGTTCGAGACGGCCTCGCGGGGCGTCCACGCCTCGTTCGCATCGACGCGGAGCGTCGCGTCCGGCGCGGCGTCCCGCACGGCTTCGACGATCTCCTCGTCCCGCGACGTACCGAGTTTCACCTTCAGGATCTCGTAGCCCGCGTCGACGGCGTCGCGCGTCTTCGCGCGCATCCGCTCGGTGTCGTCGAGACCGATCGTGAACGACGTCTCGGGCGCGCTCGCGGGATCGAGCCCCCAGTAGCGAGACAGGGGGAGGCCGACGCGCTTCGCGGCGAGGTCGCAGCAGGCGATGTCGACGGCGGCGCGCGCGGCCGGGTTGGCGCGAACGACGTCATCCATCGCGGCGGCGATCCGTTGGTGGTTCGCCGGGTCGCCGACGCGCTCGACGGCCGCGAGGAGGTCGGGGAGGACGGCCTCGACCGTCTCGACCGTCTCGCCGTAGTGCGCGGAGGGCGCGGCCGCGCCGACGCCGGTGTGTTCGTCGTCGCTGACGCGGACGACGACGTTTTCGGCGGTCGCCGACGAGCCCCGCGAGATCCCGAACTCGTGTTCGAGCGGGAGAGTGAGCCGCTCGAAGTCGGAGGTGAGGCTCACAGCACCGCGTCGAGGACCTCGTCTGGCCCCTGCCGGATCGGGTCGGCGGCCGGGCGGCCGAGCGCGTCGGCGTACTCGTCGACGGCCGCGTCGGCCGCGGCGTCGTCGTCGACGGACCGGGTGTTCAGCGCGCCCGCGACGACCTCGCTGCCGCCGACCGGTGCGGCCAGCGACTCGTGGAGGGAGACGAACTCCGGGATCGACGGGAGCGACTGACTGAACCCGTGGAAGCGCTCGCGGCCGGTGGCGTGACAGAGCACGAGCTCGTCGGCCATCGAACCGTGGAGGATCGCGGTCGAGACGCCCGAGTAGGCGGGATGGGCGATGCTCGCCTGGCCCTCCACGAAGAGGTAGTCGTGGTCGTTTCCGCGTTCGAGGACCAACTCCTCGACGGCGCCGGCGGCGAAGTCGGAGATGACGCGGTCGATCGGATACCCCCAGCCCTCCGCCATGATGCCGGTCTGGCCAGTGGGCACGACCGCGGCGTCGACGCCGCGCTCGCGGGCGGCGTCGACGAGTTCGAACGTCGTCGTCATCTTCCCGACGCTGCAGTCCGTCCCGACGGTGGCGATCACGGTCGCGTCGACGCTGTCGGCGACGCCGTCCGCGACGCCGAGGTCGTTCGGCGGTCGGCGGACGTCCCAGAGCTCGCAGCCGTGCTCCTCGGCGAGGGTTCGGAACTCGCTGTCGTCTTCGAGGAAGTAGTGGAGCCCGGAGATGACGTCGCAGCCGCGTTCGAGCGCGGCGCGGACGTCGGGGCGCCACGACTCGTCGAAGCCGCCGCCGATCGGCGAGATGCCGATGAGGAGCGCGTCGAGCGGGTCGTCGACCTCGCTGAGCGACGCGACGATGGGCGCGTCGGGGAGCGAGGCGTCGCAGTCGGCGACCCGCTCGCCGCCGCGGTCGCGGTCGAGCACGGCGACGACGTCGTGTGCACCGTAGCGGAGGACGCCGGTGGCCGTCTTCGCCCTGTCCGGGAACTTCTCGTGCGCGAGAATGGCGATACGCATACCGTATCGGTGGTGGGAGGACGATTTAACGGTTGTCAGACCGACTCAGAGCGAGCGGTACGGGACGGTCCAGAAATCGCTCGCGGCGGTGGCGAGGGCGTCCAACGGCTCGCCGCTCGCGTCCGAGGGCGCGCTGGCGTCGGCGTCGAACTCGCCGAAGAGCGTCGTCTGTCCGGTGACGTAGCACGCGTCGTAGCCGTACTCGCCGTCGAGGGCGTCGAGGGTAGCGCGGGCGTCGTCGAGGTGCTCGTCGATCTGACTCTCGCGGCGGCGCTCGAAGCGCGACTGGGAGAATCCGCCCTTCGAATGCGTGCTCTTCACGTCGCTCTCGAACCCCTCGACGTGGACGCGCTCGACCCCGTCGCCGGTCGCGTCGTAGATCCCGACGGCGAACAGGTCCGCGCGGACGAGCGCGAGGGCGTACGTCCCCGTCGGCTCGAACCACGAGCGATCGAGGCGAAAGGACTCGCCCCACTCGCAGAAGGCGTCGGGGGCGAGCGGCGGGGCGAACGTCGCGGCGACGAGCGAGGCGTCGTCGACGCAGACGAGACACGGGGCGGCGCGCTCGACGAGCGGGGCGCGCTCGCCGAGGGCGTCGCTCACGGGCTCGGGGACGGCGTGTTCGTCGGTCACCATCGCGGTGAGCGCGCCCTCCGGGTCGGTCTCGATGCCCGCGAGGCGATCGAGCACGTCGGCGAGTCGGGGGCCGCGAAGCGCCTCGCTGGCGCGATAGTCGACGTGCGGTCCCTCGTCGCCCTCCGCGCGCTCGGCGCGGTCTTTCAGCTCCGCGATCCGGTCCTCCAAGCGGTTGATCGTCTCCTCGGCCTCGTTGCGCGCGGCGACGGCCTCGCGACGGCGCTCGTTCTCCGCGTCCAACTGTGCCCGGAGGCTCTCGGTCTCGGCCTCCAGTTCGGCGATCCGCTCCTTCAGGGAGGCCCGACCGAGGAGTCGATCCAGCATGCCCCGAACGCGGGTCGGGCGCCGCTTAGGGGTTCCGGCCCGGACTACACCGCGCCGACCTCGAAGAGCCGACGGGCGTGGTCGGGCCGGGCGAGCAGCACCTCGGCGAGCGCGGGCGGGTTGTCGACGCCGGCCTCATCGAGCGTCTCGCGCGGGACGACGAGGGTGTCCGCGGGGACGTCCGCGTCGCCCTCGACGCGGTAGTGTCGGGTTCCGACCTTCATGACGAGGGGATAGTCGGTGCGCGCGAGCCCCTCGTCCGCGTACACCTGCTCGTTGACGCGTTCGTGTTGGCGGCGCTGGAGCGCGGCCGTGCCGTCGTCGGACGGTTCGACGTAGAGCCGTCCGAGGTAGTAGCCGGTCGAGAACACCTCGAACATGTGTGTTATACTCTGCCACAGTGGGTGAAAAACCCATCGGCGGTGACGGGCACTGCGCTACCCTTTTGAGCGCGTGGCGCCAACTCACGTCCGTATGGACTCCGGGGCACTACTCGACCTCCTCGGCAACGAGAACCGGCGTCGCATCCTGCGCTTGCTCGCGCGCAAGCCCTGCTACGTCACCGAGATCAGCGAGTACCTCGGGGTCTCCCCGAAGGCCGTCATCGACCACCTCCGCCGCTTGGAGGAGGCCGGAGTCGTCGAGAGCCGAACGGATGAGAAACGCCGCAAGTACTTCCACATCGCGCGGAACCTCCGGCTCGAAGTGACCGTCTCGCGCCACGGCTTCGGCGCGAAATCCGCCTATCCGGCGAGCCGCGACCTCGATCTGACGCGCTGTCACCACCTCTCGATCGACGGCGTGGCGGACGTCGCCGCCGGCGTGGACGACGGGGCGGATGAGGACGCGGACGATGAGACGGACGACGACGCGAGCGGCGACGTCGCGTCGCTCGCCGCGGACCTCGCGGAGTTGGAGAGCTTAGAGCGCGAGCTGTCGCTCGCCCAGCGCTGGGTGCAGGGCCGCCTCGCGGACGTCCGGGACGACCTCGCGGGGGCGCTCGACGCGGACGACCACGAGGGGCTCTACGCCGAGATCGTCGCGGCCGTCGCGGACGGGGCGGGAACCGTCGAGGCGCTCTCGCGGCGCGTGGACGCGCCGGCCGAGGTCGTCGAGCACGCGATCGGCGACCTGCTCGAACGCGGCGTCATCGAACCCGACGGCGACGACGGGTGGTGCGTCACAGGCTCCGAGTGAAACCCGCGCGCAGGTCGCGCCCGAAGTAATACCCGACCAGCCCGGCGAGCGCGCCGATCCCGGCGACGGCGAGCGCGAACGCGACGCCGGAGCGCGCGAGGAAGTCCACGGTGATCGGAAGGAAGGCCGAGGTGAGGAGTCCGAGGAGGACGCTCCCCACGGCCGCGAGCGCCCCGGCGAGTGCGACTTCGACGTAACACCGCCGAGCGGACGCGACGCCGAGCGCGAACGTCGCGGCGGCGAGGCCGACGAATCGCGTCAGCGATCCAACGAGCGGGACGAGTCCGCCGACGAAGAGCCCGGCGGCGGCGAGGACGAGCGCGAGGAGAAACCGGCGCGGTGAGAAGAACGTGCGGGCGCGTGCACGGAGACCGCCGGGACGCTCGTCCCGTCTGCGATCGCGACTCGCGTTTGCGCTACCGCGTGCGCTCGCTCCGTCCGCCCCGTCGAGATCTCCGAGCGGATCGTCGCGCGACATGTCCCTTCGTGCGCGGGCGAACCGTATGGCTCTTGCCCCGCCGCCGAACGGATGGTTTCAAGGGTAGCGACGCGCGACTCTCACTCATGCACTCAGGGGACCGCGTCCGCGTAGAGCGCGACGGACAGGTGAACGAGGGCGTGCTCCTGCCGTCTTCGACGCCGGAGCACCTCGTGGTGAAACTGGAGAGCGGCTACAACGTCGGCGTCGAACGCGAGGACGCCGACGTCGAGGTGCTCGAATCGGACGTCTACGCCATCGACGGCAACGCGGGCGAGGGGGACGGCGAGGGCTCCGAGGTCGCCTTCGACGACGACCTCCCCACCATCGCGCTCATCAGCACCGGCGGGACGATCGCCTCCACGGTCGACTACCGGACGGGCGCGGTGACGGCGCAGTTCGACGCCGAGGACGTCCTCCGCGCGGTCCCCGACCTCGCGGGCCGCGCGAACTACCGGGGGAGGGTCGTCGCCAACATCCTCTCCGAGAACATGGACCCCTCGATCTGGCGCGAGCTCGCCGAGGCCGTCCGCGAGGAGATCGCCGACGGCGCGGACGGCGTCGTCGTGATGCACGGGACCGACACGATGCAGTACTCCGCGTCCGTCCTCTCGTTCATGCTCGACACGCCGGTCCCGGTCGTCTTCACGGGGAGTCAGCGCTCCGCGGACCGGCCCTCATCGGACAACGTGATGAACGCCGTCTGCGCCGTCGAGGCCGCGAAGTCCGACGTCGCCGAGGTGATGGTCTGCATGCACGCGACGCAGTCCGACGACCGGTGTGCCCTCCACCGCGGGACGCGCGTCCGAAAGGCCCACACGTCGCGGCGCGACGCCTTCGAGACCGTCGACGGGACCCCGATCGGCCACGTCGACTACGAGAGCGAGACGGTCAGCTACGACGACGCGGCGGCCCTCGCCGAGCGCGGCGACGCCGACCTCTCGCTCGACCCGGCGCTCGAACCCGACGTCGAGCTCGTGACGTTCACCCCCGGGATGGATCCGGCGTTCCTCGAGATGCTGGAGGGACGCGCCGGCGTCGTCATCGAGGGGACGGGGCTCGGACACGTGAACTCCGATCTCGTGGACGTGATCGACGACCTCACCGACGCCGGCACGACGGTCGTGATGACCTCCCAGTGCCTCGGCGGCCGCGTCTGCGATCGAGTGTACGACACCGGGCGGGACCTCCTCGACGCCGGCGTGATCGAGGGCGAGGACCTCCTACCGGGGACGGCGAAGACGAAGCTGATGTGGGCGCTCGCCAACACGGACTCCCCAGCGGAGGCGATACGGACGCCGCTCGCCGGCGAGCTGAGCGAGCGCTCGGTGCCCGAGTCGGCGCAGTAGCGTCGACGGCGACGCGTCCGACGGGCGGTGCGAGTCGGACACGAGCGACGTGATCGCGGGCACGAACGTGATCCCCGCGTCACGCGTGCCGACCGCGCATGGCCGAGCACGAGACGCCGGGACTCGTCGGGCGCCTCCGGGACGCGTACGGCGACGGGCTGCGGGCGGTGGCGACCTACGACCGGGACGGGTACAGCGCCACTGCCGGAACGAGGCCGTCACGGCGGCGTACGACGGATCTGACTTCGACGCCATCTACGGGGACGTCGTGCTCCAGGACGTCACCCGCGACTACCACGAGACGTTGTTCGACGACCTCGGTGCCGTTCGGGGGACGTTCCGGCACTTCGAGGAGGGGACGATCGCGCGTTTCTGGTCGCTCGATCACGACGCGGGCGTGTTCGTCGCGTTCGACGGACGGCCGACGTCGGCGTGCGCGCTCCACGTGCTCGTCGGCAAGCACTACGAGTGAGGCGGTCAGCCGCCGCTGACGGGCGGGAAGAGCGCGAGCTCGTCGCCGCCGTCGACGGCGTCGTCGAGCGTCGCGTCCGCGCCGTTCCGCAGGAGGTTGACGTGGTCGTAGAGCGTCCCGTCGTCGGCGAGGACGCGCTCGCGCAGCGCCGGTCGCTCGTCGAGGAGGGCCTCGAGGGCGTCGCCGACCGTCGCGTCCGCCGAGACGGTCACGTCGACCCGGTCGTCGCCGGCGACTTCCGCGAGGTCCGCGAACAGCTTCCACTCCATACCGTCGGTGGGAGCGCGCGCGGTATCAGGCTGTCGTCAGGCGTCGCCCTCGCCGTCACCGGGGACGCCCGTGCTCGCGGCCACCTCGGCCTCCCGGACGGCCTCCGGGCGAGCGACGAGGTAGAGGACGTCGCCGACGGCGAGCGGACGGGCGAGCGACGGGATGGGGTCGATCGGGCCGTCGGCGGGGCGGACGGCGGCGACGGTCGCTCCGACGTCCTCGACCGTCGCGCCGGCGAGCGCGCTCCCCTCTCGGACGGTGACGGTCGCCATCGTCTCGTCGGCCCCGCGGAGGATCGAGGCGAACTGCCGGTCGGCGCTGGGGTCGTTCGGGAGCGTGAGCAGGCGATAGTCGCCGCCGGCGATCCGCTCCGCGTCCGCGGCGTCGAGCGCGATCGTGGCGACGTCGTCCGCGACGCCGCGGAGCTCGCCGGTCGCAACGCGCTCGGGCGACGGCTCCGTCCGCCAGACCTGCACGGCGTCGCCCGGGCCGGCGTCGTTCGGCGGGTCGGCGCGGACGGCGACGGCGCCCATCCCGGGCCCGAGCGTCGGGCCGATGCCGGCGAGGCGGGTGCCGACGGCGAAGTACTTCACCGCGCCGTTCGCGTCGAGGTCGACGTCGACGTAACCGACGTCGTAGTCCTCGCGGAGGCGAGCGGCGAGGCGGGATTCGAGGTCCGCGACGGTCAGCCCGCGCGGGAAGAGCAGCGTCTTGTTCGCCATCCGCTCCTTCGTCTCCTCGGAGACCGGATCGTAGCCGTCGACGTCGTCGATCTCGTCGGGGATCTCCACGGTGACGACGCGGCCGACGGCCTTGACGAGCTGGCCGACCTCGCCGTCGACCTCGCGGGTGCCGAGGAACGCGAAGGTCTCGACGGCGATGCGATCGCCGGCGCGCGCGCCGGGTACGCCGAGCGCGATCGCGACGGCGAACGCCGAGAGGTTGAACACGATGTCGGTCGGGTCGAACACGGTGGCCTGATTGGCCACGACGGACGCGAACGCCGTCTTCGTGTTCAAGTAGAGCGCGACGCCGGAGACGCCGGCGAACGTCCCGAGCGCCGCGTGTGCGCTCTGCCGGAAGTACCAGCGGTAGACGGCGCTCACGGCGAACGCGACGAGGAGGGAGAAGACGCCGAGGCCGGCGATCCGGAGCGCGCCGCGGGTCAGTACGTCGACGAAGTCGACGGCCCCGCTCTGGAGGGGGAAGGCGAGCGCGCTCCCGGCGAGCGCGAACGCGAACGCGGGCGCGGAGACGGCCATCACGCCGCCGCCTCCGCGAAGGCGTTCAGCTTCTCGCGCGTCCCGACGACGAAGCAGTCGTCGCCGCCCGAGACGGCCGTGTCGCCCCGCGGCGCGACCGTCCACGAACCGTCGTGACGGAGGGCGATGACGGCGACGCCGTACGCGTCGCGGACGTCCGCGTCGCCGAGCGTCGTTCCGTCGAGCGGCCCATCGGCGCGGAGGGTGAGCCGTCGGACGCGGTTGCCGGTGCGCCGGAGCAGGGAGAGGAGTTCGAACTCACGGCGGGTGCCGCGTGCCGTGACGACGACCGACCCCCGGCTCGCGGCGACGAGCGTCTCCGCGCTCGGTCGGTCGGTGGCGACGGTGATCCGTCCCTCGCCGCCGGTAGTGACGGGCGCGGGGGTACGAGCGGGCACCTCGACGGCGGTGCCGCCGTCGGTCGCGGCGGGCGTCGGCGATACCTCCGCGTCCGCCTCGTCCGGTTCGGCGCTCTTGGCGGCGACGACGGTGCCGGTGCAGTCCCCGACGTCGGTGTGGAGCGAGACGACGTCGCCGCGCGCGACGCCCGTCGGGACGAGCGCGCTGACGGAGACGGCGCGTTCACCGCGCGGGACGCGCTTCGAGACGCCGGAGAGCGGCGGGGCGACGACGACGGTCGCGCGGGCGCGCTCGTCGATGCGGACGTCGGCGTCCGCGACGTCGAACTCGACGCGGAGACGCTCCTCGAAGCGGCGTTCGAGTTCGGCGATCGGGAGGTCGGCGGGGAACGTCCAGTCGACCGCGGCGATCTCGGTGCGCAGGGTCTCGGGGAGCGGCGGGTAGCCCTCCATGTCGCCGACCGCGCCGACGATGGGGACGCGGACCTGCCCGATGCCGCCGACGAGGTCGACGACGTCCCGCGAGAGGGTGCGCTCGCGGAGGCGCTTGAGCGAGAAGTGTTTGGGGAGGTTCGCCCCGAGCGCGTCGCCGCGTGCGTGGGCGTAGAAACACCCCATCAGGACGACGACGAGGGCGGTGACGAGCGCGATGCTGTTCGAGGACTGGACGACCGTGACGTCGTTGAACGCCATGAGCCCGCCGTTGATGCCGGCGATGGCGATCCCGAGGACGACGACACCGAACGCGGGGATCGTGAGTCCCGTGACGTATCTGAAGACGAAGCCGAACCCGAAGCAGACGAGCGCGGGGATCACGCCCGTGAGGAGGCCGAGATAGACCCCGAGGAGGACCTGCATCGGGAACGACCCCGTGGAGAGACCGAACGGCATACCCCGACCGTGGTGCGGGGTGGGTAAATCGGTACCGCCGCGACCGGGGACGCGCGCACCTCGTGTGCGCGTCCCCGGTCGCGGCAAGCGGTCGGTGCGGAGCGGTGGGTCAGGAGTGCGGGGCGGTGGGGCGGAAGCGTGACGCGGTGGGTCGAGAATGCGACGCCGTAGTGCGGTTCGACCCGGCGGCGCGCACCCCGTGTGCGCTCCCCGGTCGCGGCCCGCGGTCGGCGACGACGCCGCCCGTCCGTCGCCGCGCGTCGCGGACGCGTCGCGCTACGTTTATACTGCGTGCGCCCCCCGCCCCGACATGGCTCGCACGAACCGGCGGCTGTTGTCGGCGCACGCCGCCGTCCTGCTCACGTCGCTCGTCGCCGTCCTCTCCGTGGTGACGGGCGTCGTGAACATCCTCAGCCCGCAGTTCGGGCCGTTCGTTCCGGGCCCCGTCCAGCAGGTCGCGGGGTTCACGGGAACGCTCACGGGCTTCCTGATGGTCGTCTCGGCGCTCGGGATGCGCCGCGGCCTCCGCACGGCGTGGTGGTCGACGGTCGTCCTCCTGCCCGTGACGGCGGCGCAGGGACTCGTGCAGGTGTCGGTCTACTCGGTGCCGCTCGTCGTGCTCTCGCTCCTCTCGCTCCCGGTCGTCGTATCGATGCGCGCGCGCTTCGATCGGGGGCTCTCGCTGTCGACGAGCCAGATCACCGCGGCGGTGGCGCTCGCGGGCGTGCTCGCGTACGGCACCGTCGGAACGTACGCCTTACGCGATGGGTTCCCCGGCGTCTCCTCGCTGCTCGACGCCTTCTACTACACGCTCGTCACGGCCAGCACGGTCGGCTACGGCGACATCACGCCGAAGACGGAGATGGCGACGCTGTTCTCGCTCTCCGTCCTCGTCCTCGGCGTCGCCGGCTTCGGTATCGCGCTCAGCACCCTCCTCGGGCCCGCCATCGAGGCGCGCTTCGCCTCAGCACTCGGACGCATGACCCAATCACAACTCGAATCCCTCGAACACCACGTTATCGTCGCCGGCTACGGCGAGCTAACCGAATCGATCCTCGAAGAACTCGGTGACGACCACGAGTTCGTCGTCGTCGTGAAGGAGCCCGCCACCGGCTCGGCGCTCCGCGAACGCGGTTTCAACGTCCTCACGGAGGACCCCTCGGACGCCGCGTCGCTCGAACACGCCGGAATCGACCGCGCGGACGCGGTCGTCGCGGCGACCAACGACGACGGACAGGACGCCCTCGCCATCCTCACCGCGCGCCAACTCCAGCCGGACGTCCGGATCGTCGCCGCGGCGACCGAGCGGGAGAACGAGAAGAAGCTCCGCGCGGCGGGCGCGAACACCGTCATCAGTCCCGCGGTCATCGGCGGACGGCTGTTGGTGCAGTCGGCGCTCGGCGACGAGGACGCGGAGGAGACCGCAAAGCAGGTGACCGGAGACGAGGAGCAAGACGGAAGCGGGAACGGGAACGGAAGCGAGAGCGGAAAGGGAGACGGGAACGCGAGCTGAGCGGCGCGGGACGAACGTCGGGTGGGCGGGGCGGCCGGCGGGCGGCGCGAGGACCGGGAGTTGAGCGCGAGCGGATGGCGAGAGCGAGAGAAGAGAGGCGGCCGGCGAGAGAGAACGCGTCGTCTAGCGGGTGTGAACGACGGCGACGTCCGTGTCGAGGTCGCGGCTGCGCTCGAACGGGGCGGGCGTGTCGGGTCGCGCGCTCCGGGTCGGCTCACCGAGGATCACGAGGTCGTAGTGTGACTCGTTTCGCGCGAGGAACTCACCGAGAGTGGCGCGCGAGACGCGGGTCTCACAGCGCGCGTTCGTCGTCTCGGTGAGGTCGGCGAGCATGGACTCGGCGTCGCGCCGCGAGCGCTCGTCGCCGATGCAGGTGCAGACGCTGACGGTGCCGGCGCGGCCGGCGAGGCGTTCGGCGTAGTCGACCATGGCGTGCGCGATCGGGCCGGTGCGGCGGACGGGAACCATCACGCGCTTCCAGTCGGTGCGGTCGTGTTTCGCGTCGAAGGCGACAGTATCGACGTCGCTGCGGAAGAGGTCGCGGACGAGGCGGGCCGGCGTCCCGTCGGCCTCGCGTTCGAGCGGCGGGGCGATGAGGTCGCAGTTGGCGTCGCGCGCGACGTCGAGGAGTCCGGCGGCGGAGAGGTCGGATTCGACGGCGACGACCACCTCGCAGGGGACGCCGACGCGGGTCTCGATGTGCGCGGCGCGACGCTCCAGTTCGGCGGCGGCCTCGTCGGCGGCGCTGCGCTCGGCGAGCTCGTGGATGTCGGCGTCGTCGCCGACGTCGGGGTTCCCGGTACCGAGGTCGACGTCGCCGGCCTCGTCGAGGAGACGGCGCTCGGCGGCGGCGATGGCCGCGTCGTCGACGACGTCGAGGAGCACGACTTTGCCGGCGTCGTGCGCGGCGGCGAGGCGCGCGCCGAACATCGCGGCCTGCGCCCCGACGTCGTCGTGGACCGGCACGAGGACGTGGTCGTCGGCCTGCGTGGTCGAGTAGAGGTAGCGCGCCCGGCGTTCGTAGAACTCGTGGCGCCAGACGACGAAGACGACGGCGATGATGCTCGTCGAGAGCGCGACGGTGACGACGTAGACGACGGAGGTCGAGACGGCGATCCCGGCGACGTCGAGGAAGCGACCGGGATCGGTGAGGAGGACGAGGAGCGCCGTCGAGAACGCGCTCGGCTCCTCGAGATCGAAGACCCACGTGAGCGCGCCGGTGAGGAAGATGGCGAGCGCGGCGGCCCACGCGTGGACCTCCCAGAGGACGGCACCGCCCCCCGTCGGCGCGACGAGCAGCGCGGTGAACTCGATGGCGACCCACCCGCAGAAGGCCCCGAGACTCAGCCCGCCGACGAACTTCCACGGGTTCGCGTACGTCCCCTCGGGGTGGGCGAACAGCGTGTACGTCCCGGAGGCCAGCGGCGGGAAGAGCAGGAAGGAGACGAGCTGGAGTTCGTTCGAGAGCAGCGTGACGAAGCCGATGAGCAGCGGTACGAAGACGAGCACGGAGGCGTGCGTGAGGTTGCTCGTCTCGGCGAGCCAGTGGCGGGCGTCGTCCGATCGGCGGCGTTCGAGCGCGACAGCGCGCCTCCGGGCGGTCCGCAGGCGTCGCCGCAGCGACTCGATCATGTGGCGTTCGGACGGCGCGAGCGGCTTTCGGTCTTTCGCCTGCGGGCGGCGAGGCGCCGCCGGTCTGAGAACGCTCAGGCGAGCGTCGTGGTGGCGTCGAGCGCGATACGGATGGCGCGGGCGACGTTGTTCTTCGCCTTCTCCGGGAGCTCGTCCGTCCCGTCGGCGCCCTTCTGGGTCCCCTCGATGAGGTTCCCGTCGGCGGTGCAGATGGCGCCGGCGCGCAGGCCGCGGCGGCGTGCGAGCGAGAAGAGCGTCGCGGCCTCCATCTCGACGGCGAGCAGGCCGGCGGCGTTCCACGCGTCGACGTAGTCCTCGGTCTCGTTGTAGAACGCGTCGTCGCTGACGATGGGGCCGACGTGGACGTTCTCGCCGCGCGCCTCGGCGGCGTCGACGAGCGCGGTGAGCGCGTCGTAGTGCGGGACGGCGGGGATCTCGGCCGACTCGTAGCGCTTCGTCGTCCCCTCCTCCTTGGCCGCGCCGGTGGCGACGATCATGTCCCCGATCTCGATCTCGGATTGGAGCGCCCCCGTGGTGCCGACGCGGAGGAACGTCTCGACGCCGACGTTCGCCAGTTCCTCGACGGCGATGGCGGTGCTCGGGCCGCCGATCCCCGTGGAACAGATCGTGAGGTCGACGCCCTCGTAGGTGGCGTTGACGAGCGTGTACTCGCGGTTCGACGACACCTCGACGGGGTCGTCGCAGTGGTCGGCGATCCGCTCGACGCGTCCGGGGTCGCCGGGGACGAGCGCGATCTCGTTCACGTCGCCCTGCTCGACGAGTAGGTGGGGTTGGTTGGCCATACGTGGCACGTCGCGCGACGGCGGCAAAAAGCGTCCGGACCGGCTCAGGGCGTCGCCACGGTGAAGAGCAGGAGGTTGTGCGCGCCGGGGCCGAGGCCGACCGCGGCGACGAGCGCGAGGAGGAGGAACCCCTCCGTGGGGGCCTCGCGGACGTAGTCGGCGAGCAGGGCGACGACGGCGACGGCGACGGCGAGCTTGACGAGGACGAACAGCCAGCCGACGCCGAGGGTCGGGGCGGTCGGGAGGCCGGCGGCGAACTCCATCACGAGGCGGGAGAGCGGCGTCTGCTCGCCGAAGCCGAGGGCGTCGACGCCGACGGCGGTCGTGGCGGCGTCGAGCGCGTGGCCGAAGAGCACGAGCGCGCCCGCCCCGTCGACGGCGCGCGCGTCCGCAGGGCGGAAGCGGCGGAGGGCGACCCAGCAGACGGCGCCGAGGAGGAACCCCGCGAGGAGCGCGAACAGCGGCCACAGCGGGGCGAACGAGTCGTTCATCGTCCCGTAGCGGGCGGTGAGCGCGACGGGAACGGAGAGCGCAAGGAGGCCGACGCCGGCGAGCACGCGCTTGGGCGAGTCCGTGCGGCGCGCGCCGAGCCAGACGGCGACGGCGACGACGAACGTCGAGCCGTAGACGGCGGGCGCGGACGCGAACGGCGTCACCGCGGCGGGGAGGAGATCGAGCTGGTAGCAGACGTAGGCGGCGGAACCGAGTGCCATCCACGGCGCGAACGCGAGGACCGTCCGGTCGGTCAGCGGCGGGCGCTCGCGGGCGAGGGCGACCGCGGCGGCGGCGACGCCGGCGAGCAGGACGGCGAGTGCGGGCAGCGGCGGCACCGTGAACCCGGACGGGAGCACCATAGCCGTACACCGGGACGCCGGGCGTGAAAGCGTTACCATCCGGCGTGCGGCGGTGACGGGCGGACCCGGCTTCTTCGCGGCCGCGACCGGTCCGTCGACCGAAGCCGGCAGGGTCGTGTCCGACGCCCGTGACGGCGCTGTCGACCGTCAGTGGGGGCGGCATCACCCGTCCGTGACGACGAACGTCGCACTTCGTCCGTCGTCCGTTCGCCCGCGGGCGTAGACGGCGCCGTCGGTGGCCGCGACCGCGGGGCCGACGTAGCGTCCGAGGTCGAGCGTCCAGCGCTCGGTGCCGTCGGCGCGATCGAGCGCGACGAGCGCGCCGTCGGTTCGGCCGACGTAGACGGTGTCGCCGACGACGGCGGGCGCGCACCGGACGGTGGCGTCCGGCGCGTACGACCACAGCGTCGCGCCCGTCGCGGTGTCGTACGCGCGCAGGTCGCCGAGGCCGTGGTAGAGGCGCGGGCCGTCGAGCGCGAGCGGCGTCTCGACGAAGCCCCGCTCGCGCGTCCAGACCGGCGTCCCGTCCGTCCGGTCGAGGGCGCGGATCGTCCCGTCCCACCCGGCGACGTAGAGCCGCTCGTCGCCGACGACGGGCGCGACGAGGTCCGTCGCGTCGAGGATCGCTCGCCACGCGGGCGACCCGTCGGTGCCGTAGACGTACACCTCGCCGGTGTCGGTGGCGGCGACGACGCTCCCCATGTTGACCGCGAGGGCGTTCACCGACCCCCAGGGGTCGCCGGTCCACGTCGCGTCGCGGTCCGTCGCGACCCCGGCGACGCGGCCGTCCGCGAGCGCGACGGCGAAGCGGTCGCGCCCGTTGTTCCAGACGGGCGACGTGACGGCCCGCGCGGGGAGGTCGTACGTCGCCGTCACCTCGCCGGTGGCCGCGTCGTACCCGCGAACGAGGGGGTCCTCGGGGTGGGGCGCGTAGACGGTGCCGTCGAGGACGCGCGGGGGCGCGTCGTCGAGCCCGGGGGCGGACCAGCGGCGTTCTCCGGTCACGTCGTACGCGCGGACGCCGCTTTTCAGGGCCGCGAAGACGCGCCCGTCGGCGGCGGTCGTGCCGGCTCTCCCGGGGAGCGTCGCCGCGCGTTTCGGGGACTCGAGCGCGTTCCCGTCGCGGGCGGCGCGCGTGTTGGCGTCGTCGCGGTTCGGCGCGGGCCAGCCGGCGCGGACGCGGACGCCTTCGGGGTAGTCGTCGGTCGGGCCGTCGTCGCGGACCGCGTCACACCCCGCGAGCGCCGCGGCACCGAGCGCGCCGGTCGTCGCGAGGACGCGTCGCCTGGAGGGCATTGTCCGGTGGTCCGCCCGGCGGCGGCAAATCGCTTGGGGTGCGCGCGCCGCGCGAAGCGCGGGGCTTTTGGCCGTCCCACGCGAAACGCGGACGAGATGGCCCGGTACCACATCGAGACCTACGGGTGCACGTCGAACCGCGGCGAGAGCCGCGAGATCGAGCGACGGCTCCGCGACGCCGGCCACCGGAAAGTCGAGGGGGCCGGGGCGGCGGACGTCGCCATCCTCAACACCTGTACGGTCGTGGAGAAGACGGAGCGCAACATGCTCCGCCGGGCCGAGGAACTCGCAGACGAGACCGCCGACCTCTACGTGACCGGCTGCATGGCGCTCGCGCAGGGCGACGAGTTCGGCGATGTCGACGCCGAGGTGCTCCACTGGGACGACGTCCCACAGGCGATCACGAACGGGGAGTGCCCGACGCCCACCCCGGACGCCGAGCCGATCCTCGACGGCGTCATCGGCATCCTCCCGATCGCGCGGGGGTGCATGAGCAACTGCTCGTACTGCATCACGAAGCACGCGACGGGCCGCGTCGACAGTCCGCCGGTGGCCGAGAACGTCGAGAAAGCGCGCGCGCTCGTCCACGCCGGCGCGAAGGAGATCCGCATCACCGGGCAGGACACGGGGGTCTACGGCTGGGACGACGGCGAGCGGAAGTTGCCCGAGCTCCTCGATCGGATCTGCACGGAGATCGACGGCGACTTCCGCGTCCGCGTGGGGATGGCGAACCCCGGCGGCGTACACGGCATCCGCGAGGAGCTGGCGTCGGTGTTCGCCGAACACGAGGAGCTCTACAACTTCCTGCACGCGCCGGTCCAATCCGGGAGCGACGACGTTCTCGAACACATGCGACGCCAACACCGTGTCGAGCAGTACGTCGAGATCGTCGAGACGTTCGACGACTACCTGGACGAGTGGACGCTCGCCACGGACTTCATCGTCGGCTACCCCACGGAGACGGACGCGAACCACGAGATGTCGATGGCGCTCCTGCGCGAGACGCGCCCCGAGAAGATCAACGTCACGCGCTTCTCGAAGCGTCCCGGCACCGACGCCGCGGACCTGAAGGGCCTCGGCGGGACGCTGAAGAAGGAGCGCTCGAAGGCGATGAGCGAGCTGAAGCGCGAGGTCGTCGCCGAGGCCTACGAGTCGATGGTCGGCACGGAGCGCGACGTGCTCGTCACCGAGGAGGGGACCGGCGACTCGGTGAAGTGTTACGACGGGGCCTACCGGCAGATCATCGTGCAGAACGCGGACGAGCACGGCCTCGAACCGGGCGACTTCGCCACGGTCGAGGTGACGGGCCACCAGACGATGTACGCCTTCGGCGATCCCGTCTGAGCGCGGCTATCAGCGGTCGCCGAGCAGGCGATCGGCGTCGCGGTCCTCCTTCCACTCGCCGATCTCTTTCGGGTCGACGTGGACGAAGACGTCGTCCACCTCGGACATCGCGCGGATGTCGCGGACGACCGCGGACTCGATCTCGTGGGCCTCGAAGAGCGTGAGGTTCCCCTCGACTTCGATGTGGAGGCTGACGTCGACCTCGGGGCCGACGTAGTGGGCGACGACGTCGTGTGCGCCCCGCACCCGGTCGTGGCGGAGCGCGCGTTCGAGGATCTCGCGGCGCAGCTTCTCGGGCGGGGCGGCGCCGACGAGGTAGTTGACGTTGTCGCGGACGATCTCGTAGCCCGTGTAGAGGATGCCGAGGGAGACGAGACCGGCGGCGATCGGATCGAGGAGCGGGTAGCCCGCCGCGGCGCCGACGACGCCGACGAGCGCGGCGGCCGCCGTGAGGATGTCGTTGCGGTTGTCGAGCGCGGCGGCGACCAGCGCCGGGGAGTCGTGCGCCTCGCCGACCCGACGACAGTAGCGATAGAGGCCGTACTTGACGCCGGCGGAGGTGAGGAGCACGGCGACGCCGGCCGTACCCGCCGACCCGCCCGAGGCGCCGGTGAGCACCGCCGTCGTGGCGTTGTAGAGGACGCCCGCGCCGGCGGCGAACACGCCGACGGCGACGAACAGCGAGACGAACGGCTCGATGCGCTCGTGTCCGTGCGGATGCTCGAAGTCGGCGGGCCGCGTCGTGAGGTAGAGGCCGCCGAGGACGACGAGGCTGTAGAGGGCGTCGGCCGCGCTGTTGACCGCCTCGGAACCGACGGCGAGGCTCCCCGTGTACCGCCAGACGGCGCCCTTGGCGAGGACGAGGGCGACGTTCGCGGCGAGCACGACCACGCCCGCCCGCCGCATCGCGGTCTTCCGATCCATCCGTCGGGGGTTGACCGTCGCGGAGTAAGTGCGTTGCGAAAGTTCGACTCAGTCGAAATCGAGAGCGACCGCGGCGTCCGGGTCGGGCACGCGCGCGTCCGGTTGGGCGGCGAACGCCTCGTGGAGTGCGTCGTACGTCTCGGCGAGCCCCTCGACGACGACCTTCGTGTCGGAGACGACCGGCATGAAGTTCGTGTCGCCCTCGAAGCGCGGGACGACGTGCGTGTGGAGGTGGTCGTCGATGCTTCCGCCGGCGGCGCCGCCGCCGATGTTCAGCCCGGCGTTGTAGGCGTCGGGCTCGAAGGCGGCGTCGAGGGCGTCGAACGCGCGCTGTTTCAACCGAGCGTGATCGAGGAGGGTCGCGTCGTCGAGCGCCGCGAAGTCGCCGCCGTGCGCGCGGGGGATGACCATCAGGTGGCCGGGGTTGTACGGCGCGTTGTTGAGGAGGGCGAACGCGCGGTCGCTCTCGGCGACGACGAGGTTCTCGCGGGCGTCGTCGCGGTCCGGGAGTTCGCAGAAGACGCACTCCTCGACGGCCGGGTTCTTGTCGTCGCGTTTCACCCACTCGATCCGCCACGGAGCGAACACCTGTTCCATACGGGCACGCTCGGCGGGCGGCGGGAGGTAGTTTTCGGAAAGCCGGGCACGGCGGAACAGGGCGGTTACGCGCGCTGAATAGAGAGGACGGGGTTTTTGTGTGCGTAGCGTATCGGATGCGACGAGGGTGGTTCCGATGGCAAGCAAAACTCCTCGTTCCGACGGTATGGCGGAAACGTGCGCGAACTGCGGTGAAGAGACGCCTCACGCTGTCTCCGTCGAACTCAAGACCGAGTCCGACAAGGAAGAGAACGCCGAGTTCTCGCGCGAACCGTACCGCGTTTCGAAGTGTCGCGTCTGCGGTGCGAAGTCGTCTACCCGGATGAACAACGCGTAACGCGACGCGACGATCCGTCGTCGATCCCCCTCACGATTTATCGACGGCGTCAGCGCTTCCCCCCGTTCGGACGATCGACCAGCGGCGCTTATCGGTCGGTCGTGATCTCGTAGCCGTCCTCGGTGACGATGATCGTGTGCTCGGCCTGCGAGACGAGTTCGCCGTCCGACTCGTGGAGCACCGGGTACGAGCGGAGGACGCCCTGCGTCTCGAGACGCTGGACCGCCATGTCCGCGCGCGGCGCGTCGAGCCACCGTTTGGCGAACGGGAGTTCCCGGTACTCCTCGCGGACCGTCTCCAGGACCTGACGGGCCCCGCGATCGCGCACCGAACGGTCGTCGACGAGGGAGTAGATCTCCGTCTTCGACCCCTCGGTGACCTTCCCGGAGCCCGTGGTCGCGAACGGCTCGATGGCGAGGACGTCGCCGGCCTCGAGCGTCGTCCCGCGGTCCGTCCCGCGGTTCGGCACGCTCGGGTCCGTGTGGGCGTCCCACGGTTCGAGGCCGTGCCCGGAGAGGTTCACGATCGGCTGATAGCCGTAGGCGGTGACGACGTCCGCGACCTCCGCGCCGATCTCGCCCGTGTGCGCGCCCGCCTCCACGACGTCGAGGCCGGCGTCGAGCGCCTCCTCGGCCGCCTCCTTCAGCTCGGGGTTGCCCGAGAGATCGACCGTGCGCGCGGCGTCCGCGATGTAGCCGTCGACGTGGACGCCGACGTCGAGGCAGACGATCTCCTCGCCGAACGCCGTCTCGTCGTCGCCGTGGGGCGAGGCGTGGCTCGCCTCCTCGTCGACGCTGATGTTCACCGGGAACGCGGGCTTCCCGCCGAGTTCCACGATGCGCGCCTCGGCGAACTCGGCGACGTCCAGTTGGCTCGCGCCGACCTCGACGCGCTCTGCGGCCTCGTCGAGCACCTGCGCGAGGATCTCGCCCGCCTCGTGATACTTCTCGTACGCCTCGCTTCCGGGCTCCACGGTGTCGGTCATGCTCGGGGCTTCGCGCGCCCGTCTTTTTACGGTGTCGGGTGGGCGCGCTCGGCGGCTCACCGCCCGTGCGGGCCGCGTGTCCACCGCGAGCGCCCGTCAGCGTCTCGAACTCGCGCCCACGCTCGTCGCTCGCTCCGCCGTCCGGAGCGCTCTCGGCGCGTCCGTCCTCCCCGCGACGCCCGGGCGTTCGCGGGGCGGCCCGGATCGGCGACGAGATATATACCCGTACGGTGTCCTATTAGTAACCGATTAACCCCGCACCCGGCTACTGACGGTCGAGCACCCGGGAAGCGGGGCAGTCCCGGCCCGACGCGGACGGCTCCACCCACACACCCCCGACCACACCATGCGCACGCCACCACGGTTCAGCGACGACGTAGAACCACACCACGACCGACTCAGCGTCCCCGACGACGCGTCCGTCTACGTCGTCGGCGACGTTCACGGGAGCCGCGAGGCGCTCGAACGCCTCCTCGACGAGCTCGCCCTCGCCGCGGACGACCGGGTCGTCTTCGTCGGCGACCTCGTCCGCAAGGGCCCGGACAGCCCCGGCGTGATCGACCTCGTACGCGGCGACGACCGGCTCGTGAGCGTGCGCGGGAACAACGAGCAGAAGATCGTCCGCGGCGACGAGGACCCCGACTGGCTCCGCGAGGGAGATCACGACTACTTCGCGTCGCTCCCGGTGGCGATCTCCTTCGACGACGCGCTCGTCGTCCACGGCGGCGTCGACCCCGAACGGCCGCTCGCGGCCCACACGCTCGAGGAGCTGTTGACGATGCGCGCGCCGCGCGGCGACGGGTACGACGGCCCGTTCTGGTACGACGACTACGAGGGGCCCCACCGGGTCTTCTTCGGGCACACGGTCCACGCCGAACCCGTCGTCCGCGAGCACGCCGTCGGGCTCGACACCGGCTGCGTCTACGGCGGCGCGCTCACCGCCTACGACTATCGAGGCGATCGGTTCGTCGCGGTCGACCCCGAGACGACCCACGAGGAGCGCAGCGAGTCGAAGATCGTCACCCCCGCGTAATCTCGCCCCTACTCCTCGCCCCGCGTCATCATCGCCCCCGCGTCGATCCGAGCGCGGGAGCGACCCGCGAGCGTGGCGGGAGAGACGGAAACAGCAGTCCTTTTACGCGTTCGCTTGAACGCTCCGAACGAGATGAGCTACGAGTACGAGCAGATCGAGGTCCCCGAGGACGGGGAGAAGATCACGTACGACGAGGACGCCGACGAGCTCGACGTCCCCGAGAATCCGATCATTCCCATCCTGCACGGGGACGGTATCGGCCGCGACGTCGGTCCGGCGACGCAGAAGGTCCTCACCGCGGCGGCGGAGGCGACCGGTCACGAGATCAACTGGATGCGCGTCTACGCCGGACAGGCGGCCCGCGACCGATACGGAGAGGACGTCAACCTCCCCGACGACACGGTGCAGGCCATCCGCGAGCACCGCGTCGCCATCAAGGGCCCGCTCACGACGCCCGTCGGCGCCGGCTACCGCTCGCTGAACGTCGCGCTCCGGCAGACGCTCGACCTCTTCGCCAACGTCCGCCCGACCTACTACCTCGACGGCGTCCCCTCCCCGATGAAGGCGCCCGAGGAGATGGACATGGTGACGTTCCGCGAGAACACGGAGGACGTCTACGCCGGCATCGAGTGGGAGGCCGGCACCGAGGACGTCGAGCAGGTCCGGGACTTCGTCGAGGACGAGATGGGCTTCGACGACGTCATGCACGAGGGCCCGATCGGCATCGGCATCAAGCCGATCACGGAGAAGGGCTCGAAGCGCCTCGTCCGAGAGGCCATCGACTACGCCATCGAGAACGACCGCGATAAGGTCACGCTCGTCCACAAGGGGAACATCATGAAGTTCACAGAGGGCCAGTTCGGCGAGTGGGGCATGGAGGTCGCCGAGGAGGAGTACCCCGACGAGGAGGTCTTCGCCGCGCCCGACTCGCTCTGGGAGGAGCAGGACGAAGTCGACATCCCGGAGGACGCCGTCATGGTCGAAGAGCGCCTCGCCGACGCGATGCTCCAGTGGATGCAGCTCCGCACGGACGAGTTCGACATCCTGGCGATGCCGAACCTCAACGGCGACTACCTCTCCGACGCCGCGGGCGCCCAGATCGGCGGCCTCGGCATCGCGCCCGGCGCGAACTTCGGCAAGGGGCGCTGTCTCGCCGAACCCGTGCACGGGAGCGCCCCCAAGCGCGCCGGTCAAGACCAGGCGAACCCGTCCGCGATGATCCTCTCCGGTCGTCTCATGTTCGAGTACATGGGCTGGGAGGACGCCGGGAAGCTCGTCCGCGACGCCGTCGAGGCGTCCATCGACGCCGGTGAAGTCACCTACGACCTCGAACGCCAGATCGAGGACGGCGTGAAGCTCTCCACGACCGAGTTCGCGGAGAACGTCGTCGAGAACATCGACGATCTGTCGTAATCCGGATCGTTTGACGGTCGGAGCGCGGACGCGTTCCGACAGTATCGAAGACCTCGCCTGAACGGCGCGTTCTTCTCCGCGGAAAATCTCCGATTTTCCGCTCACCGCCGAACTCACCCGTGAGTTCAGTGGTATCCACGATCTCGCGTAAGCGAGTCGTGGGGTAGTCGGGCCCCGCCCGACGCAATCGAAGACCTCGCGTACGCGAGCGTTCGCCACCGATTCTCTCCGTTCTTCCGACCGCGAAAGCGACGACCGCGGCGTTTGCCACCGGCTTCTTTGTCGTCGCGTCCCTACACTCGCGCATGGCTGACGACGATCCGTTCGCGGACATCCCGGGTATCGAGGAGGACCTCGCGCGCGCCGAGGAGGTGCTGTCGGTGCGCGTCGAGCGACGCACGTACGACAAGCCGGTCACGATCGTCGAGGGGTTCGACGAGGACTCGACGGACCTCGGCGACGTCGCCACGAAGCTGAAAAAGCAGGTGGGGGCGGGCGGGACGGTGAGCGACGGCGCGGTCGAGATCCAAGGCGATCACGCCGATCGCGTGCCCGACCTGCTCGAAGAGATGGGGTTCACCGTGGAGTGACGAGGGGTCGAGCGAGACGGGTGCCGGCGAAGACACCGCTCTGGAGGAGCGCCCGTGCGCGCGGTCCGCAGTGCGGTGTGGGGAGCGCTCGCGGCGGGGACGAGTTTTTACGCGATGGCGCGCGAGGGTGTGGTATGTACGCGGTCGTCGGGTGCAGCGAGTGTTCGATGCTCTGGGTGGTCGAGGGGCGACCGGAGCGCACGGAGTGTCCGCGCTGCGGGACGAGTAAGGCGCACGCGAAGCGCAAGCAGTTCGTGACGACGGACGACCGCGAGCACGCCGCGGAGGTGCGCGCGTCGATGCTGGCGACCCGCTCCGGGCACGGCGAGTCGTTCGCGGATCTCGACTCCTACGCGGCGATGGGCGACCGCGCCGACGACGACGTGGTGGGCGACGACGAATACCTCGAAGCGAGGGGCGTCGACCCCGCGACGACGCGCGCGGCGGACGAGCGAGCGGGGTCGTCGGGAGGGTCGGTCTCGCGGACCGAGCGGGTTCGGGAGGCCGTCCGCGAACTCGACGACCCGACGTCGGACGCCGTCGCCGCGTACTGCGCGGAGCACGGCGTGAGCGAGTCGTACGCCCGCGAGGCGCTGGATCGGCTCGCACGCCGCGGCGAGGCCTCCGAGTCGGGCGGCACCTACCGCCTCCTCTGAGCCGCGCTCGTACCGGCGGCTGAGCGGGCATCACCGGCGGCGTCAGGTGGCGTACCCGATGCCCACGCACGTCGGGTTCGCGGTCGTGCTCGTCGCCGGCGGGTGCGCGGTCGCACTCGGTCACCGGACGCACTCGATCCCCGACGCAAGCGCGCTCCGCGGGGCGTGACGCGTCGTGCGCGCCGTCGGCGCCTTCAGCGACCAAGCTCCTCGTGCGCGCTCGAGAGGTGACGGGAGGCGAGCGCGGCGAGCAGGGAGAGTTCGCCGGCGAGCGCGCCCGCGGCGATGACCTCGGCGAGTTCGTCGGCGTTCGACCCCGCGGGGTCGCCGCCGCCCCGAACCCCGAGGACGTCGAGGGCTTCGGCCTGTGTCGGGAGCTTCGTCCCGCCGCCGACGGTGCCGACTTCGAGCGACGCGAGGTTGACCGAGGCGTAGAGTTCGTCCTCGCGCGCCTCGACGGTCGTGATGCAGTTCGAGCCCTCGACGACTTGCGCGGCGTCCTGACCCGTGGCGAGGAAGACGGCCGCGACGACGTTCGCGGCGTGAGCGTTGAAGCCGAGGCTCCCCGCTTTCGCGCTTCCGACGAGGTTCTTCCGGGTGTTCACCTCGGCGACGGCCTCGGGCGCGACGCCGAAGCGTTCCTCGACGACGTCGCGTGGGATGCGCACGTCGGCGGTGACGGTCCGACCCCGACCCTCGACGGCGTTGATCGCGGCCGGCTTCTTGTCCGAGCAGAGGTTCCCCGAGAGCGCGACGAGGCTCGCGGGCGTCTCCGACTCGACGACCTCGCAGGCCGCGCGAGTGGCGATGGTGACCATGTTCATCCCCATCGCGTCCGCGGTGTCGTAGGCGAAGCGGAGGTAGACGTTGTCGCCGACGACGTAGTGCGTGATCTCGTCGAGCGTGCCGTGACTCGTCGTCGCCTCTGCGGCCTCGCGGAGTTCGGCGACGTTGTCCTCGACCCAGCGGGCGACCTCGGCGCCCTCGGTGACGTCGGCGACGCGGAAGACCGGCGCGCGCGTCATCCCGCGCTTCGTCACGCGGGCGTTCGCGCCGCCCGCGGCGGTGATCGCGGAGCACCCGCGGTTGATCGAGGCGACGAGCGCGCCCTCGGTCGTGGCGAGCGGGAGGCGGTAGTCGTCGCTCGCGGCGTCGCCGTCGACGGCGAGCGGCCCCGCGACGCCGAGCGGGAGCTGCGTGCCGCCGACGAGGTTCTCGACGTTCGCGTCGGCCGCGCGCTCAGGATCGAAGGCGTAGTCGGCGGTGGCGTCGAGGGCCGCGCCGGTCTCGCGTTCGAGGACGCGACGGCGGGCCGCGGCGGCGGTCGCGGCGTCCGCGTGATCGTCGAGTTCGTAGAGCCGGATGTCGCCGGCCCGCACCCGCTCCGCGAGCGCGGCGGCGTCAGCGTCGTCGGTCATGCCCGACGGTGTGCGAGCCACACGCCTATGCGTATCGGTGCGTACTTCCCCCGGCCGTCGATAGGACCGGTATGGGTCGCCCGGACGTCACCACCGTCTTCCGCGCGGTGCTCGGTTGTTTCGCCGCCGCGCCCGTCGGCTACGCGCTCGCCGCGCCGTTCGCCCCGCCGGACCCGTTCACCGCCATCACGTACGGTCTCGCGGGCGCGGCGCTCGCCGGCGCGTGCGGGGCCGTCGTCGCCGTCCGTCGCGCGCTCGCCCCGGAGCGGCTCGCGCGGGCGCTCGTCGTCTTCTACCTCGCGGCGTTCGCGGCGCTCGTCGCCATCCAGACGCTCGCGCGGGCGACGGTCGGCTGGGTCGAGGGCCCGTGGGCGGGCTTCGCAGCGCTCCTCGTCGGCGCCCTGCTCGCCTACGCGCTCGCGTTCCGCCGGCGGGCGTGAGGAAGCCGGGTTTCCGAACGTTCTTGCCGCCGCCGGCCCCCTGATCGCGTATGCACGCGGACGCGGACGTCGTCCTGACCGGTGGCGAGGTCCACACGCTCGGGGAGTCGGACGAGACGCACGACGCCGTCGCGGTGCGGGGCGGCCGGATCGCGCGACTGGACAGCGACTACGAGATGCAGTTCAGCGTCGGCGTCGAGACGGACGTGATCGACCTCGACGGCCGCGTCGTGCTCCCGGGGTTCGTCGACGTCGACGCCGCAGTCGGTGGCGGTGGGACGCGTCGCTCGCTCCGCGCGGCCGCACGCCGGACGACCGAGCGCGGCGTGACGACCGTCCACGATCGCGTCGAGGGGGAGAGGGCGGCCGCGTACCGCGAACTGGACGCGGACGGAACGCTCCCACTCCGCGTCGCGTTCGACTACGGGTACGAGGCGCTCGACGCCGTAGAGACGCTGGGCGCGCGCACCGGCCACGGGAGCGATCGGGCGTGGACGGGCGCGCTCGCGGTCCCGGCGGTCGGCGACGACGAAGGGGAGATCACGCCGGCGATCCGCCGCGACGTCCTGCGCCGCGCCGACGAGGCCGGCTTCCGGATCGCGGCGCGAGCCGCCGACTCGGCGAGCGTGGCGAGCCTCCTCGACGATTACGAGCGCGCGACCGCGGACCCGGGCGGGGCGCGCCACCGCGTCGTCGGCGTCGAGGCCGTCACGCCCGCGATAGCGACGCGACTCGCCGAGACCGGCGTCGTGACGGTCGTCCCGCCGGGGTCGGAAGCCATCGACACGCTCTTCAGCGCCGACGCGCGCGTCGCGTTCGGCGGAAGCCGAAGTGCGGGCGAAGGCGAGAGCGACGACGGGCGGGGGAAGGATAGCGAGAGAGCGAGCGAGCGCGGCGCGTACGATCCGCTCGCGGCCGCCGACGCGGCGGTGGAGCGCGGCGTGGGGACGACGGATGCGCTCCGCGCGGCGACCGACGGGGGCGCGTACGCGGGCGGCGACGAGGCGCGCTACGGGACGCTCGCGGTCGGCGGGGCGGCCGACCTCGTCGTCCTCGATCGCTCGCCGTGGGCGGCGGAGTCGATCGCCGACGTCGGCGTGGCGATGACGGTCGTGGACGGCGAGGTCGTCCACGACGCGCGCCAGTAATTCTTTGGCGGGTGTAGCCGTCGTGTGAGCGCCGCCCCCGCACTCCTGATCGTCCTCGCGTTCGCGCTCGCCGTCGCGGGCGCCCTCCTCCTCTACGTTCTCGTCGGGGCCGAGAGCAGCGAAGGCCCGAGGAGGGACCGCGAGGTCGCGGAGGCGGAGACCCGCGAACGCGTCGAGCGCCGTCGGAACGACCGAAAAGAGGACTGGGCGGTTGGTTCGTTCTTCGGGACGCCGCTGACGTGAAGAGATATCTCCTTCAATACGGGCTTGAAGACGAATCTTTTTCACATAAGAATCTCTATGGCGCTAGCAAGACAGCACCCCACTATGGTCCAGATGGAGACGACAGAAGTCGATAGCGAACTGAGCTTGTTCAAATACGGCAACCTCGAAGCGCTCCCGTCCGACTACCGCGACCTCTCGGAGACGGAACGCAGACAGCGCATCGCGGCGGCGCGCGAGGTGCTGGGCGACGATGTCCTCGTCCTCGGACACAACTACCAGCGCCGCGAAATCGTCGAGCACGCCGACCACGTCGGCGACTCCTACCAGCTGAGCGAGTACGCCGCCGACTCCGACGCCGAGCACGTCGTCTTCTGCGGGGTGACGTTCATGGCGGAGAGCGCGGACCTCCTCACGGACGACGAGCAGACCATCCTCCTCCCCTCGATGGAGGCCTCGTGCCCGATGGCGGGGATGGCCGAGGCCCTCCAGGTCGACGCCGCGTGGGAGCGCATCGAGCGCGCGACCGAGGGCGACGTCGTCCCGATCACCTACATGAACTCCTACGCGGACCTGAAGGCGTTCTGTGCCGAGCACGGCGGCCTCGTCTGCACGTCCTCGAACGCGGACGCCGCCTTCGAGTGGGCGCTCTCCCGGGGCGACACCGTGGTGTTCCTCCCGGACAAGCACCTCGGGCGGAACACCGCGAACGCGATGGGCCTCGACTCCGTCGTCGAGTTCGACCCGTGGGCCGACGCGTCGAGCGGCGACCTCGGCGACGCCGACGCCGTCCTCTGGGACGGCTACTGCCAGGTCCACGAGCGCTTCACCGCCGACCACGTCGCGGACGCCCGCGACGCCCACCCGGACGCGACCGTGGTCGTCCACCCCGAGTGTCGCCCCGAGGTCGTCGCCGCCGCCGACGAGACGGGGAGCACCGCGACCATCAGCGAGACCGTCGCGGATGCCGACCGCGAGGAGACGGTGGTCGTCGGCACCGAGATCCACCTCGTCGAGCACCTCGACCGGTGGCACGAGACGGACGTCGTCGCGCTCTGCGGTGACGCCTGCATGGACTGCAACGCGATGCGACAGGTCGACCCGAACTACCTCACGTGGATACTGGAGGGGCTCGCGGACGGCGTCGAGCGCAACGTCGTCAGCGTCGACCCCGACGTCGCGCGCAGCGCCGAAGTCGCCCTCGACCGGATGCTCGAACTATGACGCGGGTGCTCGTCCTCGGGAGCGGTATCGCGGGGTGTAGCGCCGCGCTCGCCGCTGCCGAGAACGGCGCGGAGGTCGTGCTCGCGACGAAGGCAACGCGGCCGGCGGAGACGACGACGCACTGGGCGCAGGGCGGAATCGCCGTCTCGCGGGGCGACCCCGAGGCGTTCGCCGCCGACGTCCTCGACGCGGGCGACGGCCGCTGTGACCCGCACGCCGTCGAGACGCTCGTCGCCGAGGCCGACGACGCCGTCGAGGCGGTGCTCGTCGAGACGCTCGACGTCCCCTTCGCGGACGACTACGGGCGCGAGGCCGCCCACTCCGCCGACCGCATCCGACACGTCGGCGCGGAGACGGGGCGACACATCCTCGCGCCGTTCCTCGCGCACCTCGACGACCACCCGAGCGTGACGATGCGCGAGGACACGGCGGCGCTCGAGTTGCTCACGGAGGAGGGGCGCGTTCGCGGCGCGCTCCTCGACGGCCCGGACGGGTCGAAGGCGGCCGAGCTCGCGGACGCGACGGTGCTCGCGACCGGCGGCGTCGGCGCGTGCTTCCCGCGCTCGACGAACCCCGACACCGCGACCGGCGACGGCCTCGCGATGGCGGCGCGCGCCGGCGCGGACCTCGCGGACCTCGCGTACGTCCAGTTCCACCCGACGGCGACGGTCGGCGAGGAGCCCGTGCTCGTCAGCGAGGCGGTGCGCGGCGCGGGCGCGGTGTTGCGAAACGCCGACGGCGAGCGCTTCATGCCCGCCGTCCACGAGGACGCCGAGCTCGCGCCGCGGGACGTGGTCGCGCGCGCCGTCTCGGACGAGCGCGAGCGCACCGGCGGCGTCGTCCTCGATACGACGCCCGTCGACTTCGCGAGCGCGTTCCCGGCGCTCCGCGAGCGCGTCAGCGACGCCGGCCACGACCCCGGCTCGATTCCGGTCGCGCCCGCCGAGCACTTCCTCTGCGGCGGCGTCGCCGTCAACGACCGGGGCCGCACGAGCCTCGACCGCCTCTACGCCGTCGGCGAGGTGTCGCGAACCGGCGTCCACGGCGCGAACCGCCTCGCCTCCACGAGCCTCCTCGAGGGCCTCGTCTGGGGCCGACGCGCGGGACGCGACGCCGCGACCCGCGAGCGCGTCACCGGCGACCCCGAGATACCGAGTCGCCCCGAGCGCGACCCCGCGCTCCCCGACGGCTTCGTCGACGGGAAGCTCACGCGCCTGCGTCGCGTGCTCGGCGAGCACGTCGGCCTCCGACGCGACCCCGACGGCCTCGGGCGGGCGTGCGCGGCGCTCCGCCGACTGAAGGGCGAGACGGACGCCTACGCGCGGACGCGCCCGTCGCGCGAGGTTGCGGAGCTCCGGAACGCCGCGACGGCCGGCCTCCTGCTCGCGCGCGCCGCCCGCGAGGCCGAGCCGGCGGGCTGTCACGCGCTGGAGGGGGTCCCGTGCCGGTGACGCGCGCGGACGCCGAGCGCTGGCTCCGCGCGGACCTCGGCCACGACGACGTGACGAACGATCTCCCGGGCGAGTCGACCGCGCGCCTCGTCGCGAAGGGATGCGGCGTCGTCGCGGGCGTGGACGCCGCCGAGCGCGTGTTCGACGTCGAGGTGGAGACCGTGGCGGAGGCCGAACGCGCCGCCGGCGCGGGCGCGGACGTCGTCCTCGTGGACAACGCGACGCCCGAGACGGTGCGCGAGACGCGCGAACGCCTCGAGCCGTCCGTGCTCGTGGAGGCGAGCGGGGGCATCGGCGTCGCGGACGTGCCGGCGTACGCGGCGGCGGGCGCGGACGTGATTTCGATGGGCGCTCACGCACTCCGCGCCGCCGCTCGACTGCTCCCCTCCTACTCGAGGAGGTCGGTGCCCGTCATCTCGTCGGGCGTCGGGACGTCGCAGTGTTCGAGCAAGGTCGGCGCGACGTCGCGCAGCGAACCGCCCTCGCGGACCTCGCGGCCGCCGTCGTCGCCGTCGGGCGCGAGGTAGACGAACGGAACGGGGTTGAACGTGTGCGCGGTGTGGGGGTCCTCCGGAGTACCCATGTCGTCGGCGTTCCCGTGGTCGGCGGTGAGGTGGACGTGCGCGCCCGCTTCCCGGAGCGCGGGGACGAGGCGGCCGACCTGCTCGTCGACGGCCTCGACGGCCTCGACGGCGGCGTCGAAGTCGCCAGTGTGCCCGACCATGTCCGCGTTCGCGTAGTTGAGGACGAGGAGGTCGGGATCCTCGGCCTCGACGGTCTCGATCGCGGTGTCCGTCACCTCGGGCGCGCTCATCTCGGGCTGGAGGTCGTACGTCGGGACGTCCGGGCTCTCGACGATCCGTCGCATCTCGCCCTCGAACTCGACTTCGCGCCCGCCGTTGAGGAAGTAGGTGACGTGGGCGTACTTCTCGGACTCCGCGATGCGCAACTGGGTCCGACCGGCCGCCGAGACGACTTCGCCGAGCGTGTGCACGGGCTGTCGCGGTTCGAAGGCGACCGGGAGATCGAACGTCTGGTCGTACTCCGTCATCGTCGAGACGCGGACCCCGGGAGGGTGGGTCTCGAAGCCCCAGTCGTCGGGGCGGATGTCCGCGAGGAGGCGGGTGAGCTGGCGGGCGCGATCGGAGCGGAAGTTGAAGAACACCACCGAATCGCCGTCGGAGAGGCGGTCGCCGCCCCGAACGACGGTGGGTTCGACGAACTCGTCGGTGTCGCCGCGGTCGTAGGAGTCGGTGACGGCTTCGACGGCCGTCTCGACCCGGTGGTCGGCCTCGCGGTGGACGATGGCGTCGTAGACCCGCTTCGTGCGCTCCCAGTTCTGGTCGCGGTCCATCGCGTAGTACCGGCCGGAGACCGTGGCGACGTCGCCCGTCCCGTAGCTCTCGACGACCCCCTCCAAGGTGTGGAGGTAGCCCTCGCCGCCCTTCGGCGAGGTGTCGCGGCCGTCCGTGAAGGCGTGCGTCGTCGCCTCGACGCCGTAGTCGGCGGCGGCCTCGATGAGCGCGTGCAGGTGTTCGTGGTCCGCGTGGACGCCGCCGTCGGAAACGAGGCCCATGAAGTGGACGCGCCCGCCGTGCTCGTCCGCGTAGTCGAACGCGCCGCGGATCGCGTCGTTCGCGGCGAGTTCGCCCGCCTCGACGGCGTCGTTGATCCGCGTGTACTCCTGCAGGACGACGCGCCCCGAGCCGATGGTGAGGTGGCCGACCTCCGAGTTCCCCATCTGGTCGTCCGGGAGGCCGACGTCCCGGCCGTGCGTCGTGAGCGTCCCGGACGCGCCCGCGGCGGTGTAGCGGTCGACGTTCGGCGTGTCCGCGGCCTTCACCGCGTCGAGTCTGTCGTGGTCGCCGAGTCCCCAGCCGTCCAGGATGACGAGTGCCGCTCGCATACGCTACCCTCGACCCCGACGCGTAACTAGGCTTTGGGATGTGCGGTCGCCTGACGGCGCGCGGACGCGACCGACGCGACTCGCGCCTCCGGCGGCGGTGTCGTCGGAGTCGACGAACCGAACGGCCCGTCGGGGGATCGCACCGCCGAGTTCAAGCGCGTCCGCGTCCACCCGCGAGTATGACCCTCGACCCCGTCCACTTCGCGGGCATCCCGGAGCTCGTCCGCGGCGTGGGTGGCGACGTCGACGAGGCCGAACACCGCGCTGACGCCGAGGCGGTGTGGGAGACGTACTTCGATCCGCTGTACGACGACGGGGCGGTCCTCAGACCCATCGGCGACCAGGGACGGTATCTCGCCGACCTGACCGAGGCGGGCGCGAGCGACCCGGCGTTCGACGCCGTCCACGGGCTGGACTCCGGGACGATCAACCCCCGGGCGTTCAAGAACGGCCTCGTCCTCGACGTCGCGCAGGCGGCGCTCGGCGCGGATCCCGGGAACACGGCGCTCCACCGCGAGCGCACCGTGATCGCCACCGTTCACGCGCGCGACCGGACGGTGACCCTCCCGGAGTTCGAGGAGACGCCGTGGACGCGACAGGACGAGGGGCACTGGCGCGGGAAGGCCATCGAGGCCCCGCACGTCGAGCGCCACGAGCGCGCCGTCGTCCACGCCCTCTCGCTCTACCTTGCGGAGAGCGAGCACGCCCACGAGCACTTCGAGGCGGTCTCCGACTTCCTCCTGCTCGACGGCCCGCTCTATCCGAAGGTCGTGACGAACTGGCTCGACCGCGACGAGGAGTTGGCCACGCTCCCCGCCGAGGACGGGCTGACGCGGCGCGTCATCCGGAACTACCTCGGCCTCGTCGAGCGCGCGGTCGAGACGGACACCGTCCTCGGGGGGTTCGTGAAGAACGTCTCCGCGCGCGGGGTCGTCCGCGCGCTCGACGCCAAGACGCACGCGCCGTGGCTCGACGACGCCGAGCTGTTCGGCCAGCTGCTCGAACGACGCGACGACGCGGGCGAGCGCGTCACGGACGATCTCGCGTACACGAACTGGTTCCTCTCCCGGGCGGGGTACGATCGGGAGTTCTCGACGCTCGGCGAGCGCCTCGATCTCGACCTCGAACTCGACGCGGAGGCCTACGAGGTGGCGTTCTGCGTCCTCCACGACCCGCGGACCGACACCGTCTACAAGGCCGAGCTGCCCCGGATATTCGCCGAGGACGAGGCGACGCGCGAACGCGTCACCGACCAGTTGGTGCGGGACGTCGCGGCGGCGGGCGGGCCGCCCGCGGCGGTCGGACGCGCGGACGAGCTCGCGCGGATCAGCGTCCGTGAGAAACGACACCTCGTGGACGCGATGGCCGACGCGATGGACACCGAGCCCCGCGAGGGGTACGACGTGGATCGCTGGGGGATCGACGCCTAGCGCGGGTGGTCGCGCTCGACGGTGATGGAGACCTCGTCGGGGTCGACCCCGATGCGCGCGAACTGCGTGCGGACGTGCTCGCGGGCGGCGGAGAGCGCCTGATCCCGGGTGTCGAAGCCGCGCGGCATCGGCGACTCGAAGGCGACGTTGACGTCCTCGCCGTCGACCTGCTGGACGAGACCGCCGCTCTCGACGGCGTAGAACTCGTCGCAGACCCAGACGTAGGGCGCGTCCTCGTCGGGCGCGCCCTTGAACGACGGGGCGTCCTCGCCGCGCTCGTACACCGTGCCGGTGAGTGTGGTGCCCGCCGCCGAGCCGCGCACGAGTAGCATGCCCTCCTCTAGGGGACGCACGACGAAAAACCGTGTGGCGGGCGCGGATGCACGCGACGAAAAGACGTTTAGGGGCGGGCGGTGTTTCGCGTGACATGACCGACGAGGACCTCGGGAGCTTCGCCGACTTCGGGGGGAGCGGCGGCGACGGCGACGGCGACGGCGACGACGCGTCGACCGGCGCGCCGGACCGGACGGGCGCGGACGTCGACGCGGGACGCGGGTACGAACGCACCGAGACCGCCGACGCGGCGAGCGAGGCGGAGGACGCCTTCGAGCGCGTCGCGTACGAGGGCGCGAACGGGGACGGCATCGGCGTCCTCGCCGTCTCCGAGGGGCTGCGCATCGGCGAGCGCGAGGACGAGACGCGCCTCCGGGCGTACGTCACGAGCGCGAACCGCTCGAACGTCCGCCTCGGGCGCTACCTCGTCGCGCCCTACCCGGACGGCGAATCGCTGTTCTGCAAGATCGTCGGCCTCGAGTACGGCCAGCGCTTCCACGGCGACGACGCGAACGAGATCCACGCCCGGCGGGCGATGGGCGAGCGCGGGATCGACGAGGACGACTACACGTTCATCGCGGACCTCGAACCCGTGAGCGTCCTCTACCGCGACGGCGGCGAACTGCGCCGGCGGATGCCCGATCGCGTGCCGAAACCCGAGACGATCGTGCGCGAGGCGGACGACGACGAGGAGATCAAGACGGCGCTGAAGATTCCGGACGACGGGGTGTTCCTCGGCCACCTCGCGGTCGGCGGGGAGAAGGTCCGGACGGGCGCGACGCCGCCGACGATCGACTACCGCGTCACGGACGACTACGCGACGGGCGACCCGCTCGCCTTCCGCCACACGCTCGTCGCCGGCGGGACGGGATCGGGGAAGACCCACACCGCGAAGAACGTCCTCCGGCAGTACCTCTCCGCGGAGCGCACCTACCCGGTGGAGGCCGGGAGCGACCGGGAGGTGCGGGCCGCGGTCGTCCAGTTCGACCCGCAGGACGAGTACGCCCAGATGCACGACGACAACCCGGCGGCCGACGCCGAAGACGAACGCCGCTGGGAGCGCGAGGGCGTCGCCTACGGCGGGCACGACGACACCGTCGCGTTCGTCCCGACGGTGGGGAACGCGACGTACACCGCCGCGCACCACGACGCCGAACAGATCCCCTTCACCGTCCCGTTCAGCATGGTGCGGAGTCGGCCGTGGCTGGCCGCCTCCGCGGGCCTCAACGACAACCAGTATCCCGCACTCCAGACCCTCCTGTCGCGCTTCTTCGAGCAGTACGGGGACGGCGGCACGTACGCCGAGTTCTGTTCGTTCCTCGACGATCCCGCGCTCAAAGAGGAACTCGACGAGTCCGGGCGGATCCACGAAGCGACCTACGAGGCCGTCTTCCGACGCGTCCGCGGGATGCCGGACGGCGTCTTCGATCAGGACGCGCGTCCGATCACGGACCTCGTCGAACAGTTCGTGAAGCCCGGACGCCTCTCCGTCGTCCCCACGTACCACGTCAGCGACTCGCGGGCGACGGAGACCGTCGTCCTCGCGCTCGCCAGCCTCCTCGTCGACGAGAAGCTCTCCAGCGACCCGCGATTCCCCCGGATCGCCGACACGCCGCTGCTCGTCGGGATGGACGAGGCCCACAACTTCCTCGCGGACGCCGACACCGTTCAGGCCCGCCAAGTCGTCGGGAAGTTCACGGACGCCGCCAAACAGGGGCGAAAGGAGCGACTGGGGCTCTTCCTCATCACGCAGGACCCCCAGGATGTCGCGGAGAGCGTCTTCAAGCAGGTGAACACGAAAGTCGTCCTCAATCTCGGCGACGAGGACGCCATCAAGAGCGTCAACATCCCCCCGGCGCTCGCCGAGAAAGTGCCCTACATGGAGACGGGCCAGATGGTCGTCTACTCGCCGGACAACTCAGAGCCCGTCGAGCTCCTCGGACTCCCCACGTGCCTGACGCGCCACGGCCGCGGGTGACGCGCAGCGACGGCCCCCACTCTTTTGCCGGGCGCGGTCGAACCCCGGGACATGACGCGAATCCTCGTTCCGATCGACGGTTCCGAGCAGTCCGATGCCGCCCTCGAATACGCCCTCGATGAGTTCCAGAGCGACGACATCACCGTCATCAACATCATCGACCCCATCGAGGCCGGCTACACCGCCCAGGCCACCGTTCCCGGCTACTCAGAGGAGTGGTACGAGCAGTCCGAGGAGGAGGCCCAAGCGCTCTTCGAGGACGCCCGGGACGCCGCCGACGAGTACGGCGTCACCCTCGACACCGTCACCGAGGTCGGGCGGCCCTCGCGGACCATCGTCGACTACGCCGAGGAGAACGACTACGACCACATCGTCATGGGGAGCCACGGCCGCAGCGGCGTCACGCGCGTTCTCCTCGGGAGCGTCGCCGAGAGCGTCGTCCGGCGCTCTAACGTCCCCGTCACGATCGTGCGCTAGGACGTTTTGCTGCGCTCGGCGCGCTACGCGCGCCGTCGCTGGCAAAAGCTACGACAAAAGCCTTGGTCGGGGCCGGTGGCCCCGCCTCGGCCTCGCGGCGTCACCACAGTGAATCGCGGCACGAGCGGGCTCTAACGAGCCGGTCGCGTGCGAACGCGAGTCATCGGAGTGCGGTTCGTCGGCGCTCGTCGTCGGGGAGCCGTCGGTCTGCGTGCCATCTGTCCGCACGTCTGTGTAGCTGGTCTGACGACGCCCGGAGCTAATCAGTCGCCGATCGGGCCTCGAAAGCTGAAGGGGGAGGCGACTGAAGGATGGTGGCGCACTGGCTGACGAAAGCGCTCAGTCGTCGTGCCGCCTCACGATCGAGCGAGATGATGACTCCGCGTCGGTCCTCTCGTGGGAAGTGGAGTACGACGCCCGAGTCGTGGACTTCGGTCGTCGCGGTCGTCTCACCGAGCCGCTCGTAATCGTCCTCCCTCACGAGTGCGCGCGCCTCTCGCGTCCGCTCGACGATGTTCGGTACGGAGTCCCGCAGGCGCTCAGTCGCCAAGTCGTCCCGAACGTAGATCGTCGTCCAATCGTCTTCGTCGTAGTAGAACATCGTCCGATACGTGTCCCCCGCCTGTTCCTCGACGAACTGATGTAACCTCCGACGATCTCCCCTCACAGAGAACAGTTCACATGGCTCACAGTTCAAGGTGGTGGCTACATCGGACGGTCAGCCGGCGTCGCGCGCCAGCGGTAGTCCCGGGCGGACGCTCATCACGCCGATCACCCGCGGGCGGAGCGAGCGTGATCGAAGCGATCTCCGCGCGGTTTCGCCACGAGGCCGAGGCGGGGCCACCGGCTCCGACGAGGGGTTTTGACGGCGCTTTTACCAGCGAGCGAGGCGAACGCGGCACGAGGTCCTAGAAGATGTTCGCCTGTCGGTAGACGCTGATCCCGCTGTTCGTGATCTCGTAGGGTTTGGTCTCGCGGGAGTGGTTGGCGTCGCGGATCTTCTGGATCTCGACGGCGAGGCGCGTCTCGCGGAAGTCCTCGGGACGGACGTAGCGGAGGACGACGACGCCGTCGGTGAGGTACTCGATGATGCCGTGGCGGGAGGCGAAGGGGTTGTCCTGGTTGGCCTCGCTCGTGAGGAAGGTGGTGACGCCGGCGTTCTTGAGGGCCTTCGTGAAGTCGTAGATCTCGGTCCGTCGAGTGGCCTGGTCGTCGTACATCATCTCCAGGAGGGAGACGGAGTCGAGGACGAGGCGTTCGGCGCCGAATTCCTCGACGAGCTGGGGGAGTTCGTTGCGGATGCTGGAGAGGCTGTTCGCCATCTCGATGGGGTCGAGGTCGACGACGGCGAGGTCGCCGTTCTCGACGTGTTCCTCGAAGGGCCACCCCTTCTCGCCGGCGCTCTGGACGACGCGCTCGTAGCTCTCCTCTAGGGTGATGTACGCGCCCTTCTGACCGTTCTCGATGCCGTGCTGGAGGAACTGGAGGCCGAAGGTGGTCTTGCCCGTCCCGGCGCCGCCGATGGTGACGAGGAGACTGCGTTCGGGGATCCCTCCCTGAACCATCTCATCGAGGCCGTCGACGCCGAACTCGATGCGCGGAATGTCGGACTCGAACGCCTCGTCGGCGAAGTCGTCGCTCCCCCCACCGCCGCCACCGCCGCCGAAGCCGAACTCGCCGGGGTCGGGCTCGTCGCTGGCGTCGAAGCCGAAGCCGCCGCCTCCACCACCGCCGCCACCGCCGCTGAAGGCGTCGGCGAACTCGTCCCCGCCGTCGTCGCTGCCGTCGCTCCCACCGCTGTCGAAGGCGTCTTCGAAATCGTCGGGGCTCTCGCCGTCGAAGGCGTCGGCGAACTCGTCCCCGCCGTCGTCCTCACCTGACACAGCGCGCTCCCCCGTGCGTTATCGCGGCGTCCACCATTGCGTACTCGGACAGTCGCGGACGGCAAGAAGGTTCCCCCCGCGGCGTCGCACACGTGTGTCTTTTTCAGTGGGCGCCCCCTCGGCGTTCGTATGCGCGTCGGGATCGTCGCTCAGCGGGGAAACGCCCGTGCGGCCTACCTCGCCGCGGACATCGGCGAGATGCTCGCAGCGCGGGACGCGGAGACATGGTACGACACGGAGACAGCGGACGCCATCGACGTCGCGGGGACGCCCGTCGAGGAGTTCGACCGGTGCGACCTCGTGGTGAGCATCGGGGGCGACGGCACGTTCCTCTTCGCCGCCCGCGGCGCAGGTTCGACGCCGATCCTCGGGGTGAACCTCGGCGAGGTCGGCTTCCTGAACGCGGTGTCGCCGGACGACGCGGTCGCAGCGGTCCACGAGGAGGTCGAGCGCGTCGCCGAGCTGGGCACGGTCCGCGCCCGCGAGGTCCCGCGAGTACAGGCCGAGGGGGGACAGGAGTGGTCGCTGACGCCGGCGCTGAACGAGGTGGTCGTGCAGGGCCCGAAACGCGGACACGGCCAGGGCGTCGAGATGGAGGTGCGCGTCGACGGATCGCTCTACACGGCGGGGCACGCGGACGGTCTGCTCGTGGCGACGCCGACAGGGTCGACGGCGTACAACATGAGCGAGGACGGCCCGCTCGTCCAGCCCGGCGTCCCGGGATTCATCGTGAACGACATGTGCGCGACGGACACGATGCCGCCGCTCGTCGTTCCGTTGGACGCCGAGATCACGGTGCGCGTCGACGGCGCGGACGAGGTCGTGGTGTCCGCGGACGGCGCGAGCCGCTATCACGTCGAGATCCCGGAGATCATCACGCTGACGCGCGCCGACGAGCCCGCGCGCGTCGCCGGCCCCGAGAGCGACTTCTTCCAAGCACTGAACAAATTGGAGTAGCGCGAACGGAGGGAGCGGTACGGACGGGGAGCCGCGGGCCGCTATCCGTCGATTGGGTCGGCGGCGACCCAGCCGCGGTCGAAGGCCTCGCGGACGCGCGTGGCGAACGACGGATCGGTGTGGTCGATGACGGCGAAGGCCTCGTCGGGCGCGATGGGATTGGGGAGGTCGAGGCGGACCTCGACACCGTCGACGATGGTGACGTCCCCGTGGACGGAGTCGCCGACGCGCGCCTCGAAGTTCTCGTACGCTTCGAGCCGGGAAAGCTTCGGATCGTCGGCGACATCCTCAAGCAGCGTCGGCGAGACGAGGAATCGGATCGTGACGCCGCGTTCGAGCGCGTCGACGAGGTGGTCGCCGATGCGGTTCGAGGCCGCGTCGACGTCGATGCTGGTCGGAACGGTGTGCGAGACGTTATAGATCGATTCGTCGGCGTCGTCGATCTGTTCGACGAGGCGCTCGACCGCGTCGTCCGCCCCGACTTCGGCGGTCCAGTACCCCTCGTCGGGCTCCGGCGGCTCGGTGAGCTCACCCCGGAGCTCGTCGGCGACGGCCGCGTACTGGTCGGCTTCGGCGTCGAGCTCGCGTTCGCGGGCGGCGAGGAGCCGATCGAGCGCGGCATCGGGGTCGACGGCGACGTACTTCTTCGGCCGGCTGGCGTCCTGTGAGCGCGCGAGCTGTCGGGACTCGATGCTCCCGAGGACGTCGTAGATCCGCCCCATCGGCACGTCGCTCACCTCGGACAACTCCCGGGCAGTTGTCGGTCCGGCGTCGACGAGCGCGTGATAGGCCTCGGCCTCGTATTTCGAGAGTCCGAGATCCGTCAGATCCGGCATGCGAGAACACTAGGTCGGGTCGTGGTTAAACGTATCGAGTGTTTCGTTTGCGGGACGCCGGGATAACGCACCGCTCCGGCCGGTCGGACTCGTGTCGGACGGCGCACCGCGGCGGCGACTCGCACGCGGGCGCGGCGCGGGTCAGACGTGCTCCGCGACGAGCGCCGTCAGCTCCTCGGGGTCGGTCGCGGGGCCGTGTACCTCGCCGTCGATGGCGACGAACGCGGCGCCGTCCTCGATGCCGTCCGCGTCCGGGACGACGACCTTCTCGTGGTCGGCGACGCGGAGCGCCGCGCGGTGGAGGTCGGTTCCGGGCGCATCGCCCACGCGGACCGTGAGGGGGCGTTCGACGGCCCGCGAGGCGGCCGCGGCGTAATCCGCGACCTGTACGCCCATCCGGTCGGCCGCACCGGCGAACGCGCCGATGGCGTCGCGGGCGGCGTCGCGGTACGTGTCGTCGCCCGTGAGCGCCGAGAGGTCGAGGAGGCCGTGGGCCATCGTCGCGTTGTCGTCGATCGGGTGGAGCGGCTTATCGAGCAGGCCGACCGCCTCCTCGGGACCGTCGCGGAACGCTGCGTCCTGAAGCGTCCGGACGGCGTGATCGGCGACCGCCGTGGCGACGTCCAGGTAGTCCGGGTCGACGGTCTGCGCGCCGCGGGCGAACGCGACCGCGAGCGCCGCGTGGTCGGTGAGGATGCCGCGGGGCGCGTCCGGGTCGTCGTAGCGCGCGACGACGCCGTCCTCGACGAGCGTCTCGGCGAGGTAGTCGAGGGTGCGCTCGGCGTAGCGCCGCGCCGTCCGGTCGTCCGTGTACGCGTAATACGTGAGGAGCGCGTCGGCCGCGCGGGCGTTGTGTCCGGCGTACGCGGTCGCGTCGACGCCGGGTTCGTCGTCCGCGGCGCGTTCCGAGGGGGGGCGCTCGAAGTAGTCGCCGGGGTGTTGGCTGCCCGCGAAGGCCTCGCCCGTCCAGAGCGTCGACGTGAGGTACTCGACGGCGTTCGACGCCGGCCCCTCGTACGTGTCACGCCCCGTGTAGAGGTAGGCGTTTGCGAACGCGCGGAGGAGGCCGGCGTTCGTCGCCAGCAGTTTCTCGCGCTGGGGATCGCTCCAGTCGCGGGCGTGCGCGAAGCGGTAGAATCCCCCGTCGTAGTCGTCCGCGAGGTTCCGGCTCACGGCCTCCAAGGTCCGGAGGGCCTGTTGGCGCTCGCGCTTCAGCGCGAAATCGATCGTCCGCGGGAGCGGGAACTTCTGGTTCGTCGCCCACCCGCCGAAGCGTTCGTCGTACTGCTCGCCGAGTTGGCCGGCGACGAGCGCCTCGATGTCCGCGGTGACGGGACCGGCGGGCGGCGCCTGTCCGCGGAGCGCGCGCGGGACGCGACCCGCCTCCGCGCCCTTCTCCGCCCACGTCTCGCGGACGCGGTCGAGGACGCCCCGAAGGCTCTCGGGTTCGAGATAGGTCGCGCCGGCGATGAGGTCGCCCGTCGGCGTGAGGAACACCGTCGAGGGGAACCCGCCCATGTTGTACCGCTCGCGGACGCGCGGATGGCGATCGGCGTCCGCGCGGACGGGCACGAACTCCTCGTTGACGTTCGCGGCGACCGTCGGCACCGAGAAGGCACCGCCGTCCATCTCCCGACAGCGCGCCGACCACGACGCGACGAGCGAGAGCAACACGGGCTTATCGGACGCCTCGGCCTCGTCGAACGCCGCCGGCCCCCAGGGCCGCCACTCCACTTTCGTCCGTTCGGCGGACTCGTCCATACCGACGGGTCGCGCGGCCCGCGGGAAAGCGCTTCGGAGACGGCGACGGGCGGAGACCCGAGCGTCGCGGCGCGACGCCTCGAAAAGCCCATAACGCGCGAGCGGCCTAGTCCGTGACGAGATGGCAAAGCGCCTCATCGCGGGACTCCTGTTGATCCCGCTCGCGGACGCGCTCCTCCTCGTGGCGTCGAGCGCGTTCCTCGACTGGCGGCTCATCGTCGCCCTCGTCGTGCTCACCGGCCTCCTCGGGATGCTGGCCGTGCGCGCCGAGGGCCGACACACCCTGCGGCGCATCCAGCGCTCGCTCGCGCGGGGCGAGCCGCCGACGGACGAACTCGTCGACGGCGGCCTCCTCGTCGCCGCCGGCGCGTTCCTCCTCACGCCCGGGTTCGTCACCGACGTCGTCGGCTTCCTCCTCGTCTTCCCGCCGACGCGCCGCCTCGTTCGGGGCGTCGTCAAATCCCGATTCGTCGTTCCGAAGATGGACGAGATGACCGGCGGGTTCGCCACCGGCAACGTCTACACGTTCGGCTTCCCGAGCGGCGACGGCGGGATGGGACCGATGGGCGGGAGCGGTCCCGGACCGGGGGGCTCCGGCGGTCCGAGCGGACGCCGCGACGGCGACACGGTCGACATCGACGAGGAGGCCTACGACGTGGAGTTCGACGACGAGGACGGCCGGACGACGGACTGAGCGGATCGCCCGACGGCGTGGCAAGGCGTCCCTGGGCTCCCCCGAAAGGAAACCCTTAACCTTCTCACCCGGCAACGAAGTGATGGACGAAGCGGACCCGGGCTAGTAGCTCAACTAGGTAGAGCGCCACTCTGATAAGGTGGAGGCTTGCGGTTCAAATCCGCACTGGCCCACTCGTTTTTCTGACGTGTCGCCAGCCGTCTCCGATACGTCTCCGTCGCTCCCGAACTGAACCGAACCGTTGACCCTCGCGGACGCCCAAGCCCGACCATGAGCGAACGGTACTCGCGGTGGACGCTGGCCACGTTGGCCGTCGTGGGAATCCTCGGACCGGGGATAGCGCACTACTACCTCAACCGCGCGGGCTATCCGCTGGTGGCGGACGTCGTCTTCGTCGCCGGCTATCTCGGCGTGGCGTTCCTCCTCTGGCACGGGTGGCTCCGCCACGTCGACATCGGGGCGAACTGAGCCGGCGCGGAGGGGAGCGTTTACGGCCGTCGCCCCACATCGACCGTACATGGCGAGCGAACAGGAGTCGGGGGAGTGGCCGCTGAAGCGCCTGCTGAGCGAGGTCGTCGGGTCGGGGCCGAAATCGGCGGAGGACATGACGCGCGCGCAGGCGACGGGGGCGTTCGAGCGCGTCCTGCGCGGGGAGCCGGATCCGACGACGCTCGGGGCGTTCTGGCTGGCGAATCGGTGGAAGAAGAACACGCCGACGGAGCTCGCGGCGTACCGCGACGTGATGGCGCGCGACTCCGTGGCCTCGATGGCCCCCGAGTGCGACCCCGTGGACTGCGGGGCGAACTACGACGGGAAGGGACGAACGGCGCTACTCGGCGTCGCGGCGGGCCTCGTCGCGGCCGGCGCGGGCACGCCCGTCGTCGTCCACTCGGGTGACCGCGTCCCGTCGGGCGAGGGCGTCGCGTACAAACACGTCCTCGACGAGCTCGGCGTGGAGACGGACCTCGATCCCGCCGCCTCGGCGGCGATGACGGACGACGTGGGCTTTGGCTTCTACTACCAGCCGAACTTCAACCCGGGCGTCCACGGCCTGCTCGACCGTCGGAAGCAGATGGGCGTCCGCACGTTCGTCAACACCGTCGAGACGCTGGCGAACCCCGCGAGGGCGGACGTCCACCTCGGGAGTTTCTACCACCTCTCGTTCGCCAAGAAGCTCACCGAGACCGTCGCGACGAGCGAGACCGCGGAGTTCTCGCGGGTACTCCTCTTCCAGGGGTTGGAGGGGTACGACGACGTCCGTCCGGGCTCGACGACGGTCGCGGAGTGGGACGGCGACGCCCTTGAGGACTTCACCATCGAGACCGAGGCGTACGGGATGGCGGTCGAGAACGCGGACCTCGAAGTCGCGGACGTCGCCGCGGACTCAGCGCGCATCACGGCGGGCGTGCTCGCGGGCGAGCGGACGGACGCCTTCGCGGACGCCGTCGCGCTCAACGCCGCGCTGCGCCTCTACGCGGCCGAGGACGTCGCGGACATCGAGGAGGGGATCGCCGTCGCGCGCGAGACCATCGAGACGGGCGCGGCCGCCGAGACCCTCGCGGACCTGCGGGCGTTCTCGCCCTGACGCCTCGACCGAACGACCGGCCGCGCGTCGCCGCGCGGATCGCACCGGTGGCGTTTTCCGTTCTTGCACCCATCCCCGAGTATGAGCGAGCTGACGGCGACGCTGCACACGAGCGAGGGCGACATCGAGATCGAGCTCTACCCGGAGAAGGTTCCGACGACGGTCGGGAACTTCGTCGGGCTCTCGAACGGGAAGATCGCGTGGGAGGACCCCGAGACGGGCGAGGTCGTCGAGAACGAGGCGTACTACGAGGACGTGCCGTTCCACCGGATCATCAGCGACTTCATGATCCAGACGGGCGACCGGACCGGGACGGGGCGGGGCGGCCCGGGCTATCAGTTCGACGACGAGTTCCACGAGGACCTCCGCCACGACGACGCCGGCACCGTCTCGATGGCGAACTCCGGGCCGAACACGAACGGCTCGCAGTTCTTCATCACGCTCGACGCCCAACCGCACCTCGACGACCGGCACGCGGTCTTCGGGCAGGTGATCGACGGGATGGACGTCGTCGAGGAGATCGGGAGCGTCCCGACGGACCGCAACGACGAGCCCAGAGAGGACGTCACGCTGGAGTCCGTCTCGATGAACGGCGACACGCGCGACGTCGACTACTCGGGTCTCGGCGTTTAGAGCGGCGTCCAGAGCGAACCGCTCAAGCGCCCGCGACACGAGAAAGGGACATGAGCGACTCGGACGGACTCGACCCCGCGGTGATCGGCGAGGGGGACGCCCCGCCGATCGAGGAGGCACCGTACAAGGTGCTCTTCGAGGCGAACAAGTGCTTCGGCGCGGGGAAGTGCGCCGCCGTCTCCGAGAACTGGGAGATGGACCTCACGAGCGGGATGGCGCGTCCCGTGGCCTTCTTCTTCGGCGAGGATGACCTCGCGCACAACGTCGCCGCCGCCGAGGCCTGCCCGGCGAAGAAGGGCCGCGGCGTCATCCACGTCGTCAACCGCCGGACGGACGAGGAGGTCGCGCCCGATCCCGAGGGCGACGGCACGATCTCCGTCGACTGGTGACGTAAACGAAAACGGTTTGCGCCGGCCGCGTGAAGGGACGGCCGCGAGAGTGGCCGAGTGGCCAAAGGCGGCGGGCTTAAGACCCGCTCCCGTAGGGGTACGTGGGTTCGAATCCCACCTCTCGCATTCCTGCGAGCGACGCGAGCAGTGAATCGAGACTGTGAGATTCGAATCAGTGAGTGAAGCGAAGCGGAACGACCGTGGTTCGAATCCCACCTCTCGCACTCCGACGACCGGAGGGGGGTCGTGAGTCGAGACGAGGGATTCGCGGCCCAGCGAGTTGCAGCGCGAACGGAGGGAGTGACCGTCTCACGTTGGTTCGAACCCCACCGCTCGCACTCTGATGAGCGACGCGTCGAGTCGACGACGCGCCCCCGACGGCGCGCCACGACCGTCGACCGGGCCGTCGTCTCCCGCTTTGGGGATCACGTTCTTGTAGGAGGGGGGTGAAGTCGGAGTGTATGTACGATCGGATTCTAGTGCCGACGGACGGGAGCCCGGAGAGCGAGGACGCGATCGACGAGGCGATGGAGCTCGCCGAGCTGACGGGCGCGACGGTCGTCGCGCTGTACGCCGTCGACACCCGCGACTACACGGCGCTACCCGAGGCGAAGTGGACCACGCTGCAGGACGAACTGTACGCGGAGGGCGAGGAAGCGGTCGCGGCGGTCGCCGAGCGGGGCGACGAGGAGGGCATCCCGGTCGAGAAGATCGTCGCGGAGGGATCGCCCCACGAGGTCATCCTCGACACCGTGACGGATGAGGACTGCGACGCGATCGTGATGGGGACGCACGGCCGCTCTGGCGTCGAGCGCTTCCTCCTCGGGAGCGTGACGGAGCGCGTCCTCCGACACGCCGAGGTCCCGGTGATGGTCGTCCGGGTCGGGGAGTGACGCTCAGCCGACGAGGAGCCACGCGAGCGCGATAGCGACCCCGGCGCCGCCGAGGTTCGCGCCCGCGTGGACGGCGGCGCGGGGACGGTCGCCGTCCTCCCAGAGGCGCACGGTCTCGACGGCGAACGAGGAGAACGTGGTGAACGAGCCGCAGGCGCCGGTCCCGAGGAGGAGGACGAGATCGTCGCCCGCGCCGGCGGCGGTGAGCGCGGCGAGACAGAAGCTCCCGACGACGTTGACGACGAGCGTGCTCGCGGGATAGGCGTCGGCGGTGACGAGTTCGCCGACGAGCGTGCGGAGGAGCGCGCCGAGCGCGCCGCCGACTCCGACGAGGTAGGCGGGGTCGGTGAGTGGGGTCACGCGGACTCACCCCGGGTGCTGCGACGGGCGAGCGCGCGGCCGGCGGCGACGGCGGCGAAGCCGAGCGCGTAGGTGGCGACGACGTTGCCGACGAGGACGAGCGGCGGGGACTGCGCGCTCTGGAGGGCGAACGTACTGTACGTGGTGAGCGACGAGAGGAAGCCCGTGGAGACGGCGAGGCGCGTCTCGGGGGAGAGTGACCCCGCGTAGCGGGACTCGTAGAGGACGAACCCGAGGAGGAAGGCCCCACCGACGTTGGCGAGCAGCGTGCCGCCGAGACCGGGGACGGCGAGGCTCACGGCGTACCGACAGTTCGCGCCGGCGAACCCGCCGAGGGCGACCAGCGCGAGGACTTCGATGCGTGCGAGGAGCGGGCCGGAAGTGAGGGTGCCGGTGGACATGGCTGTGTGAGAAGGCGTCATCAGCCGGCGGACCCGGCGGTTCGGGCGGACGCCATCGCCGCGGTCACGTCGACGGTCGTCGGGCACCTACTTACGCCCGGCGGAGTAGCGCAACGCCCATTTCCGTCGCGGCCGTTCCCCCCGTATGAGCGACGGAGACATCCGAGCGGCGTTCGCGGCCCACCCGACGTTCGAGGACGCGGGCGACGGCGCGTACGCGCCGACGACGAACGACTGGGACGCGACGGTGGTCGTAGAGGACGGGGCGGTGACGGTGACGGTGCGCGTCCCGACGCTGTTGGCGTCGGTAACGGAACGCGAGGACGTGGCGCCGGTGGTCGAGGACGGGTGGTTCGAGACGCTGGCGCTCCGCCTCGACGACGCGACGAACGTGACGCGCGCCGAAGCGCGGGGCGACCCGACGGTCGAGCGCGACGACGGCGACGTCGTCTTCGAGGCGACGATCGACGCGCGCCCGGAGAACGCCGGGGACGACGCGCTCGCCGTCGTGAACTACGTCGAAGGGACGTGGTTCGAGGGGATCATCCCGGGCTACGATTACCGCGAGGGCGTCCAGGACCTCCGGGATCGAGCGGCCGGGAACGCGCAAGCCGATCAGCTCTGAGCGGAGAGAGGCCGAGGCTAGGGGATCACTCGACGCGCTCGTCGAGCACCGACTCGACGCGCTCGCGGACGTCGTGGACGGGCCGTTCGGCGTCGATCCGAACGAAGCGCTCGGGATCGGCGGCGATCAGGGCCTCGTAGTTCTCGCGGACGCGTTCGAGGAACGCGACCTGCTCGAACTTGTTCGTCGCGCCGGCGCGTTCGGCGGCGACCTCGGGATCGACGTCGAAGTAGAGCGTGAGATCGGGGGGGCGAGTCCACGGCGCGTGAATTCGGCGGACGAAATCGACCGGGTCGTCGACGACGCCGTCGAGGGCGACGCCCTGATAGGCGTAGCGCGAATCGGAGTAGCGATCGGAGACGACGACGTCGCCGCGCTCCAGCGCGGGGCGGACGGTCCGCGAGAGGTGGGCGGCGTGGTCGGCCGTGTAGAGGAACGCCTCGGCGAGCGGATCGGCGTCGTCGTCGCGGACGGAGCGAAGGACGGCCTCGCCGTACCACGAGTCGGTGGGTTCGCGGGTGAACGCGTAGTCGCCACGGGCCTCCCGGAGCGCCCCCCACGCGGTCGTCTTGCCGCTCCCGTCGATCCCTTCGAGCGTGACGAGCATACGCGTCGTTCCCGACGGGCCGGTTTAGGCGTGCCGTCTCGGCCGCCGGCCGACGAGCCGGGGTATCGGTGTGAAACGGAGGTAGTTTTAGGGCGGTGTCGTGCGAACGCTCGGGACATGAAGGTCCTCGTCACGGGCGGCACGGGATTCATCGGGACGCACCTCTGCCGCGAACTCGACGAACGCGGCCACGACGTGACCGCGCTCTCGCGCTCGCCGGGCGACGCGCGGATCGCCGACGGCGTCGAGACCGCGACCGGCGACGTGACGGCGTACGACTCCATCGCGGGCGCCTTCGAGGGCCAAGACGCCGTCGTCAACCTCGTGGCGCTCTCGCCGCTGTTCAAACCGCGGGGCGGCGACGAGCGGCACTTCGCGGTCCACGTCGAGGGGACGCGGAACGTCGTGAACGCCGCCGAGGAGCACGGCGTCGGGAAGATCGTGCAGCTGTCGGCGCTCGGAGCGGACCCCGACGGGGAGACGGCGTACATCCGCGCGAAGGGGCGAGCCGAGGAGGTGGTGCGCGACTCGGAGCTCGCGTGGACGATCTTCCGGCCCTCGGTCGTGTTCGGGGACGGCGGGGAGTTCGTCTCGTTCACGGAGACGCTGACCACGCCGTACGTGACGGCGCTGCCCGGGGGCGGGAAGACGCGCTTCCAGCCGCTCTGGGTCGGCGATCTGGTGGCCATGATCGCGGACGGACTCGACGACGAGCACGACGGCGCAACCTACGAGGTGGGCGGCCCGGAAGTGCTGACGCTCGCGGACGTGGCGAGAGCCGTCTACCGGGCGAGAGGGCAGTCGCTGACGGTGCTCTCGGTACCGATGAGGTTGGCGGGAATCGGGATGTCGCTCGCCGATCCGCTCCCGTTCGTCCCCTTCGGCGACGACCAGTACCGCTCGCTGCGCTTCGACAACACCGTCGCGGAGAACGACGTGACGGCGTTCGGACGCGATCCCGAGGACCTGACGCGACTCGAAGAGTACCTCGAAGAGGGACACTAGGCCCGCGGCGGTGCGTGGCGTGCCGTCACGACGGGGGCCAAGCGGTGTGCGACGAAGCCGCTGGCGCCAGTTAGCCCGTGAGACTCCCGGTATCGTCGCGTATCGCCCGACAGTCGGACGACCGTCACACCAACACTTATCCGTCTGATCGCACTCGATACGGCAACGGCCACCAGCATGAAACTCGCAATGATCGGCTTCGGACAAGCCGGTGGGAAGATACTCGATGCGTTCCTCGAGCACGACCAGCAGGCGGGGAGCAACATCGTCCGGGCGGCCGTGGCGGTCAACACGGCGAAGGCCGACCTGATGGGATTGGAGCACGTCCCGGAGGAGAACCGGGTGCTCATCGGCCAGTCGCGGGTGAAGGGCCACGGCGTCGGCGCGGACAACGAACTCGGAGCCGAGATCGCCGAGGAGGACATCGACGAGATCCAGGGGTCGATCGACGACATCCCCGTCCACGAGATCGACGCGTTCCTCATCATCACCGGCCTCGGTGGCGGCACCGGCTCCGGCGGGTCGCCCGTCCTGGCGCGCCACATCAAACGCATCTACACCGAACCCGTCTACGGGCTCGGCGTCCTCCCCGCAGGCGACGAGGGCGGCATCTACACGCTGAACGCCGCGCGGTCGTTCCAGACGCTCGTGCGCGAGGTCGACAACCTCCTCGTCTTCGACAACGACGCGTGGCGCAAGACCGGCGAGTCGATGCAGGGGGGCTACGCGCAGATCAATGAGGAGATCGTCAAACGCTTCGGCATCCTCTTCGGCGCGGGCGAGGTCGAGCAGGGCGGCGAGGTCGCGGAGAGCGTCGTCGACTCCTCCGAGATCATCAACACGCTCGCGGGCGGTGGGGTCTCGACGGTCGGGTACGCGGCGGAGAGCGTCGCGGACGAGAAGGGGGGCGGTGGCATCCTCTCGCGGTTCACCGGCTCGAACGAGGAGAGCTCGCTGGACTCGGCGAACACGACGAACCGGATCACGTCGCTCGTCCGGAAGGCCGCGCTCGGGCGGCTCACTCTCCCCTGCGAGATCGACGGCGCGGAGCGGGCGCTGCTCGTCACCGCCGGCCCCTCGAAGTTCCTCAACCGGAAGGGGATCGAGCGCGGGCGCAAGTGGCTCGAAGAGCAGACCGGCTCGATGGAGGTGCGCGGCGGCGACTACCCCGTCGAGGCCTCCGACAACGTCGCGGCCGTCGTCCTGCTCAGCGGCGTGACGAACGTCCCGCGGATCAAGGAGCTCCAACAGGTCGCCATCGAGGCCCAGGAGAACATCGGCGAGATCGAATCGGAGAGCGAACAGAACTTACAGGAGCTCGTCGAAGACGACGACGATGAACTCGAGCCGCTGTTCTAAGCTCGCGCTCGCGGCGCTCGTGCTCCTCGCGACGGCCGCCGGCGGCGCGCTCGCCGTCGACGCGAGCGGCGACGTGCCCCAGAGCGCCGAGGTCGGCGCGAAACAGGAGACGCAGTTCGCGTTCACGGATCCCTTCTCCGGGCAGTACAACGAGTGGACGCTTCGCGGCGAGACGGAGCTGACGGACGTGACGTGGGTCGTGACGACGTACGACAACACCGGCGCGCAGGTCGACAAGCGGGTGTTGAACGGCCGGTCGTTCGATTACGATCTGGAGGCGAGCGAGGGCGTCACGCGCGTGACCGTCGACCTGACGGGCACGACGCCGCCGGTCGAGCGCTGGAGCTACGAGCCGGCGCAATCGATCACGTACGCGGCGTTCACGCAGGCCCAACCCGGCGGCTCGGCGACGGTGATCGAGACGTGGGACGACGTCCGGCCGTACACGGAGGCGAGTCAGAGCGCCCGGACGGAGATCGAGCAGTCCGAGAGCGCGGTCGAGAGCGCCGCGGCGTCGGGCGCGGGGATCGGTGACGCCCGCGACCTCCTGCAGAACGCGAAGTCCGCGTACAACGCGGGGAACTTCGACAACGCGGTCTCGCTGGCGAACCAGGCGGAGTCGCGGGCCGACGCGGCCTCCTCCTCCCAGCGGACCCAGCGCTGGGCGCTCATCGGCGGCGGTGTCGTCGTGCTCCTCGTGATCCTCGGGGGGATCGTCTGGTGGTACCTGAATCAGCGCGACACCTACGACCGCCTCGGCTGAAGTCACACGGCTTTTTCGCCTCGGCCGGGTAGCGGGTGACGATGCGGACGCTCGTCCCGTTCGACGCGACAGATCCGAAGACGCGTCTCGACGCGCTGTTCTCGCCCGCGGAGCGCCGCGAGCTGGCGGCGGTGATGCTCGCGGACGTCCTCGACGCGGTGCGCGCGGCGGGTGGCGAGCCGCTCGTCGTCGCCACCGAGGACGTCGCGTGCGACGCGCCGGTCGCGGTGGACGAGCGGGGGCTGAGCGACGCCGTGAACGCGCGCCTCGATCCGGGGACGGCGGTCGTGATGGCGGACCTCGCGCTGGCGACGCCGCGCGTCCTCCGGTCCCTCTTCGCGGCGTCGGGCGACGTCGTCCTCGCGCCCGGCCTCGGCGGCGGGACGAACGCGCTCGTCGTCCGCGACGACGGCTTCGCGGTCGACTACCACGGCGCGTCGTACCGCGACCACCTGCGGAACGCCGCGGCGGCGGGCTGTTCGGTGCGGGAGTTCGACGCGGCGCGCCTCGCCCTCGACGTCGACGAGCGCGCGGACCTCGCGGACGTGTTGTCGCGCGGCGAGGGGCGGACGCCCGGGTGGCTCAGAGACGCGGGCGTCGCGCTCGCCGACGGCGCTGGGCGGACGAACGTCACCCGGAGGGAGTGACTCGGTCGCGAGCGACGCGCTCGGTGATGGACGTGTCGCGGCGGGCTGTCAGTACCGCCGTGACGCCGCGCACGCCGGGGACGCCGCAGTATCGGAGGCATGGCACCGGTGTCGGTCGACGCGGGGCGGCTCAGCCGAGGTCGAAGCGCTCCGCGGCCTGTTCCATGTCCTTGTCGCCGCGCCCGGAGAGGTTCACGAGGAGCGTGTCGTGCTCGCCCGCCTCGGCGAGGCGCTTGGCGAGCGCGAGCCCGTGACTCGATTCGAGGGCGGGGATGATCCCCTCGTACTCCGCGAGGTCGCGGAAGGCGGCGAGCGCCTCGTCGTCCGGGATCCCGGTGTATTCGGCGCGCCCGACGGCGCGGAACATGGCGTGCTCGGGGCCGACCCCGGGGTAATCGAGACCGGCGGAGACGGAGTGGACCTCAACGTCGTCGTCGATGACGCGCGTCTTCATGCCGTGGATGACGCCGTCTTCGCCGGCGGCGAGCGGCGCGGCGTGACGCTTCGAGGCCGCGCCCTCGCCGCCGCCCTCCGCGCCGTGGAACTCGACGTCGTCGTCGCGGAAGGCGTCGAAGAGGCCCATGGCGTTCGATCCGCCGCCGACGCAGGCGACGGCGGCGTCGGGGAGGCCGCCGGTGCGCTCGCGGAACTGCTCGCGGGCCTCGTCGCCGATGACGCGCTGGAAGTCCCGGACCATCCGCGGGAAGGGGTCGGGGCCGACGACGCTCCCGACGAGATAGTGGGTGTCCTCGACGTTCGCCGCGAAGTCCTCCAGGGCGGCGTCGACGGCGTCCGCGAGGCCGGCGTCGCCGCGCGTGACCTCGTTGACCTCGGCGCCCATCAGACGCATGCGGAAGACGTTCATCTTCTGACGCTCGATGTCCTTCTCGCCCATGTAGATCTCCGTGTCGAGGCCGAGGAGCGCGCCGACCATCGCCGTCGCGGTACCGTGCTGACCCGCGCCCGTCTCCGCGATGAGGCGGTCCTTGCCGGCGTGGTGGGCGAGGAGGCCCTGTCCGAGGGCGTTGTTGATCTTGTGGGCGCCGCCGTGGAGGAGGTCCTCGCGCTTGAGGTAGATCTCGGCGCCGTACTCCGCGGAGAGGCGCTCGGCGTAGTAGAGCGGCGTCGGACGGCCCGCGAAGTCGCGGAGGAACAGGTCGAGGTCCGCGCGGAAGTCGTCGTCGTCTCTCAGGTCGTCGTAGGTCGCCGCGAGCTGTTCGAGGGGCGCTTCGAGCGGATCGGGGACGTGGCGGCCGCCGTAGCCGTCGAACGTGCCGGACATACGCGAGGGATTCGCCCCGACCGATATAAAGCGTGCGCCGCTCGTAGCGGGACGCGTCGCCCCTGTAGCAACGTTTTTCGGCACGGACGCAGTAGCGCCGGGCGTGTTCCCGGGTATCGAGGCGTACGACGTCGACGTGACGGTCGCGGAGCGCGACGTGCGGGACGCGCTCGCGGTCCGTCCGGACGACGTCGCGGCGGCGGACGAGCTCTCCTTCGCGCGGAACGTCTTCCTCCCGCTGACGACGGCGTGTCGCTACACGTGTACCTACTGCACCTACTACGATCCGCCCGGACAGGCGACGCTCATGACGCCCGAGGAGATCCGCGAGACGTGTCGGCGCGGCGCGGCCGCGGGCTGTACGGAGGCGCTCTTCACCTTCGGCGACGATCCGGACGATCGGTACACGGAGATCCACGACGAGCTCGACGACCTCGGTCACGACTCGATCCACACGTATCTCCGCGAGGCCTGCGAGATCGCCCTGGAGGAGGGGCTCCTCCCGCACAGCAATCCGGGCGATCAGACCTACGAGGAGATGGGGGCGGTCGCGGACGTCAACGCCTCGATGGGCGTGATGCTGGAGACAACCGCCGAGGTGCGGGCGCACGGCGGGCCGCGCTCGAAGGTGCCGGGTCAGCGCCTGAACACCATCGCCAACGCGGGGAAACACGGGATCCCGTTCACGACGGGGATCCTCGTCGGCCTCGGCGAGACGTGGCGCGACCGGGCGGAGAGCCTGCTGGCGATCCGCGAGCTCGACCGGCGGTACGGCCACGTCCAGGAGGTGATCGTCCAGCCCGTCACGGACAACGAGCGCTGGCAGGAGGGGTCGCCGTCGACGGCGACGATGCGTCGCGCGGTGGCGATGGCGCGCGCCGTCCTCCCGGAGGGCGTCTCCGTGCAGGTACCGCCGAACCTCATGGACGCCCGCGACGTCGTCGACTGCGGGATCGACGATCTCGGCGGGGTGTCGCCGGTGACGGACGACCACGTCAACCCCGAGTACGCGTGGCCGGCGCTGCGCGAGCTGGAGGACGTCGCCGACCACGCGGGCGTCCCGCTGCGCGAGCGCCTCCCGACGTACGAGCGCTACCTCGACGAGGCGTGGCTCTCGGAGCGCGTGCTGGCCGCCCTCGACGCCCCGGACGAGGCCGGCGAACGCTACCGGGCCGTCCGCGCCGACCCGTAAGGGCTCGCAATTGTTGCCGGTAGCTGTGATGGGTGCGTTTGTCTTAAGCGACGGGTGGCGTTGCGTTCGGTCGCTTTGAGGCGTGTTTTGCCGCGAACGAGCCGTCGTGGGTGCGGGCGGAATACAGTGAAACCCGGGAGCCGGGGCACCGCTTGCGGACATAGGTACAAAGAGGGTGGCGCACATCTAGGGGTAACACAGTGAGTCTGAACACGACCGAACAGTGGAAACAGGAGAAACATCCCCTCGATGTCGTCGCGGACCTCCGCGAGTACGCAGAGGAGGAGCTCGGTTTCGACGAGATCGAGGAGCGGGCGGGGGACGGCGAGTGGGAGCGCCTGAAGTGGGCAGGGACCTACACGCAAAAGCAGGAGGGGTACTTCATGATGCGGACGAAGGTCCCCGGCGGCCACCTCACACCCGAGCAGGCCGAGGTCATCGGCGAGGTCGCCGACGAGTACGCGGTCCAGCCCGAGGAGGAGTACGACGAGGTCAACGACGACTACTGGGGCGACGCCTACCTCGACATCACGACGCGACAGGACATCCAGATGCACTGGATCCGCGTCGAGGACATCCCGGAGATCTGGGACAAGTACGACGAGGTCGGCCTCACCACGATCCAGGGATGCGGTGACTCCGCGCGCAACGTCCTCGGCTGTCCCGCCGCGGGCCTCGACGAGCACGAGTGCTTCGACGCCCAGCCGGTCATCGACGCCGTCAGCGACTACTTCACCGGCAACCGCGAGTTCGGCAACCTCCCGCGGAAGTTCAAGATGACGATCACGGGCTGCAAGCACGACTGCGCGCAGTCCCAGATCAACGACGTCGGGCTCGTTCCCGCGAAGAAGGAGCTCGACGGCGAGGGCGCCGGCTACACGTACGGCTTCCACCTCCGCGTCGGCGGCGGCCTCTCGGACGGCCCGCGGATGGCCTCGAACCTCGACGTCTTCGTCCGCCCGGAGGACGCCGTCGAGCTCTGCCGCGCCATCGCGCAGACGTTCAAGGAGCTCGGCGACCGGCACAACCGCGGCGTCTGCCGGATGCGCTACCTCGTCCAGCAGATGGGCCCGGAGAACTTCGAGCAGGCGGTCCGCGAGCGCTGCGACGTGGAGCTCCCCGAGAGCGGGATCGACCTCACGGAGGGGTACGTCGGCGACCACGTCGGCGTCCACGACCAGAAGCAGGAGGGACTGCAGTACGTCGGCTTCAACGTCATCTCCGGTCGCGTCGGTGGCGACGAGTTCGTCGAGGCCGCACGAGCGGCGAAGGAGTACGGCACCGAGGACTCGACCATTCGCCTCGCCACCGACCAGAACTTCCTCATCACGCACGTCCCCGAGGAGAACGTCGAGGACCTCGTGAACGAGGCGTTCGCCGAGGACTACCAGCCCGACCCCGGCCCGTTCTCCCGCGGCGCGGTCGCCTGCACGGGCACCGAATACTGCAAGTACGCGATCATCGAGACGAAGGCCCGCACGAAGCAGTGGGCGCGCCAGCTCGACGAGCGGATCGAGACGCCCGACGACCTCGACGTCGTCCGCATGCACATGTCCGGGTGCTCGGCCTCGTGCGCGCAGCCCCAGATCGCCGACGTCGGCTTCCGCGGCGAGACCGTGAAGGTCGAGACCGCGGACAACTCAGACGACGACATCGTCGAGGGCATGGACTTCGGCCTCGGGGGAAGCCTCGGCGCCGACAACGCCTTCATCGACTGGGTGGAGACCGCCGTCCCCGCCGGGAGCGTCACCGACGCCCTGGAGGAACTGTTCGCCGTCTACACCGAGGAGCGCACGGAGGGCGAGCGCTTCTACGAGTGGACGCGCCGCGTCGACAACGACCGCCTGCGCACCGTGATGCAGCGTGCCGACGGCCCCGTCTCGACGGGGGTGGCGCACGGTGACTGAACGCCCCCAACCGGGCGTTCCAAGCGCCGGATCGTCGAACGCGAGCGACGGCGGGAACGAGGGCGAGGCCTGCGGGAGCGACTGTGGCTGCTCGACGGGTGCCGGCCAGAGCCGGAGCGCGAACGCGGACGTCCGCGCGGACGGTGGAGCCGTCAACGTCGACGAGAACGGTCAGCTCGGCGACCTGGAGTTCACCGAGCCCTCGACGGGCAAGAGCCAGGACGTCGACTCTCCGGGCGCGGAGCCCGACAAGCGCGTCGGCGTCCCGGAGGGCGTCGATCTCGACACCCCCGAGTACTCGATCCGCTCGGAGATGAACGACATCGAGACGCCCGACGAGAAGACGTGGTTCACGGAGCTGGACGAGGCGGTCATCGACGCCGACCGCTGTATCCAGTGTGGGACCTGCGTCGCCGCCTGTCCTTCCGACTCCATCGGCGTCGGCGACGACGGCCACCCCGAGCTCGTCAAGATGTGTACGGGCTGCTCGATGTGTTGGGACTTCTGTCCGCGCGGCGGTCTGCGCTACGAGCGCCAGTGGAAGATCACCGGCGGCGACGACAACGTCAGCGGCGCTGGTGACCCCATCACGGAGTTCACGGCACAGGTTCGCGACGACTGGCACGAGGACGCCCAGGACGGCGGCGTCGTCACCGCCGTCCTCTCCACGCTGCTGGAGGAGGGCGAGATCGACGGTGCGCTCGTCGCCACCGAGTCCGAAGAGGACCCGTGGAAGGCCGAGTCCTTCCTCGCCACGAGCCACGAGGACCTCGTCGAGAACGCCGGCTCGTTCTACAACCAGACGATGGCGCTCGGCAACCTCGACCTCGGGCGGTGGGAGCACAAGCTCCCCGAGAAGGACCCCGAGGACCTCAGCCTCGCGCTCGTCGGCACGCCCTGCGAGATCGAGGGCGTCCGCGCCCTCCAGGACTTCGACTGGTCGAAGGGCGCACAGACGGAGCTCCTCGGGGCCGTCGACTACCGCATCTCGCTGATGTGCACGAAGAACTTCAACTACGAGCGCCTCATCGGTGAGCAGCTCGCCGAGAAGCGCGACATCTACCCCGAGGACATCGGGAAGATGGACGTCATCGAGGGGGAGATGCGCGTCTACGGAAACGACGGCGAGCAGATCATCGCCGAGGACGTCGGCGAGTTCCACGACGCCACCCTCAAGGGCTGTGACGAGTGCGCGGACTTCACCGGCATGACCTCCGACATCACCGTCGGATCCGTCGGCTCCGCGGACGGCTACTCCTCCGTCATCGTCCGCACCGAGGAAGGCATGGAGGCGTGGGAACTCACCGAGCACGCCCTCGAACACCGCGACCTCGACTCGCGCAAGGCGGTCGGGAAGCTCCAGGGCTGGGACAAGAAGAAGGCCTTCGAGTCGCTCGAACGCCCCTTCGATCCGGACGCGCCGCGCTTCATCGACTACACCGACCACGCGGAGTACTACGGCACGCAGGTCGCACCCCACGACCGCGGGCACTGAACCGGCCGGCGGTCCGCCCCGCCGCCGCCTGATCGGTTCGCTCCGCTCACACCACTCTCCTGCGGTTTTACGGCGCTCGCGCGCGATCGATTCTCGCATGCCGCTCTTGCAGTTCGACACGACGCTGGCGCTCGACGCGACGGAGACCGAAGCGTTCGCGGCGTTCGTCCGCGAGACGTACGCGGACGTGATGCGGACGGGAACGGACCACGTCGCGGTGACGGTCCGCACGCACGCGGATGCGGCGCTCTCTATCGGGCGCGGCGTCGACGGTCCGCTGCTCTTCCTGGACGCCGAGGTTCGGCGCGGTGTACGTGTTTAGCCCCAGATCGGTTTCGGTAGTCTCTCGTAGGGGCCGTGAAACAAATAACGTAGATCGATGCAACAGGCGAGTGAGTGCACCCT
>NZ_JAGIKY010000008.1:0-145947 GCF_017874695.1 Halarchaeum nitratireducens
GCAGACCCACCGTCCGACGTTCCAGAGTTTCGAGGCTGAGAACCCGAGCGAATCAAGGTCGTCAGACACCTGTGGCTGATTCCTGATGGAAGCAGTGTAGGTGCGGGTGACGACCTTTTTCGCCATACGTAACCTATGTAGTCAAACCTACTTGAACGTATGGTTTAGACGTGGAATATCCTGCCCTGCTCTCGGCGGTGGATTGTAGGGGCGCTGTCGGATTCATCCCCGCCCTGAAGGACGGGGCTTTCTCCTTGAGTCTCCGTAAGTTCTTCTCTCCGTCATATCGAAAAAACGGCCGGCGTCGGGCGCTCGCCGCCGCCTCAGTACGCCGATTCGCCGACGGTCCGCAGGTACTCGACGTCGCCCGTGTGGGCCGCGTCGTCGAAGTCGCTGACGCGTACCGCGATCTTCGTTCCCTCGCGCGCTCCGTCGGGCGCGCCGTGCACGGTCAACACGGTGTCGCCGACGCGGGCGCGCACGCCGTCGTCGGTGTCCGTGACGAACACCACGAACTCGTCGCCCTCCTCGAAGCTCGGCGTGCTCGTGCGGAACGACCAGCCGGCGGTCAGCTTCGTCCAGTTCATACGCGACTCACCTCCTCGGACTCGCGGTCCGGCACGTACTCCAGGCCGAACCCGGTGAGCGCGGCGACGAGGAACACCGCGAAAAGGAACCAGCCGTGGAAGACGAACGGCACCACGTTCACGGGGCTGACGATCATCTCGGGGCCGTACTGCTCGACGAGCGCCGGCATCTGCGAGTAGCCGGCGAGGACGCCGCCCGCCCACGGGAAGATGTAGCCGAGCGCGGACGTGTTCGCGTCGAGGATGTTCGCCCGCCGGTAGCCGTTGATGTTGAACGACTCGCCGACGCGCGCGACGTACGGGGAGATGGCGATCTCGGCCGCGGTGTTGATCGTGATGGCGGCGTTGACGAGCGCTGTCCCGAGGACGAGCGTCGTCTCCGCGCGCCGCACCGAGGTCGCGGCCGTCGAGAGCAGGAAGTCCTGGATCGCCTCGAACGCGCCGCCGCGGATCATGATCCGCGCCCCGGCGACGATGAGGAGCGTGAGGACGATGAGCGGGAAGAAGCCCGACGCGCCGACGTAGAGGCTACCCCCGACGCCCGACGCGGTGTCGGGGCCCGCCATCGAGAGGATCGGGAGCCACGTGAATGCCTCCGCGAACGGCGCGTTCGCGGGCGCGACGAAGGAGAGCATCCCGTTGAGCGATTCGAGACCGAGAAGCAGGTTGGCGACGATCGCGGTGAGGATGCCCCACGTGATCGCCTCAACGATGTGTCGGCCGCGGACGGCGGTGTAGATGACGACGCCCATCGAGACGAGGTGGACGAGCCCGACCGGGTTCCCGCTCGGGAGCGCGCCGTTCCCCGCGCCCGTGGACATCGTCGCGCCCGCGATCAGGTAGGCGACGAACGCGAGCGCGGCCGCCGTCACCGCGTACTTGAAGCGCGAGGCGACGACGCCGCCGATGTCGGCGTCCTGCGTCACCGCGCTCACGATCGTCGTGTCGCTGACGGGCGCGAGGTTGTCGCCGAACGCCGCCCCGGAGAGGATCGCGCCGAACATGAGGACGGGGTTCGCGCCGAGCAGCACCGTCGCCGGGAAGAACGTCGTGACGAACGTCACGGCGGTCCCGTAGCCCGTCCCGATCCCCGTGGCGAGCAGCGCCGCGAGGATGAACGTCACGGCCGGGAGGATGGCGAGCAGCGTCGCCTGCGACACCGGAAGCGACTGGGCGACCCAAACGAGGCCCGTGACGAACCCGCCGTCCTGGAGGAGCTGGGCGAACATCCCCGCCCAGAGCCACGCGACGATCGCGGTCGCGGCCACGCGCTGGGTCATCCCCTCGAAGATCGCGTTCGCGTACGCCGACCAGTCGCCCTTGGCGAAGAACAGTCCGATGACGAGCGCGACCAGCATCCCGATCACGAGCCCGGTCGTGTCGCCGATCCCGAACAGGCCGCTCTGTACAACCGCCCACAGGACGAAGACCCCGAGCGGGATCGCGCTCGCCGCGGCCCCGCCGTGGAACTCCAAGTCGGGCCCGGACGAGCCCGCCATGTCGAGTTCCGCCTCGACGTCCTCGGTGGTCTCGTCGTCGTTCGTGTGACTCACGACTCACGTCTGTGTGTCGGGCGGATAAATAGCCTCGGAACGACACGAAACCGGCCGGGCGAGCCCGCGACCGGCCCCGCGTCCCGCGCGGCTCTCAGTACTTCGCGTCCGCGCCCGTGACCTCGTAGACGTCGTCCATGATGTCGTCGCGGCGCGCCTGCCAGCGATCGAGGCCGTCCGGGCTCGACGGGTACGACTCGTAGTGATCGAGGAGGCGGTCGGCGACGCGCTTCGTCCGGTACATCTGGTAGATCTGTCCCCAGTGGCCGAAGCTCTTCGCGGCGACCTTCGCGGCGAGGCCGACGCCGAAGCTCGACGTGCCGGCGTAGAGCGCTTCGCTGAGCTGTTCGCCGGGCAGGCTGGCGAGCAGGCTCATCAGGTCGTCGACGTCGACGGCCGTCGAGAGGACGTTGTAGACGTCGAGGGCGGCGTAGCGCGCGCCGAAGTGGTCCATGACGCGCTCGTTGTACGACCAGAGGGCGGCCTCGTCGTGGACGCCGTCTTCGAGGGCGTCGATGGCGGCCTCGGCGGCGTACGTCCCGGCGTACGCGGCGCCGGCGATCCCGCCGCCCGTCGTGGGGTTGACGTGGCCGGCGGCGTCACCGACCGCGAGGTAGCCGGGGTGGGTCGCGGAGTCGTACGGGCGTCGGGTCGGGAGCGCCGCGCCGAGTTTGTCCTTCACTTCGGCGCCCGCGAACTCCGAGCGGGTCTGCAGGTCGCGTTTGAGATCCTCGACGAGGTGCATCGGCTCCTCGTTCATCTGGAAGCCGAGGCCGGCGTTGATCTCCGTGTCCGTGCGCGGGAAGTACCAGAGGTAGCCGGCGGCGCGCTCGGTCGGCTTGAACACGAGGGCGTCGTCCCACTCGACCGGCTCGGGGACTTCGACGATCTCGCGGTAGGCGGAGCAGAACTGCGAGTAGTCGACGTTCGTGTCGAAGGTCGACTCGCTGAAGTCGACCGCGTCCTGGAGGAGCGAGAGCGAGCCGGCGGCGTCGACGACGAACGCCGCGTCGTACGTGACCGCGTCGCCCTTCCGGGTAGCCCTCACGCCGGTGACGCGGCCCGAGCGGTCCTGCTCGACGTCCTGAACGACCGTGTCGTAGTGGAACTCGACGCCGGCCTCGCTCGCGCTCTCGATGATCCGCTGACCGTACTTCCAGCGGTCGATGACGGCGAGTTCGCCGGGGATCGGGATGTCGAGGACGGTGTCCTCTTGTGGGATCTCGAAGCGTCCGTGGTCGACGCCGGTGTTGGTGAACGCCGGTTCGAGTTCGGACTTGGGGATGGCGTCCGGGAAGTTCGCCGCGCCCTTCAGCGCGTCCCCGCAAGCGATGTGGCCCGCTTCCGCGGCGTCCTTCCGTTCGACGACGACGACGTCGTAGCCCGCCTTCGCGGCGGTCGCGGCGGCGTAGCACCCGGACGTGCCGGCGCCGACGACGACGAAGTCGAACTCGTGGGTAGTCATACCGCGGTGATTGTGACGGGCCGTGAAAACTCTTTACGGACGTTCTGGACGCGAATCCGTCGCCGGCGCGGCGACACGGCGCGATAAAGAGTTTTACCGGCGCTCGTCCAAGCGCGTTCCATGACCGACCACACCGTCGAGTTCGTCGGGCGCGACGAGACCATCGAGGTCTCGGAGACCGAGACGATCCTGAAGGCCTGCCTCCGCGAGGGGATCGCACAGGAGTACTCCTGTCGCGTCGGGATGTGTCTGGCCTGCTCGGCCGAGATCGTCGAGGGCGAGGTCGCCCAGCCGGCCGCGCGCGGTCTCAGCGAGGCGGAGGCCGAGGACTACTGTCTCACTTGCATGGCGCGTCCGCTCTCCGATCTGAAGATCGAGCGCGGCAAATACCCGCCGAGTATCGAGACCGACGCCGCCGACGTCGACGCCGACGCCGACGGCCCGGTCACCGCGACTGACGACTGAGGCTCGGACGGCCGGGACTCAGAGGTCGGGCGCGGGCGCGGCCTTCTGCAGCGCGGTCTCGGCGACGTTCCCGCCGTAGTCCGCGCACCGTGAGAGCGAGTCGACGACGAGCCCGAGGTGTTGGGCCTCGTGGGGTTCGAGGTCGCGCAGGAGGTCGTCGAGGGCGCGCGCGTGCTCGTCGATCCCGAGGACGGACTCGCGGGTGCGGTTGGCGAGCTCGGTCGCGTCGTCGCGCTCCTCCGCGAACAGCGCCTCCATGGCCGTATCGACGATGTCCGCGGCGTCCCCGTGGAGGTCGCCGAGGGCCTCGGCGGTGTCCGCCGGCACGGGCTCTTCGAGTTCGAGGGCGACGTTGGCGATCTTCGCCGCGTGATCGCCGATGCGCTCCAGCTGGCGGGCGCTGGAGTGGTAGTCGAAACACGTCTCGCGCGTGACGCCGAGCTCCTGGGCGGTGCGCGGCGAGCGCAGGGACCCCCGGAAGATGCGCGAGACGACGAACCAGAGTCGATCGACGTCGTCGTCGCGCTCGATGACGTCCTCGGCCATGTCGTGGTCGTTCTCGCAGAGGGCGGTGACGGCGTCGTCGAGCATGGAGAGCGCGATGAGCCGCATCCGGCGGACGGCGTTGTGCACGGAGAGCTCGCTCGAATCGAGGAGGTCCTGCACGACGATCCGATCGCTCGTCTCTTCGAGGACTTCGAGGCCCACGAGCCCCTGCGTGGCGTTCCGAACGGTCCGACGCTGATCGGGGGTGATACGACTCGCCTCGAGGACGAGGATGTCGAAGCCGCTGACGTACATCGTCATCACCGTGCGCGTGAGCGCGTCGCCCTCCATCCCGGTGATGTCGAACGTCCCGCGTTGCGTCTCGTCGTCGCTCACGGGCGAGAGCAGCAGCGACCCGCTGTCCGGGTGGAAGGCGATCTCGTCGCCGGCGCTGACGTCGTGGTCGCGGGCCCAGTCCTTCGGGATCGAGACGGTGAACGTCGAGCCACCGGTGACTTGCACCTTGCGGCGTTCCATACCCGTGGGTCAGGCACACGCAACCATAAATCCACGCGTATCTATATACCCACCAATCGGCGAGTCGAGACTGTGCGCCTATCGGCCCGAAAACGACCCGTTGAAGGCCCAAGGCGCGATCCAGGCGGTCGATGACACCCCGGGTAAGACACGGATATCTACCGACTGCTATCAAGAACTATATAGAGACAATAGTAGAGTATTTATTTGGGGATGGAGTTCCCACAGATGATGACGAAGCAGTTCAAACGCTTCGGGAAGCGCGTCTCGCGACGGAAAGTTCTCGGCGGCATCGGCGTCACGGGCGCCGCCGCCCTCGCCGGCTGTGGGGGCAACGGCGGGGGGTCCTCCGGGGAGACTAGCACGTCGACGGGCACGATGGAATCGACCAGCACGTCTAGTTCCGGGTCGGCCGACACGGGTCCGTTGACGGCGGATGGGTCTTCGACGGTCTACCCGATCACGAACAAGGCGGCCTCCATCTGGAACTACAACCCGCCCGCCTCCGACACGGAGTACTGGCCGTACGAGGACTACGACATCAGCACGGATCAGGCGATGGCGGACTACTGGGCGGGCATGTACGGCTTCGAGACCAACGAGAGCGGCGACCCGCCGTTCAAAATATCCATCGGTCTCAGCCACTCCGGGGTGGGCCTCACGAAAGTCATGAACGGTCAAGTCGACATCGGTGACGCGTCCGCCAACGTCCAAGCGGAGCTCGAGGACGTCGACTTCGACAAGTTCGTCAACCACGTCGTCGGCGTCGACGCCCAGCCCATCGTCGTCTCGAAGTACGTCTACGACAACGGCGTCCAGCAGCTCGACGCCGACACCGTTCGAGGTATCTACAGGGGCGAAATCACGAACTGGTCCGAGGTCGAGGGCTACACGGGCGACGACAAGGAGATTCAGGCCGTCGGCCGCGCCGTCGGTTCCGGGACGGACACCTCCTTCCGCGTCAACATGCTCGGCAGCGGCGACGCGGAGATGCCGGGTGTCGACATCCGCAAGGGGGAGAATCAGCAGGTCGCCACTACCGTCAAGAACTCCGACAACGCCATCGCCTACATGGCGCTCGCGTTCGTCTCCAACGACGTCCCCGCTATCGCTCTCAACTTCGACGGCACCGTCTACACGCCGGGAGAGAACCTCTCGGACGAGGGGTACCCGCTCGCGCGTGACCTCCACTGCTACACCTACGAGGGAACCTCGGACAAGGAGGCCGCGTTCCTCCGCATGCTCCTGCACGACTACGGGCAGGGCGAGTTCGTCGGCCCCGCCGGCTACGCGACTCTCTCCAACTCTCGGCAGGAAGAGGAACTTTCAAAGCTTCCGGACCCACAGTAACGCTCACGGCACAGCATGTCCGGAGCATCCACCACGCAGGCGGTTAGCCGGTCGGTCGCCGAGCTCGACTGGTCGGCTCGCATCGCCGGGCTGGTGGGTGCGCTCTCACTTCTCGCGGCGTTCGCCGCGTTCATCGTACGGCCGGGCGCCGTCGTCTTCCCGGCCGCCGTGTTCGCCGCCGTCGCGCTCTACGGCTGGTTCACGTATCAGGCCGAAACGGCGCGATCGTTGACGTTCCTCGCTACGGCCTCGACGCTCGTCATCCTCGGGGTGATCACCGTCTATCTGTTCGTCCAGGCGGTGCCCGTCGCCCGACGAATGGGCGCCTCGCTCCTCACGAGTTCGACGTGGGACGTGCACGCGAACCGATACGGGCTCGCGACGATGATGTGGGGCACGCTCATCACCACCATCATCGCAACGCTCGTCTCCGCGCCGCTCGGCGTCGCCGGGGCCGTCTTCATCAGTGAGATCGCACCCAAATCAGTCCGAGAAGCAGTTAAGCCAGCGATCGAGCTACTCGCCGGTATCCCCTCGATCGTGTACGGATTCATCGGGTTCGTCGTCCTCAACTCCTACATGATGGATCTCTTCCGGCTCCCGACGACTGGGAGCCTGTTTATCGTCGGGCTCGTCATCGGCGTGATGGCGCTCCCGACAGTCATCTCCGTCTCCGAGGACGCGCTCAACGCAGTCCCGAACGCGATGAAAGACGGGTCGGTCGCGCTCGGCTCGACCGACTGGCAGACGACGAAGAGCGTCTCCATTCCCGCGGCGATCTCCGGGATCTCCGCCGCCGTCATCCTCGGGGTCGGACGTGCGCTCGGCGAGACGATGGCCGCCACGGTCATCCTCGCCAACGTCACGACGCTCCCTGAACCCCTGTACGACGTGTTCGGCAACACCATCACCCTCACGTCCGCGATCGCCAGCCAGTACGGGGTCGCGGCCGGCCGGCCGATGCAGCTCTCCGCGCTGTTCGCCGCCGGCGTCGTCCTCTTCATCGTCGTGCTCGCGCTCAGCATCGTCTCCCAGACCATCGAACGTCGGATGCAACAGACGCTGGGGGGTGAGCAATGAGCGAGAGCTACGGGGACGAGCGTGCGAACATCGTCGCCGAGACCTCCGCAGTCGATCAGCTCGCGGTCATCCCGGCCACCTTCGGCGCCATCGCGTTCGTCGTCGGGTGGGCGATCGTCTTCCGCTGGATCAGCGTCACCGACACGCTAGCGGGCATCGAGTACGCGACGCTGCTCTCCATCGGTCACCTCCTCGCCGCGGCCGTCCTCTGCGCCGTCGGAGTCTTCTCGACGACCGGTATCGTCGACACCGAACCCGACGACTCCACGGGCCTGTTCACCGCGCTCGCCTTCGGCGCGATCGCGTTCATCGGTGTCGGGCTCACGGCCTCACAGACGCTCGGTACGGGAGCAACCGTGTGGTTCCCCACGAGTCTCGTCGCTGCCGTCGTCGTTGCGGGCGTCGTCTTGGGCGTTCCCGAGGATCTCGGCGTCACCCTCCCCGTCGCCGCGTTCGAACTCGTCGTCGGACTCGTCGTCCTCACCGACGTCATCGGGCCGTCGTGGGTGTGGAGCCCGAACGGGTTCTCGGCTTCCTTCGTCGGTCCCATCGCCATCGCGGCGTTCGCCATGGTCGGCAGTCTCCTCTGTGTCTGGGCCGGAACGAACGCCTCGAAGGGGTTCGGATCGCGCGGCCGCGAGCTGGGAGCGTACGCCCTCATCTCTACCTACGCGGTCGCGCTTCTCGCCATCCTCGCGCTCCTCATCATCTTCGTGGTACAGAACGGTCTCAATCAGGTGCTGAAGGGCGCCCAGCTCTGGCCGTTCAAGCTCCCGTTCGTCCTGAACGGCTACGGGCTTCAGTACGACGTCAACGGGATCTTCCCGGCGATCGTCGGCACCGTCTGGCTCGTCGTCGGCGCGGTCGTCTTCGCCGTCCCGCTCGCGGTCGGCGCGGCCGTCTACCTCACCGAGTACGCCGACCAAGGTCGCTTCACGCGGATCGTCGAAACCGCGACCAACGGCCTCTGGAGCACGCCGAGCATCGTCTACGGCCTCTTCGCGTTCGCGTTCCTCCTCCCGCGTATTCAGAACGACGTCACGCTCCTCACCGGGCAACTCGTCTTGGGGTTCATGCTCCTCCCGCTCGTCCTCATCACGAGCCGTGAGGCCCTACAGAACGTCCCAGACGAGTACCGCGACGCCAGCGCCGCGCTCGGTGTCACTCAGTGGCAGACGATCCGGAGCGTCGTCCTCCCCGCCGCGATACCGGGCGTCCTCACCGGGATCATCCTCGGTATCGGTCGGATCGCCGGCGAGACCGCACCGATCCTGCTCGTGCTCGTCCGCGAACCGTTCTCCGCGTCCACGCCGAGCGTACTCGGGTCGTTCCACTTCACCGCCACCGCGCCGTTCATCACGAACGACGCGCTCCTCGGCCCGGCGACCGCGCTCCCCTACCAGCTCTTCGCCGTCATCACCGCCGGCGTCGGTGCGAGTCAGGAGTTCGGCTGGGGGACCGCCCTCGTCCTGCTGTGCGTCGTCATGTTCTTCTACGCCATCGGCATCACCACGCGTATCTACTTCAGGAAGAAACTCCGCCAATGAGCCAGATAGAAACGCAAACCACGACCGGAGAGACCGAAGAACAGATCCGCGACGAGTGGCTCGAATACGAATTCGACGGCGAGACCGCCCTCTCGGTGGAGGACCTCGACGTCTTCTACGGGAACGATCAGGCGCTCCAGTCCATCGACATGGACATCCCGGAGAAGTCAGTCACCGCTCTCATCGGCCCCTCCGGCTGTGGGAAATCGACGTTCCTCCGGTGTCTCAATCGGATGAACGACCGCATCGACGCCGCGCGCGTCGAAGGTACCGTTGAGTTCGCCGGCGAGAACATCTACGACGACGACGTCAACCTCGTCGAGCTGCGCAAACGCATCGGGATGGTCTTCCAGAGCCCGAACCCCTTCCCGAAGTCAATCCGAGAGAACATCTCCTACGGGCCGCGCAAGCACGGCGACATCGACACGGGGCTCGTCGCCCGCCTCCTCGGCCGCGACGACCGCGACGAGGAAGAAGAGCTCGTCGAGCGCTGTCTCCGCGGGGCCGCGCTCTGGGACGAGGTCCACGACCGGCTCGACGACAACGCCCTCGGGCTCTCCGGCGGGCAACAACAGCGTCTCTGCATCGCCCGCGCGCTCGCGGTCGGCCCGGACGTCCTGCTCATGGACGAGCCGGCGTCCGCCCTCGACCCCATCGCCACCTCGAAGATCGAGGACCTCGTCGAGGACCTCGCCGAGGAGTACACCGTCGTGATCGTCACGCACAACATGCAACAGGCCGCGCGTATCTCGGATCAGACGGCCGTCTTCCTCACCGGCGGCGAGCTCGTCGAGTACGGCGACACCGACCAGATCTTCGAGAACCCGCAGAGTCAGCGCGTCGAGGACTACATCACCGGTAAGTTCGGGTAATCCCCCGAACGCTTTACAAGACCCCACGCACACCCACAGCCATGCCACGCGAAAGTTACCAAGCGCAACTGGCGGACATGCAAGAGGACGTCCTCTACATGAGCGAGGTCGTCATCGACCGCCTCCGGCTCGCGCTCGAAGCGATGGAGCAAAAGGACGAGGAAGCCGCGATGGAAGTCATCGACGGCGACGACGAGATCAACGACCTCTACCTGGAGTTGGAGCAGGACTGCATCGACCTGCTCGCGCTTCAACAGCCCGTCGCCGGGGACCTCCGTCTCATCGCCTCCTCGTTCAAGATCATCACCGACCTCGAACGCGTCGGGGACCTCGCGGTCAACCTCGGCGAGCACACCCTCGACTCCCAACAGGACATGTTCCCCGAGGTCGACATCAACGCGATCGGCGACCTCACCGTGGAGATGCTCGAGGACGCGATGGCGGCCTACGAGACCCGCGACGACGAGGCCTGCTACGACATCGCCGCGCGCGACGACGAGCTCGACCAGCTCTGCGAGCGCGCCTCCCAGACCGTCGTCCGCGACCTCATCGAGACCGAACTCGACGCCGACGACGGCGAGGACGACGTCGAGGCGCTCATGCAGGACGTCTCCCGGATGCTCCTCACCGTCCGCGACCTCGAACGCGTCGGCGACCACGCGGTGAACATCGCCGCGCGGACGCTCTACATGGTCGAGAACGACGAGGAGCTCATCTACTGATCCGCCGGGTTCGCCTCGGGGCCGCCGGCGCGGCTCCTCTACTATTCGTACTGCGTTCACACGCAGGCGGCGACGGGGACGTCACTAGCACGGCCTCCGGGGCGGCCTACGCTTCGGGCGTCTCGAAGTAGGTGCCGCCGCGGAGGTAGTCGACGCCGAAGGCGACGAGGACGAGCCCGGAGAGCGCGAACAGGCCGCGAAAGAGCAGTCCCTGACCGGTGAGCGCACCGAGGCACATCGACGCGCCGAGACAAACGTGACCGACCCCAACGAGCCGGAGCGCGCCGACGCGTTCGCGGATCGGGTTCGGGACACCGCCGAGGAGTTCGAAGACGCCCGCGACGACGAAGACGGCGAGCTGGACGCCGGTGGCACCGTCGAGGGCTGGTGCCCCGAAGACGGCGAAGAACGTGGCGGCGAGGACGAGGAGGAACGCGCCGAGATAGCCGAAGCGGCGGAACGTGAGGGCCATGGCGTCCCCTGGGTCGGCCGTCCCCAAGTATCCATCACCTCGCGGGCGCGCGATCGAGTGCGCACACCGGCGTACGCGGAAGCGCGTACACGCCCTCAGGCGCGCGAAAACGCGCGTTTCGGGCCCGAAAGGTTTAGAAGCCCGTCCGGCATACCGGTGAGTATCGACCCGCCGCGAGGGCGGGATACCCACCGTGGAACTCATCATCACAGAGAAGGACAACGCCGCCCGTCGCATCGCCGACATCCTGAGCGACGGCGGCGCGTCCACAGAGCGTAGCGGGGGCGTCGACGTCTACGAGTGGGGCGGCCGGCGGTGCATCGGCCTCTCCGGACACGTCGTCGGCGTCGATTTCCCCCCGGAGTACAGCGATTGGCGGGACGTCGAGCCGGCGGAGCTCGCGGACGCCCCGGTGACGAAGACGCCGACGCAGGAGTCCATCGTGAACGTCCTCAAGCGCCTCGCGGGGGAGGCCGACTCGGTCATCATCGCCACCGACTACGACCGCGAGGGCGAGCTCATCGGGAAGGAGGCCTACGAGCTCGTCCGCGAGGCCAACGAAGACGTCCCGGTCTCGCGAGTGCGCTTCTCCTCGATCACGGAGAACGAGGTGAAGTCGGCGTTCGCGGACCCGGACGACCTCGACTTCGACCTCGCGGCGGCGGGCGAGGCCCGACAGATCATCGACCTGATCTGGGGGGCGGCGCTCACGCGCTTCCTCTCGCTCTCCGCGCGGCAGGTCGGCGACGACTTCATCTCCGTCGGTCGGGTCCAGTCCCCGACCCTGAAGCTCATCGTCGACAAGGAGCGGGAGATCGAGGCGTTCGATCCCGAGGACTACTGGGAGCTGTTCGCCGACCTGGAGAAGGACGAGGCGAGCTTCGAGGCCCAGTACTTCTACCTCGACGAGGACGACAACGAGGCCGAGCGCGTCTGGAACGAGGACGACGCCGACGCGGCCTTCGACGTCCTGCGCGAGGCGGCGACGGCGGTCGTCGAGTCCGTCCGACGTCGCACGCGGACGGACGACCCGCCCGCGCCGTTCAACACGACGCAGTTCATCCGCGCCGCGAGCTCGCTGGGGTACGCCGCGGGCCGCGCGATGAGCATCGCGGAGGACCTCTACACCGCGGGGTACATCACCTACCCGCGCACCGACAACACGGTCTACCCTGAGGACCTCGACCCCGCCGACCTGTTGGACGCCCTCTCCGCACAGCGCGATTTCGCCGAGTCGGTCGAGCTGCTCGAAGGGCTCGACGAGCTGACGGCGACGCGGGGCGACGAGGAGACGACGGACCACCCGCCGATCCACCCGACGGCCGACCTCCCGAGCAAGGGCGACCTCTCGGAGGACGAGTGGGAGGTGTACGAACTCGTCGTGCGGCGCTTTTTCGCCACGCTCGCCGAGCCTGCGGAGTGGGAGCACCTCCGCGTGGTGGCGGACGCGGACGGCGAGCGTCTGAAGGCGAACGGCCGCCGCCTCGTCGAGGAGGGGTATCACGCGGTCTATCCCTACTACGGAACGGACGAGAACCACGTCCCGGACGTCACGGAGGGCGAGGAGCTGGCCATCTCGGACGCCCGCATCGAGGCGAAGCAGACCCAGCCGCCCCGGCGGTACGGCCAGTCGCGGCTCATCGAGACGATGGAGGAGATGGGGATCGGGACGAAATCGACCAGACACAACGTGATCGAGAAGCTCTACGACCGGGGGTACATCGAGAACGATCCGCCCCGACCCACGCGGCTGGCGATGGCGGTCGTGGAGGCCGCCGAGGAGTACGCGGACCTCGTCGTCTCCGAGGAGATGACGGCCGAACTCGAGGCCGACATGACGGCGATCGCGGAGGGCGAGACGAGCCTCGATTCGGTGACCGAGGAGTCCCGCGAGATCCTGGATCGCGTCTTCGAGGCGCTCGACGAATCGCGCGAGGAGATCGGCGAACACCTCCGCGAGTCGCTGAAGGCCGACAAGCGCCTCGGGCCGTGTCCGAAGTGCGGCTCCGACCTGCTCGTGCGCCGGAGCCGACAGGGGTCGTACTTCGTCGGTTGCGACGGCTACCCGGAGTGTCGGTTCACGCTCCCGCTCCCGTCGACGGGCGAGCCGGTCGTGCTCGACGCGGAGTGCGAGGAGCACGGCCTCAACGAGGTGAAGATGCTCGCCGGGCGGAACACGTTCGTCCACGGTTGCCCGCTCTGCGCGGCGGAGGAGGCCGCGGAGACGGAGGACCGGATCATCGGGCCGTGTCCCGCGTGTAACGAGGAACACGGCGGCGAGCTCGCCATCCGGAAGCTCCAGTCGGGGTCGCGCCTCGTGGGCTGTACGCGCTACCCGGACTGCGAGTACTCGCTCCCGCTCCCGCGGCGGGGCGAGATCGAGGTCACGGACGAGTACTGCGAGGAGCACGACCTCCCCGAGCTCGTCGTCCACGACGAGGGCAGCGAGGAGCCGTGGGAGCTCGGCTGTCCGATCTGCAACTACGAGGAGTACCGGGCGCGACGGGGCCTCGACGGGATCGACGGGATCGGCCCGAAGACGAAGGAGAAGCTCGCCGAGGCGGGTATCAAGGACCTCGCGGATCTCGCGGACGCGGACGCGGAGGGCGTCGCCGAGACCGTCGAGGGCGTCAGCGCCGAGCGAGTCCGCGACTGGCAGGCGAAGGCGGACTGAGACTGAGCACGCGACCCCCGCGTGGGGGTCGCAGCATGGAACCGGAAAACAATGGCAGGGTAGGGCGCGTCGAGGCGCCCGGCGCAGGTCACCGACTGCCCGACTGACGTCGCGTCGGTGATCGTCGTACCGCCGTGGTTGATCAGTGACGACTCACCTCCGCGGGTGGGCGGCGTGCGGGTGCCGCGTGGGCGGCCCGTCGATACGTGGGAGTCGATGGTCGATATGGCATCGGTCGGTGTGCGGTTCTGTCGGTGTGTGTCTCGTTCGACTCCATGAGTGTCTCAACGGGCCTCGATGTCGAGGCTCCCGCAGGCCGGGCAGTTCTCCCGCGGCGCTTCGTACGCCTGCCCGCAGAGCCGACATTCGAAGTCGTGATCCGTCGGATCGGACAGGAGTTGCGTCGCGAGGTGTGCGATCGTAGCCATCGTCCTTCACGACGTACTGTGTGCCACACCCACTAATAACTATCGGCTGTACGTCCGGTAATTTGATCGTTCACATGGCGTACTAGCGTAGTATTCCCCCAATTACCGTACGATCTGTGTATATTGTCCCGTATGTCGCCACGTAGATCCAATCCGACAGTCGCGTGCGGGCCGTGGGCTTAAGCCCGCCGCGGCCCAACCCCGTCGCGATGCGGCTTGACGACTACGTCGAGGGACTGAAGCCCGACGAGGAGTACGAGCGGCGGAAACTCGCCGAGGAGAAGTCCTACGCGATCACGGACTACCTCGACGACGCGCGCGCCTCCTTCGAGGCCGTCAAACAGGGCGACTCGCTCTACGGGGCGACCGCCCCCTCGGTCTTCGTCGGCCGCTCGTCGTACCCGAACGTCTCCGCCGGTATCCTCTCGCCCGTCGCCGAGGAGTCGGGGGCCGACGCGGACGACTACGCGACGAGCGGTGCGTGGTACGAGCGCGGCCTCGGCATCGACAACGTCCTCCAGTACCGGACCGGGTTACTGAACTCCCGACGCTCGGCGGACGTGAACGTCGAGGACGTCTGGGACGGCTTCGTCGGCACGCAACGCGAGGTCGCCATCGCGGACCGGCCGGTGGACGTCGAGATCGGCCTCGCCTCGACGCCCGACTTCGATCCCGACCAGTACGCCCAGCCGACGGCGAACGCGCCGAGCGGGCCGAACGCGTCCGTCGAATCGGCCGACCTGACCGAGAACCCTCACGTCCCGCGCGCGGTCGAGAAGACCCTTGAGGACGACGACTGGCGCGCGCAGGGCGCGATGGTCTACCTCTACGAGCACGGTCTCGACGTCTACGACGTCAACCGCGTGCTCTCCGTCGGCGCGCTCGGACAGGGCGAGAACAGGAGACTGGTCCCGACGCGCTGGTCGATCACGGCCGTCGACGACACCGTCGGGCAATACCTCCGCGGGCAGATCCGCGACGCGCCGAGCGTCGACGGCGTCGAGGTGCGATTGAACGAGTACATGGGGAATCGCTACTGGGTCGTGCTCGCGCCCGGGAGCTGGGAGTTCGAGCTCGTCGAGATGAAGTCTCCGGGGAGCGTCTGGAACCCCGATCCCTCGGGGGACGTCTGGATGGCGGCCGCGAGCGAGGGATACGAGGGGCGCTCGGGCTACGTCGAGGAGACGGCGGGCGCGTACTACGCCGCCCGGCTCGGCGTCCTCGAACACTTAGCGGAGCGGGGCCGGCAGGCGAAGGCGCTCGTCCTCCGCGAAGTGAGCGACGACTACTGGGCGCCCGTCGGCGTCTGGCAGGTCAGAGAGAGCGTCCGGCACGCCTTCGAGCGCGAGGCCGCCGACGCCGAGACGCTCCACGGCGCGGTTCGAGACCTCGCCGAGCACCTCCCCGTGAGCCTCGCGGCGCTCCGCCGGAAGTCGACGATGGTCGCCGGCCTCCAGACCGGACTGGACGATTGGGCGTAGAAGACTTACAACGGACGGCGCGCTACGGACGTGTATGAACGCCCTCCACGCGCTCGCTCCGCCCGCGCCGGCCTTCCTCGGCGGGTTCCCCGGCGGGATAGAACTGCTCGTGATCCTCCTCATCGCCGCCTGCGTCTTCGGCATCCCGACGCTCCTCCTGCTCGGTGGCGGCGGCTATCTGTTCGCGCGCTCCTCGCGGCGCGACGAGCGTCTCGAAGAGCTCGAACGCGAAGTCGACGCCCTCCGCGATCGCGTGGGCGACGACGAGGACGACGGGAGCGATCGCGCCGAGGGCGATGGGAGCGACCGCGACGAGAGCGAACGGGCCCCGGGCGACGCGCCGCCGCGAGGGGACGGGCGGTGACGTCGCGCGTCGCGCTCGGGGCGTGCGCAGAGAGGAGTACCTTTGTGGGCCCCGCGCCAACCGCACGCTAATGGCACGTCCCTCCGCAGCCCCCGATCGCGGGGCACAGGCGAAGACGTTCGCGCTGGCGACCGGCGTCGGACTCGGCGGCCTCGCCTTCGGCTTCGCGCTCACGCTCGCCGCGGCCGCCGGCGTCCGGTTCGCCGGGTTCACGCTCACGCCGTCGCTCTCCATCGTCCTCAGCGTCGTCCTCCTGCAGGGCGTCGCGTTCGGCACGGTCGCGTACGCCTACGCGAACTACCGCGAGGACCCGGGTCGGTTCATCACCTTCCGCGTCCCGACGATCCGCGAGGTCGGGCTCGCCGTCGCGGGCTGGCTCGGCGCGCTCGGTGCGCTCGTCGTCATCTCGCTCGTCCTCCAGTCGGCGAACGCGCCGACGGCGAGCAACGAGGTGGCGAACTACGGTCTCGAACACCCCGAGGTCCTGTTGGTCCTCGTCCCGCTCTCCTTCCTCCTCGTCGGACCCGGCGAGGAGTTGCTCTTCCGCGGCGTCGTTCAGGGGACGCTCCGCGAGCGCTTCGGACGCGTCCCCGCGGTCGTGCTCGCCAGCCTCATCTTCGCCAGCGTTCACTTCACGTCGCTCTCGGGCGCGCTCACGGGACGGGTCGTCACGATCGGCGCGCTCTTCGTCATCTCGCTCGTCCTCAGCGGCCTCTACGAGTACACCGGCAACCTCACCGTCCCGGCGCTCGTCCACGGCGCGTACAACGCGACGCAGTTCGGACTGCTCTACGTCTCCATCGCGTACGGCGATCAGCTCCAGCAGGCCTCGGGCCTGCTCGGTTGAGGCGCGAGAATCGGATCGGATCGGATCGGATCGGATCTGATCGGCCGTTACGCCTCGGCGTCGTCGCTTTCCGCGTCCGCAGTGCTGTCCGCACCGTCGTCCCTTTCCGCGTCGGCGTCGGTCGCCGTCTCGTCGCCCGCCGCGTCCACCGCGCCCGCGGGCACCGGCCCGTCGCCGATCTGTTTGCGCACCGCCTCGACGAACTCGCGGCGCGACTCGAAGTACGGAACGTCGCAGTGCGCGAGGACGTCCGCGAGACGCCGGGGGCCCGTCGGCGTCCGAATCGTCGTCTCGCCGTCGCGGCGGACGATCTCGCTCCGCTGGATCCCCCACGTGAAACGCGAGGCGACGCGCGCGATCGGCGCGCCCTCGACGGGAGCGCCCGGACCGAGTTCGACCGCGGGCTCCGCCGCCTCCTCGTCGTCGTCTGCCATACGCGAGGTGTCGGCGGGCCGCCGATTAGGGCTTTCGGTGCGCGCGCCCGGGGACCGGCGTCTGACGTACCGTTTTTACGCTCGGGGTCGTATGTGGAGGTATGACCAGCCTCGCGGACGCGTATCAGCGCGACGCCAACGGCGCGAGCCAGCGTCGCGTCTACGCGGGGACCGCGCTCTTCGGGGCGGGCGCGCTGCTCGTGGTCGCCGGCATCCTCGCTGGCGCGACCCACCTCGTGATGGGGCCGACTCCCTCGACGGCCGCGAAGTTCGCCGCGCGCGAACTCGGCTTGACGCTCGGGTGCCTCGGCGTCCCCGCCATCTTCGTCGGCGTCTTCACCGTCCTGCCGGCGAGTCGGTTCTACCGCGTCGCGGCCGCCGCGGGCGCGCTCGTCGCCGTCGCCGGGACGCTCGTCCTCCGCTATGCCTACCCGACGCGGTGGTACGCGGGCGGCGGCTCCGTCCCCTCGACGACGGCGCTCGCCGGCGCGCTCGTCTACGTCTTCGCGCTCATCGTCATCTTCTGGTGTCTGTTCACCGCCGTCGCCACGTTCAAGACCCGAAACGCCCCCGGCGGAACCGTCACCCTCACCGTCACCGAGGACGGGCGGACGAGGACCGTCGAGGTACCCCGCGAGGACCTCGACGCGCGCACCGCGGTCTCGGGCGACGACACGGGCTCGTTCGGCGGCGTCGGCGTCTTCGGCGGCGTCGAGCGCGAGGACCACGGTCCACGGCCGACATCCGACGGCGGCGCGACGACGCCGGACGTTCGGGACGTCCCGAACGGGGAGCGCGAGGCCGAATCGTCGGAGTCGGAACCCGACGTCGGTCCCGACCGCTACTGCGGGAGCTGTACCCACTTCGACTACGTCCGGACCGACGACGGCGACATCCGACCGTACTGTGGCTACCACGACGAGCTCATGGACGACATGGACGCCTGCGAGCAGTGGACGCGAGAGTAGGGCGTCAGAGCGACGCCAACCGCGCTCGGACGTCGTCCCAGTGGCTCCCCGTCCAGTAGCGTTGTCCGCAGTCGACGCAGCGCCACACGCGCTCCGCGTCGTCGGGGACGTGTTCGGGATGGGGCGGATCGGCGTCCGCCAGCCGGCCGTTGCAGGACGCACACCGCTCGGGTTCGTTGGGGAGCGAGAGGGCGAACCCGCGCTCGTCGAGCTCCGCGAGCTGGTCGTCGACGTGGCGCGTCCGTAAGAGGACGCTCTCCGGCGTGCGCCGCGCCAGCTCCTCGTCGCGCGTGAGGAGCGTGCGTCCCTCGCGGGCCGCGATCTCGCGCAGCCGATCGTCGTCCTCGACGCCGCGATCGAGGGCGTACGCGGCGTCGTAGCCGCACATGCGGAGGACGCGCGCGAGCGTTCCGAGCATGACGTCGAGCAGCAGCGGTCCGTCGCCGTCGCCGTTGCCCGCCATCAGTCGAGGAACGCGCGGAGCCCGTCGGCGTCGCGCGCGTTCAGCACGTCGCCGGCTTCGGCCCACCCGCGCCGGGCGGTGTGGACGCCGTAGGGTCGTTGGGCGTACTCCGCGGGCGAGTGCGCGTCGGTATCGACGGCGATGGTCGCGCCGGCGTCGACGGCCGCCCGGACCGCGGTCCCCCACAGATCGAGGCGGTGGTAGTTGGCGTTCACCTCGAGCGCCGTCCCGGCGTCGGCGGCCGCGGCGGCGAGCGCGGCGGCGTCGAACGCCATCGCCGGCCGCTCGGTGAGCAGGCGACCCGAGGGGTGTCCGAGGACGTCGACGCGCGGGTGCTCGACGGCCGCGACGAGGCGGGCGGTGCGATCGCCGCCGTCGTCTCCCAACCCCGAGTGGGGGGAGGCGATCACGAGGTCGAGATCGGCGAGGACGTCGTCGCTCACCGAGCCCACGTCGCCGTCGGCGTCGACGTTCGCCTCGACGCCGTGGAGCACCTCGACGGCGACGTCGTCTCGGACGTCGTCGACGGCGTCCATCTGCTCGCGGAGGTCGGCGTCGCTCAGTCCGGAGTCCCCGAAGACGCCCGGACCCTCGGCGTGGTCGGTGATGCAGACGTAATCGTGGCCGAACTCGGCCGCGGCCTCGATCATCTCGCGGAGCGAGTGCCCGCCGTCGGACCAGTCGGTGTGGACGTGGAGGTCGCCCCGGAGGTCGTCCTCGGCGACGAGGTCCGGAAGCGCCCCCTCGCGCGCGGCGTCGATCTCCCCGCGATCCTCACGGAGCTCCGGCGGGATCCACGGCAGGCCGAGCGCGTCGTACACGCCCGCCTCGGTCTCGGCGGCGAGCAGGTCGCCGACGCGCTGGCCCGCGTCGGGGTCGTCGACGTCAGCAATATCGAAGGCGCCGTACTCGTTGACCTTCTTGCCCTGTGCGATGGCGTGGTTGCGCAGCGTGACGTTGTGGGCCTTCGAGCCCGTGAAGTACTGGAGCGCCGCGCCGAACTCGGCGTCGACGACGACGCGGAGGTCGACGCGCAGGCCGTCGACGCGCACCGAGGTCTTCGTCTCGCCCGTCTCGATGACGTCGCCGACGCGCTCCCAGTCGGCGAGGTGATCGCCGACGCGCTGACCCGCGTCGCTCGCCGCGAGGACGTCCACGTCGCCGTTCGTCTCGCGCCACCGGCGGATCGAGCCCGCGATCGCCGCGCGCTCCACGGCGTCGTGCGTTTCGAGATGGTCGACCACGTCGTCGGCGAGCGGGCGCGTCTCGCCGAGGAGGGCGCGCTCGCCGGCCTGACGGGCGAACGGGATGCCCTCGCGGATGTTCGCCTCCGTCTTCGCGCCGAACCCCGAGACCCCGCTGATCTCGCCGCTCTCTGCCGCGTCTTCGAGGTCGTCGAGGGTCGTCACGCCGAGCGCGTCGTAGAGCTTCTTGACGGTCTTCGGCCCGACCCCCTCGACGCGCGTCAGGGCGTCCATCTCGACCGGGAGTTCGTCACGCGCGTCCTCGAGTTCCGCGAAGGAGCCCGTCTCGACGTAGTCGACGACGTGATCCGCGATCCCCTCACCGACGCCGTCGATCCGTTCGACCGCGTCGGCCCCCTCGTCGACCAGGTCCTCGATGGCCTCGGGGTGATCGCGGACGTTGTCGGCGGCGCGCCGGTAGACGCTCGGGCGGTAGTCGTCGCCCATCGCCTCCAGCAGGTCGGCGTACTCATCGAGGACGGCGGCGACCTCGGCGTTCCGGCTCACCGTCGCCCCCCGCCGTGTCCGGCACCGCCGACGCCGTTCCCGCGACCGCGGCCGCGGCCCCGCGAGCCGTCGTCGTCGCGTCCGAGCGCCTTCTTCAGGAAGGTGTGCCAGCGTTTCGTGTCGGCGGCCTCCTTCGCCTCGATCTCGCGTTCGATGTCCGCGGTGTCGAGCGATTCGAGCGCGTTGAGCGCGCGATCGATGCCGATGACCTCGTCGGCGAGCGTCTCGCCCTCCGCGTAGTCGATTTCGGCCTCCTCCAAGCGCTCAACGCGCTCGCGGCGCGCGCGTCGGAGCGTGCGTTTCGCGTCCTCGACTTCCTCGCGGCGCTCGGGGGGGATCCGATCGAGCCCGCTCGTCTCGAAGACGAACTCGCGGAGGGGGAACGACTCGCCACTGAGGGCGATCTCGTCGGGGATCGTCGCGCCGACGGTCGCGGACTCGCGTCCGATACGCTCCAAGAGCCCCTTGCGCTCGTACTCCTTCATGCGTCCGTGGACGTCGGGTGTGGCCTTGTAGGCTGGGGGGAGAGCGTGGGGCCAAACGAACGTGAGGGCCCACGAAAACGCGAACGGGGAGCGACGCGACCCGTGAGCGAAGACCGATCGCGGGACCGAAGTCACTAACCGGGAGCCGTCCCGACACGTCGGTAATGGCGACGTGTGACCGCTGCGGAAGACAGGTGGGGATGCCCTATCGGTGTCGGTTCTGCGGCGGCACGTACTGCGAGGAGCACCGCCTCCCGGAGAACCACGACTGTCCGGGCCTCGACGAGTGGGACGACCCGGCGGGCGTCTTCGGGCCGGAGGAGACCGGCCGAGAGGAGAAATCGCGCGTCGAGCGCGCCGTCCAGTCGGTCGGTGCGACGGGCGGGCCGCTCGGCTACCTCCGAGGGAACGTCGCGTACGTCTTCCTCGGGCTGATGGTGCTCACGGTCGGGCTCCAGGGGGTCGTCTCGACGCTCGGGATCTCATCGGTCTCCGCGCAGAACCTCTTCACGCTGAACACGACGAACCTCCTCTGGGTCTACCCGTGGTTCACCTCGATCTTCGCGCACGGCGGGTTCGCCCACCTTCTCGTCAACGGGATCGCCCTCTACTTCTTCGGGCCGACGGTCGAGCGACGGGTGGGATCAGGGCGCTTCGCCGCGCTGTTCCTCGGCGCGGGCGCGCTCGCCGGCCTCGCGCAGGTCGGCACCGCGGCGTTCCTCGGACAGTACGCGGCGGTCCTCGGCGCGAGCGGCGCGATCATGGCCGTGATGGGCGTCCTCACCGTCTTGAACCCGAGCCTGCGGGTGTACATCTACTTCATCCTCCCCGTCCCGCTCTGGCTGTTCACGCTCGGGTTCGCCGCCTACTCCCTGTTCGTCACCTCGGTCGGCGGCATCGGGAGCGGCGGCGTCGCGCAGGTCGCGCACCTCGCCGGCCTCGCGGTCGGCCTCGTCTACGGCGCGTACCTCAAGTCGCAGGGCGGGCGTGCGCCGGACGAACTCACGCTCGGCGGCGGGCCGGGCGGCCCGGGTGGACCCGGTCGGGGGCGCATCTGAATGGAGGTCGTCCGTCCGGCGTACCTCCCGGACCCCGCGCTCGACGCCGCGGCGATGGAGGCGATGCAGCGCGATATCGCCGCGGACGCGACGTTCGCGGACGACCACGGCCTCGCTCCGGACGCGATCCGGGTCGACGACCGGATCGAGGCGGGAGAGTCGGTGGAGCCTGCGCAGGCGACGCTCGACGGCGACGGGCCGGTCGTCGCCGGCGTCGATCAGGCCTTCCGGGAGGACGAGGCCGTCTCGGTCGCGGTGGCGCTCCGCGGCGGGCGGGTCATCGAGCGGGCGGTCGGGCGCGCGCCCCTCGAAATCCCGTACGTTCCCGGGCTGCTCGCCTTCCGCGAGGGCAGCGCGATCGTCGACGCGCTCGAATCGCTCTCGGTCGGGCCGGATCTGCTCGTCCTCGACGGGAGCGGGCGGATCCACTACCGCGAGGCCGGTATCGCCACGCACGTCGGTGTGCTCTTCGACGCCCCGACCGTCGGCGTCGCCAAGAACCTCCTCTGCGGGACGCCGGTCGCGGACGTCGAGGGCCGCTACCTCGACGCGGGCGAGCGCGTCGGTATCGAGGCGAACGAGGAAGTCGAGACGTGTCCGGCGGGGACGACGATCGGCCACTTCTACCAGTCGCGTCAGTACGATCACCCCGAGCGCCGCCACGTCAATCCGCTCGTCGTCAGCCCGGGCCACCGGGTGGCGACGGGGACGGCGACGGATCTCGTCGCCGCGACCTGCGCGGGGTACAAGCTCCCCGAGCCGACCCGCCTCGCGGACGCGGCCGTCGGTGACGTGACGGGAGAGTAGCGTGGCGACGAGGGACTAGCGAGTCGCCACGAGGAAGCGAGCGGGAGCACCGAGAGCGACACGCGAGTAGCGTGGCGACGAAGGACTAGCGAGTCGCCATGAACGCATCGACCGGAGCGGGGCGTGCGGAGCCGCGGACGGGACCGCTTCGCCCACGCTTAACTGCCCGGCGCGCGACCGGACGCGTATGACAGACGAGACCGTACTCATCACGGGCTGTTCGTCCGGGATCGGACGGGCGACGGCGGAGGCGTTCCTCGCGGCGGAGTGGACGGTGTGGGCGACGGCGCGCGACGAGAGCGATCTGGCGGCGCTCCGCGAGGCGGGTGCGCGCACCGCCGAGCTGGACGTGACGAAGCCCGCGCAGTGCCAGGAGGTCGTAGAGGAGCTCGTCGCGGCGGAGAGACGCCTTGATTGTCTCGTGAACAACGCGGGCTACGGGCAGATGGGCGCGGTCGAGGACGTCCCGACGCGCCGGGTGCACAAGCAGTTCGACGTGAACGTCTACGGGCCCCACCGGCTCGTCCGCGCGGTGCTCCCGCACATGCGCGAGCGCGAGGCGGGGACGATCGTCAACGTCTCCAGCGTCGTCGGGCGCGTCTCGACGCCCGGACAGGGCGTCTACGCCGCCTCGAAGTTCGCGCTCGAAGCGCTCAGCGACGCGCTGCGCGGCGAGGTCGAACCCCACGGCATCGACGTCGCGCTGATCGAGCCGGGACCGGTGGACACCGAGTTCGGCGAGCGCGTCAGCGAGGAGCTCGAACCGGTCGGCTCCTCGGGTGCGTACGATCGCGTCTATCGGTTCCTAGAGGGCTTCGATACCGTCTCGAACGGGTTCGCGACGAGCGCGCCCGAGGACGTCGCGGCGGCGGTCCTCGAGGCGGCGAGCACGACCCGACCCGCGGCGCGATACCCCGTCGGCCCGGCGGCGAAGGCGATGAGCCTCGCGCGCTACCTCCCGGATCGGCTGCGCGATCGCGTCGTGAACGCGCTCTACGATCTCGCCTGATGGTCGCGAGCGACGCCGAGGCGCGCCGGGACCTCGCGCGCGAGTGCGCGCTGGCGGGATTCGAGGCCGCGCATCCGGCGACGGTGGTCCGCGAGGAAGTCGCGCTGGACGGCGGACGCCTCCGCATCGGCGGGGCGACGATCGACTGCGACGACTACGAGACGGTCGTCGTCCTCGGCGGCGGCAACGCGGCCTCGCAGGTCGCGGCGGCGCTCGAAGACGTCCTCGGAGACGCGCTCGCGGGCGGCGTCGTCGTCACGGACGATCCGGCGGAGACCGAACGCGTCGACGTGCGACCGGGCGATCACCCGGTGCCGAGCGAGCGCGGCGTCGCGTCGACACAGGCGTTGTGCGAGGCGGCCGACGCGGTCGACGAGCGGACGCTCGTCCTCGCGGTGATCACGGGCGGCGCGAGCGCGCTCCTCCCCGCGCCGGCGGCGGGGCTCACGCTCGCCGACCTCCGCGCGACGACGGACGCCCTGCTGGACAGCGGGGCGACGATCAACGAGGTGAACGCCGTCCGCAAGCACTGCTCGGCCCTCAAGGGCGGCCGCCTCGCGGCGCGTCTCGCGCCGGCGCGCGTCGCCACGCTCGTCTTCAGCGACGTCGTCGGCGACGACCTCTCGGTCATCGGAAGCGGGCCCACGGTGGCGGACCCCTCGACGTACGCGGACGCGCTCGCCGTCCTCGACGACTACGACGTAGCGGTACCCGAGGCGATCCGCGGGCACCTCGAACGCGGTGCCGCCGGTGAGCGCGCGGAGACCCCCGGCGCGGACGATCCGGCGTTCGAACGCGTCTCGACGCACGTCTTGGCGACGAACCGGACGGCGGTGGACGCCGCGGTCGGGCGGGCGCGCGAGGCGGGCTACGAGCCGCTCGTGCTCTCGACGCGCGTCCGGGGCGAGGCCCGCGAGGCCGCGAAGACCCACGTCGCGATCGCGGAGGAGGCGCTGGCGACGGGCGATCCGCTCTCCCCGCCTTGCGTCGTCGTCTCCGGCGGCGAGTGCACGGTGACGGTGCGGGGGGACGGCGAGGGCGGGCCGAACCTGGAGTTCGCGCTGTCGGCGGCGCTCGAACTCGACGGGGAGACGGCGCTCTGCGCCGTCGATACGGACGGCATCGATGGCGCGACGGCCGCGGCGGGTGCGGTCGTGGACGCGGCGACGCTCGCGGACCGGCGGGCGGCGCGGCGGGCGCTCCGCGAGAACGACGCGCTCCCCGTGCTCGACGACGCGGACGCGCTCGTCACGACGGGGGCGACGGGGACGAACGTGAACGACCTCCGGGTGCTCGTCGTCGGGTGACCCGCGTCAGGCCACGGCGACGACGATGTTCTTGAGGATGACGATCCAGACGATGCTGACGATCCCGAGCGCGAGCGTGGCGAGCGTCCACGCCTGGTAGGCCGTCGCGGTCTCCATGTCGGAGAACTCGGTGATGATCCAGAAGTAGGAGTCGTTGGCGTGGCTGACCGTCATGCTCCCCGCGCCGATGGCGAGGACGGCGAAGACGCTGCCCCACGTGCCGGCGAGGCCGAGGTTGGGGAGGAGCGGCGCGACGATCCCGGCGGTGGTGAGGATGGAGACGGTCGAGGATCCGAGCGTCGTCTTGAGCGCCGCGGCGAGGACGAAGACGGCGATCAGGCCGAGGCCGAGGCCGCCGAGGGCGTTCCCGACGAAGTCGCGCAGCGGGAGTGCGCCGAGGACGCTACCGAAGGCGCCGCCCGCCCCGGTGACGGCGAGGATGACGGCGGCGTTCGTCAGCCCCTCGCTCACCCACTCGCTCGACATCTCGTCGGTGTACGTGGGGACGGTGGCGAAGCCGACGAACGCGCCGATGATGAGCGCGACCGAGGGGTCGCCGACGAACTGGAGCGCGCTCTGGAGCTGGCCGGTGACGAACGCGGGGTCCTCCGCGCTCGGGTAGGTGGCGACGCTCCCGACGGCGATGAGGACGATGGGGACGACGAGCGGGGCGAACGCCGCGGCCGGCGAGGGGAGGTGTCCGTATTCGGCCTCGATCTCCTCGACGGTCGTCTCAGGTGCGGGGTCGATCTCGTAGTTCGAGGCGACGCGATCGGCCCACTTCGCGGCGGCGAAGATCACGGGGATGCTGACGACGATCCCAGCGAGCATCACGAGCCCGATGGGAGCGTGGAGGATGCCCGCGGCCGCGATGGGGCCGGGCGTCGGCGGGACGAAGACGTGCGTCGTGTAGAGGCCGCCGGCGAGCGCGACGGCGACGGTGGCGAGCGACAGCGACGAGCGCTCCGCGATCGCGCGGTTCAGCCCGGAGAGGATGACGAACCCGGAATCGCAGAAGACGGGAATGCTGACGAGGCCGCCCGTGGCCGCGAGCGCCTCCGTCGTCAGGTCCTCACCGAAGAGGCCGAGGACGGTCTCGGCGATGACGATCGCGCCGCCGGACTTCTCCAGGATGGTGCCGATGATCGTGCCCGCGAGGATGACGATCCCGATGTAGCCGAGCGTCCCGCCGAAGCCGTCGGTGACGAGCGTGGCGGCCCGCGCGGGATCGATTCCGCCGAGGAGCGCCGTCCCGTACGCGGCGACGAGCAGCGTCAGGAACGCGTGCAGTTCGAGGCGCGCCGTCGCGACGACGATGAACGCGACGGCGAGGAGCAAGAGCGCGAGGAGTGCGTATCCCTGTAGCATACGCACGGGAGTGCGTCACCCCTAGTAATAATCATTATCGTTTCGCCCGTCAGGCGAGACACGCCGCGACGACCCGGAGCGCGTCGGGGCCGCGGACCTCCTCGGCCAACAGCGGGACGCGTTTCACGTCGTGACCGCGGAAGAGGTCGTGGGCCTCCGCGAGCGCGTCCTGCTGGACGTCCCAGCGGCGTTGGCAGAACTCACACTCGTCGAGGTTCGGCGAGACGAACGTCTCCGGGGGGATCTCAGGCACCACGTCCACGAGCGGCTCCATCACTTTGTTGACGACGACCGTCGAGACCGGGATGTCGAACTCGGCCAAGCGCTCGCGTAAGCGCGTCGCCTCGACGACGCTCATCCCCTCGGGGACGGTGACGATCCGGAAGTCCGTCCGCGCGGGGTCGGTCAGGACGGCGCGCAGACGCGTCACGCGCTCGCAGACCTCCTCGACGCCGGCCGTCCCCGCGTCCGCGCCCGCGTCGTCACCGGCGCCGAACATCCCCTTCATCGAGTCCATCATCCCGCCCATCTTCTCCCGGAACTTCAGCATGCGGCCCATCATCGAATCCATCAACTCGGGGAGTTCGAGCAGGCGGAGCGTGTGACCGGTCGGCGCGGTGTCGACGACGACGCGCTCGAAGCGATCGTCGTCGAGGTACTCGACGAGCAACTGCATCGCCGCCGCCTCGTCAGCGCCCGGCATCGGTCCGCCGAGGGGATTCGCCGACTCCCCGCCCGCACCGCCCAGCAGGTCGCCGAGGCCGCCCATCGGTCCCGCGCCCGCACCCTCCTCGCCGCCGAGGCCCATCGCGCCCGCGCGCTCCATCGCCTCGTCCGGGTCGATCTCGACGCCCCAGAGCGGGACGTCCTCGCGGAGCCGCCCGGGTCGATTCGGCACGTCGACCCCGTACGTGTCGGAGAGGCTGTGCGCCGGGTCGGTCGAGACGACGAGCGTCGGCGTCCCGTCGGTCGCGCTCGCCAGTCCCGTCGCCGCCGCCATCGTCGTCTTCCCGACGCCGCCCTTCCCGCCGTAGAGGACGTACTCCGCCGTGCCCGCCGCGACGCTCGGCGCGTCGAGGTCCTCGACGGCCTCCACTTCGAGTTCGCTCATACGTGGATGAGGGAGTTCCGGAGGGGTAGGCTCTCTGGTCCGCGCGAGCGAAGTAAGTAAGCGACTAGCGGGGCCGGAGGTCCCGCGAGGGGGAAAACTCCCGGTCGCTGGAGGCGACCGATGAAACTCGCGCCGACAGAGCGAGTACGCTGAACCGCAGACCACACCGGGAACGTTCGACGTAGAGCAGCCATTGAACGTTCGATAGAGGGCGGATCAGCCTACTGCGTGGACACGACCGCGTCATACGTGTGGTTGTCATATCTCACGTAGCGGTAGTGAGTCCACGGGTGGACACTGACATTCTTCGGCACGTCAGCGATCCCCTTCTGAAGCGCGTGCTTGAAGACCCGCTGTTGGGCAGGAGTCAGCTCATCGAATTGGACCGCATCGCCGGATGAAACGTTCCCGTCTGCTTGCTGAACGTGAAGGTGGTACTGTGAGTTCTGGTTGTTCGATGGCGATAGAGGGTTTATAGCGGCACAGCCTGCAAGGACGATTAAGCACACTGCAACGAAGGTGTGGAGGGAGACACGGACCATATACTGAGCTGATGGTTATCTGTCAGATACTTTCAGGGGGTGTTCCTACTCAGTCATTCGATAGGCAACAGACCGGACGCCCGTTCCACGACGAGCGACGGCGAGTCGAACGACGCGGGCCAGCGTTCGCGGGACGAGTGGTCCGACAGGACCCGGTAGTCCCGCGATTCACTCGCGGCTTCGCCGCGAGGCGCGAGGACCCCTGAAGGGGGTCCGATGCGCTTTTGTCGTAGCTTTTGCCAGCGAGTGAGCGAAGCGAACGAGCGCGGCAAAGGGTACGTTAGGTCGTTTAGAAGTACTCAGCCAGTCGTTCGGCGGCGGTGTCGACGCGCGGGGAGACGAGCGCGAAGCGGAGCCAGTCGCTTCTGGCCGCTCCGAATGCCTCGCCGGGCATCCCGGCGACGCCGGCTTCGTCGATGAGGCGCTTCGCGTTCGCCATCGTGCCGGGGTAGTCGGGGAAGCGCGCGAGGACGTAGAAGGCCCCCTCGGGCGTGGTGTACGCCGCGCCGGCGCGATCGAGGGCGGCGGTGAAGGTCTCGACCCGCTCGCGGAGGCGCTCGCGGTTCGCCTCGTGGTAGGAGGCGTCCGTCGTTCGCAGCGCCTCCAGGACCGCGGCCTGCGCGGGGCGGCTCGTCGCCACGTTCGTCAACATGTTCCGCGTCCGGGCCGCGGGGGCGTCGCGCGCGGGGAGAACCACGTAGCCGACGCGGAAGCCCGTGATGGCGTACGTCTTCGAGAAGGAGTTCGTGACGACGACGTGCTCCGAGTTGAGCGCGAGCGCCGACGTGAACTCGCCCGTGAAGTCGAAGTGGTCGTACACCTCATCAGAGACGAGCATGGCGTCGTAGTCCTCGGCGACGGCGGCGAGTTCGCGCATCGTCTCCTCGCGGTAGACGGCCCCCGTGGGGTTGTTCGGCGTGTTGACGACGATGCAGGCCGTCTCGTCGCTCGCCGCGGCGCGGACGTCGGCGGCGTCGAGGCAACCCGTGTCGTCGACGGGAACGAAGCGCTGGACGCCGCCGAGCATCTCCGCCTTACCGGGGTAGTAGGGGTAGACGGGATCGGCCATCAGGACCTCGGAGCCGTCGAAGCGTTCGAGGGCGCGCGCCATCCCGAGCGTGTTCGCCATCCCGCCGCCGTTCGTCACGATCACGCGCTCCGTGGCGACGCCGCGGCGCTCGGCGATTCGCTCGCGGAGCTCGCGGAGGCCGGCGCTCGGCGGATACTGGAACTGTTCGCCGCCGGTGTCCGCGTAGTCGTGGAGGCCCTCGCTGATCCCGTCGGGCGCGCCCCAGTCGGGGTTCCCCGACACCATGTCGACGACATCGCGCTCGGCGGCGTCCGCGTACTGCATCACCGTGAAGAAAAGCGGTTCCTCGTACTCCATACGGGGGAGCGCGGCCGCGAGGCGGTTAAGCGCTTCCCGACGAGGACGAGGCCGCGTCGCGCGTCCACCCGGGATCGCGCCCGGTCCGCGCGATGCGCCCCGCCCGGCACGCCGGGCAGTAATCGGGGGCCTCCTCGGCGCTCCGCGGGACGTACACCGCACCGCCGCACTCGACACACGCGTCCGCGACGACCGTCGCGCAGTCGGCGCAGACGTTGAAGTCGTCGACCGTCAGGTCGCGGAGGGGTTCGAGTTGTTTGTCCAGGACGTACTCGTCGATGACCGACTCACAGTTCTGGCACGGTTGCATGGCGATCCGTATTGCCGTCTGTTGGCATGAACCATATAGCTGTCCCCCGATCGGGCGGACGGCGCGGTGGGGGAGTGGGTAGGTGAGTACAGCGCGCACGTCGGCCGATAGGACCGTCGCGCCGCGGGGCCGAACCGCTTAGGTAGCCGACGCTCCCCATCACGGGTATGACGGACAACGCGGACCCGGACGCGGCGCGACGCTACTACGACCTCGTCGACGACGAGGACTACGAGGGGTTGCTCGGCCTCTTCAGTCCCGATGTCGTCTACGAACGCCCCGGACAGCCGGCCATCGAGGGGCTCGCGGACATGGAGGCGTTCTACGAGACCGGCCGCCCGCTCGAAGACGGCGAGCACACCGTCTTCGACGTCGTCGCCGACGGCGACACCGTGGCCGTCCGCGGACGCTTCGAGGGCGTACAGGACGGCGAGTCGGTCGCCTTCGGCTTCGCCGACTTCCACGAGTTCGACGGGGAGGGGTTCATCGCGCGGCGCTACACCTACACGGATCGGGACACGGTCTGAGGACAGTACGACAGTGCCGCGGCGAGCGCGGGACGCCCGCAACTGCAATACCCTCCCCGCGACTACGCCGGGGTATGCGTGACTACGCCGACGACCCGCCGATCGAGGAGCGCCTCGGCGACGCCCTCCGTTCCGCCGGTGACACGATCGCCACGACGGAGTCCTGCACGGGCGGCCTCGTCGGGTCGCTCCTCACGGACGTTCCCGGCTCCTCGGACTACTTCGATCGAACGTACGTCACCTACACGTACGACGCGAAACTCGACACGGGCGTCTCCCGCGAGGCCCTCGACGGCCACGGCGCGGTGAGCGAGCCCGTCGCCCGCGAGATGGCGCGCGCCGTCCGCGACGCCGCGGGGACGACGTGGGGCGTCTCCACCACGGGGATCGCCGGCCCGACGGGCGGGAGCGAGGCCAAGCCCGTCGGCACCGTCTACGTCGGCGTCGCGCACGCCGGCGCGTGGGGCGCGGACGACACCTACGCGACCGTCGAACGCTACGAGTTCGACGGCGACCGTACCGAGATCAAAGAGCAGATCGCCCGGCAGGCGCTCGACGACGCCCTCGACGCCGTGGAGGCCCGCGAGTGAACAAGAAAGACCACATCCTCAACGGCGGCCTGCTCGGGATCGGCCTCGGCTTCGTCCTCCACCCCGAGGGGAACGTCCAGACGCTCGTCACGATGGCCGCCGTCTTCGTCCCCGTCGTCCTCGGCGCGCTGGTCCCCGACATCGACACCGAGTTCGGCAGGCACCGAAAGACCCTGCACAACGTCTTCGTCGTCGCCGTCCTCTACGGCTACACGATCTACTTCTCGAACCTCCAGTGGGTGTGGATCGGCGTCGTCTCCCACTTCGTCCTCGACGTCCTCGGCTCGAAGCGCGGCATCGCGCTCTTCTACCCGCTCTGGGACGAGGAGTTCGGCACGCCCGTCGGCGTCACGACGTCCTCGCAGTACGCGACGGTGATCACGATCGTCATCACGCTCGTCGAGCTCGGCGCGATCTACGCCCTGCTGACCTACGCGCCGAGCGTCATCCCCACCGTCGATCTCTCCGCGGTCTCCGTCTCCGTGCAGGCCCTGGGGTCGGGGGTCTGAGAGGCCGTCTCGGTTTCAGTAGACCCGCACGTCGTCGAAACGCCCCTCGTACGCGATGTGGCGCGGGTGCGTCGGCTCCATGCCCGAGAGCAGGATCCGATCCGCCTTCTCGTAGGTGTTCTCCCACGCGAGGTGGCAGAACTCCGCGCGACAGCGGAGGGTGTGTCGCCAGCCCGTCCGGTGTTCGACGCGCCGCGGCGCGCCCGCTTCGAAGGCCGCACAGAGGTCGGCCGCGCTCTGGATGTCGCGCTCGAACGTCGTCCACACCTCGCCGACCGTCGCGCGCCGGTGGGCGTAACTCGACCCGAAGGCGGGGAGGCCGTGCGCCTCGACGAGTTCGCGTGCGCGCTCGTTCTGGTACGGCCACTGCTTGGGGTTGTACACTTCGCCGGCGGCGATCCGGTCGCCGTAGCGCTCGACGTCCGCGGGCCCGAGGCTCACCGTGGCGAACGTCGGGTGGGGCGCGAGCACCGTCGCGTCCTGCGCGTCGAACGCCTCGAACGCGCCGTCGAGCGTGATGAAGTCCGGGACGGGATCGTCGAGACCGAGCGCGAGCACGTGTCTGCGCTCCTGCCACGGGCCGGTGAACACCTCGCGCGCCGGCACGACGAGGAGGTCGTCGTCGGTGAACGCGTCGGCGCGCTCGCGGATCGCGGGGAGGCGCGTGAAGTGCGGTGCGTACACGAGCACGTCGATGCCGCGGGCCTTCGCGCGCGCCGCGACGTCGGCGTCCAGGACTTTCACGTGTGGATCGACGCGGGTCTCCGTCACGCGACGGCGTACGCGGGGCGAGGCTTTTAGCGTTACACTTTCGCGCGCCCGGCCGGACGCTTTTTCTACGCGCCGCGAGACGCTCCCGATCATGTCCGACGACTGGCGCGACGACGACATCGACGCCGTGCTCCGCGTCCTCTCGCAGGGCGCGATCGGCGTCTCACCCGCCGGAATCGCCGCGAACGCCGACGCGCTCCTCGACGAACACCTCTCGATCACCGACGTCGAGGCGGCCCTCGACGCCCTCGCCGAGCGCGACGTGGTCGAGACGCTCGACGCCGGCGCGGCGGGCGCGTACTACCGACTCACCGATCACGGTCGGGATTACGTCGACGCCGAGTTCGCGGCGAACGCCTTCGGCTACGTGGATTAACCGAACGGAGCCGCCACCGCGCCGTCAGCGGACGGCACGGCCGTGAGCGAGTGGAAAGCGGGTCGTTCGCGGGGCAAGGACTATACCGCTCGTTCGTATCGATACCGGTGTGCCGACGAACGCCACGGGCCGACTCGCGTACCTCGCAGGCGAACGCGAGGTCGAGATCCGCGAGTATCCGGTCCCCGACCCCGAACCGGGCGCGCTTGTCACCGAAGTCGTCCGCGCGAACGTCTGTGGCTCCGAGCTGCACATCTGGAACGGGACCCATCCGCTCCTCGACCGGATGGTGCTCGGTCACGAGGCCCTCTGTCGCGTCAGCGACCTCGGCGAGGGCGTGACGACCGACTACGACGGCGAACCGATCGCGGAGGGCGACCTCGTCGCGCCCACCTACTTCGTCGCCTGCGGGAAGTGCGCGGCGTGCGGCCGCGGGGAGTTCCGCTCCTGCGAGAACGCCCTCTCCCACTGGGTGAAACACCCCGACGAGTTCCCGCACTTCCACGGGACCTTCGGGACGCACTACTATGTCCACCCCGAACAGTACTTCTACAAGGTCCCGGAGAACATCCCCGAGGGCGTCGCGGCGGCCGCGAACTGCGCGCTCACGCAGGTGCTCTTCGGGCTCGAGGAAGTGGACCTCTCCTACGGCGAGACCGTCGTCATCCAGGGCGGCGGTGGCCTCGGGCAGAACGCCATCGCCGTTGCGAACGAGTTCGGCGCGGAGACGATCCTCGTCGAGGGCGTCGAAGAGCGCATCGAGCGCGCGCGCGACTTCGGCGTCGACCACGTCGTCGACTTCCGCGAGTACGACACCGTCGAGGCCCGCGCGGATCGCGTCGCCGAGCTCACGGACGGCCGCGGCGCCGACATCGGCGTCGAGGTCGCGGGCGTCCCCGAGGCCTTCGCGGAGGGCCCACACCTCCTGCGCAACGGCGCGCGCTACCTCGAGATCGGGAACATCACGCCCGGCCACACGACCGAGTTCGACCCCGCGCTCCTCACGCGCAAGAACATCCAGGTGACGCCGACAATGCACTACGACCCGTGGTATCTCGGCAAGGGCCTCGACTTCCTCTCGCGCACCGTCGAGCGCTACCCCTACGCGGAGTTGATCGACGCGGAGTTCGACCTCGTCGACGTCTCGACGGCGCTGCAGAAGGCCGACGACCGCGAGATGACGCGTCCGTCGCTCGTTCCCGGTCACGAGCACTGACGAATCGCGCACGGGTCGACTCGTCCCGCGCTCGTATCGCCGAGGAGCGCTCCGCTCTGCTCAGCGTTCCTCGCTGTCGAGCACGCGGATCTGGTCGCCCCGGACCGTGACCGGGATGGGGACGGTCGCCTCGTAGAGTTCGACGGTGACCTGATCTTTGCCCTCGTCGATGCGCTGGACCTGCGCTTTTTCGCCCTTGAACGGGCCGGCGATGAGTTCGACGATGTCCCCCTCCGCGATGCCCTCGACGTCGGGCTTCGGGCTGAGGAAGTGCTCGACCTCGCTGATCGAGGACTCGCCGGGCACCATGCTGCGCGCGTGCGGGATCTCCTCCATGACGCGCGAGATGACGGCGTCGTTGTCCGCCTCGACCATCACGTAGCTGGTGAGCGCGTCGGGCGCGAGAACGGCGTGGATCTCGTTCTCCTCGCGGTTGGCGATCATGCTGGCGACCGTCTGCTCCTGACTCGCGGTCGTCTTGACGGCGAACACTCCCATGCGTCAGACACCCGTCCCGGGGATGAAGCCCATGACGAGGAAGATGACGAAGCCGATGATGCCGATGAGGAGGATACCGGCCCCGGCGATGAGGGCGATCTGGGAGAACTCCTCCCACTCCGGGGTGCTCGCCAGTTTCAGCACCCGCGTGTACGCTGAAAGCTCTAGGGGAACGTCCATACGGGAGGTTCGTCGTCGGTCCTTTTCTATCTTCCGCAACGGTCCGCGCCAGCGTGGTGGGGCGTCGACGTGAGGTTACAGGCCTTCGAGGCTCCGGAGTTTCTGCTCGACCTCCGGCGGCGCGCCGCTCGGGGCGTCCCGAACGCGATGGTCGGGGACGACGAGCGGAACGGGGTTCTCCGCGAGCGCGGTGCGCGCCAGCTGGCGGTCGGCCTCCTCGTCGGCGTCGAGACCGGCCGTCATACGAGTGAGCGTCTCGACGGTGACCTGCTCGCCGTAGCCGATCTGGCGCACCGTTTCGAGGACGGCGCGCTGGTCGGTCGCCATCGTGAGCCCGACGGCGACGTCGGCGAAGTCGTCGGCCACGCCCTCGAAGTAGGCGTTCAGTCGCTCGAAGAGCGGGTGGTCGTCCCGCGCGTCGTCGTCCGGGTCCTTGGGGAAGGAGACGTCGATGATGCGGTCGCCGGCGACGCCGAGTTGCACGTAGCGATCGAGGTACGTCGGGGCGAACGCGTAGATGCCGGCGTCCATACGGGTCCGGTCGGCCAGCGCGGACTTCAAGGTTCGTGGTCCGGGCGATCGGAGGGAAACGCTCTTGTACAGATGCGTGCATTAGTGTACAGTAATGGACGATGATTTCGCACCACAGGTGCGCTCGATCCTGCGCGCGGCGCGCGAGCGCGACGTCGCGGGCGGCCGGGTGTCGGTCGACCCGCGCTCGCTCGGAGCGGCCGTCGCGGACGCCAAGGCGGACGGACGGGTGCCCGTGATCGCGGAGGTGAAACCGACGAGCCCGACGACCGAGGGCGAGCGACGCGACGACCCCGTCGAGCTCGCCGAGGCGATGGTCGCCGGCGGCGCGAGCGCCCTCTCGGTGCTCACCGAGCCCGAGCACTTCGGCGGCTCGACGGCGAACCTCGAACGGATACGGGCGGCCGTCGACGTCCCCGTCCTCCGCAAGGATTTCGTGGTGCGCGAGGCGCAACTGGACGCCGTCGAGGCCGACGTCGTGCTCCTCATCGCGCGGTTCGTCGGCGACGACCTCGGACGCCTCCACGACGCGGCGCGCGAGCGTGGCTTTCAGGTGCTCGTAGAGGTCCACGACCGCGAGGAGGTCGCGCGCGCGCTCGACGCGGGCGCTGAGTACGTCGGCGTGAACAACCGCGATCTCGCCGAGCTCGACGTCAACCTCGGGACGTTCGAGGAGGTGGCGCCCGCGGTCCCCGACGACGTGACGCTGATCGCGGAGAGCGGGATCACCTCGCCCGCGGACGTCCGGCGGATGCGCGCGGCCGGCGCGGACGCGCTCCTCGTGGGCTCCGCGATCATGGACGGCGACGTCGCCGCGAACACCGAAGCGTTGGTGAACGCGGAGGTGGTGGAGTCCACATGAGCCGACGCGAGACCGCCACGGACGCGAGCACGAACGCGGACGATGGCGCGGGGAAGTTCGGTCGCTACGGCGGCCAGTACGTCCCCGAGGTCCTGATGCCCGCGGTCGAGGAACTCACCGACGCCTACGAGCGATACGTCCTGAACAACGAGGACGGCTTCGTGGACGACTTCCGCGAGCGCCTGCGCGACTTCGGCGGGCGACCCACGCCGCTGGGACGCGCGGACAACCTCTCCGAGCGGTACGGCCTCGACGTCTACCTCAAGCGCGAGGACCTCCTCCACGGCGGCGCGCACAAGCTGAACAACGCGCTCGGGCAGGTCCTCCTGGCGAAGTACATGGGCAAGGAGCGGATCATCGCGGAGACGGGCGCGGGCCAGCACGGCACCGCGACGGCGATGGCCGCCGCGTACCTCGACATGCCCTGCGAGATATACATGGGCCGGACGGACATCAACCGCCAGCGTCCCAACGTCTTCCGGATGCGCACCCACGGCGCCGAGGTCAACCCCGTGACCGTCGGTTCTGGGACCTTGAAGGAGGCGACGAACGAGGCGATGCGCGACTGGGCGACGACGGTCGAGGACACCCACTACGTCATCGGCTCCGTCGTCGGACCCCATCCGTTCCCGACGATGGTGCGCGACTTCCAGTCCGTCATCAGCGAGGAGGCCCGCGAGCAGGCGCTGGATCAGCTCGGCCGGCTCCCGGAAGCCGTCGTCGCCTGCGCGGGCGGCGGCTCGAACACGATGGGCGCGTTCCACGAGTTCGTCGACGACGAGGACGTCGCCCTCTACGCGGTCGAAGCGGGCGGGTCCGGCCTCGGCGTCGAGGCATCTGAGGAGTACGCGCCGAACTCCGCGAGCCTCGGCACCGGTACCGTGGGCGTGCTCCACGGCGCGAAGACGAAGCTCCTCCAGACGGCGGAGGGACAGATCGTCGAGTCCCACTCGGTCTCCGCCGGCCTCGACTACGCGGGCGTGGGCCCCGAGCTCGCGCACCTCGTCGATTCGGAGCGCGTGACGCCCGTGAACGTCGATGACGACGCGGCGCTCGCGGCGTTCCACCGGCTCTCGCGCGAGGAGGGAATCATCCCCGCCTTGGAGTCGAGCCACGCGATCGCTTACCTCGAACACTACGAGGGGGACGGCCCCGTGATCGTGAACGTCTCCGGGCGCGGCGACAAGGACCTCGACACCGTCATCGAGGAGTCCGAGAAGCGGGACCTCGAGGAGGCCCCGGACATGGAGGTGTTCCGCGCGTGAGCGCCGACGACGTCACCGCGGCGTTCGCGGACGGCCCCGCGCTCGTGCCGTACGTCGTCGCGGGCGATCCGAGCGCCGACGCCACCGAAACGTACGTCGAAGCGCTCGTCGAGGGCGGCGCGGACGTGATCGAGCTCGGCCTCCCGTTCAGCGAGCCGATCGCGGACGGTCCGACGATCCAGGAGGGCATCCGGCGCGCGCTCGACGCCGGAATGACGCCAGCGCGCTACCTCGACCTCGTACGCGACCTCGACGTCGACGTCCCCATCGTCTGCATGACGTACTACAACCTCCTCCTGCAGTACGGCGAGGGGGACGGGGTCGACGCGTTCGTCGAAGCCGCCGCGGACGCGGGCGTCTCGGGGCTCATCATTCCCGACCTCCCCGTGGAGGAGTCCACGGCGCTCGAAGCCGCCTGCGAGGCACACGACGTCGCGCTGATCTTCATCGTCGCGCCGACCACCACCCCGGAGCGCATCGAGCGCATCCTCGAACGCGCCTCGGGGTTCATCTACGTGCAGGCGCGCATGGGGACGACGGGCACGCGCACCGACGTCTCCGAGGACACCTACGAGAGCCTGGAGCGCCTCCCCGAAGGGGAGCTCCCCTACGCGGTCGGCTTCGGCGTGAGCGAGCGCGAACACGCGAGGGCGATCGTCGAGGGCGGCGCGGACGGCGTCGTCGCCGGCAGCGTCTTCGTCGACGCGATTGCCGCGGCGGAGAGCGTGGAGGCGGCCGCCGACGCCCTCCGCGAGAAGGCGGCGGAGCTGAGCGCCGGGATCGAGGACGCCACGCGGGGCGAAGCGCCCGAACCGGAAACGACAAAGTAGCCCGTACGGTACCACGTACCAACACGATGCACACGGGTACACGGGCGCGCCTCGACCGGATCGGCACGGACGGCAACTACCTCACAGTCCCGATGGACCACGGGGTCACGCTCGGGCCGGTCGCGGGCCTGCGCGACATCGAGACCACGATCGACGCGGTGACGCGCGGCGGCGCGGACGCCGTCCTCACGCAGAAGGGGATCGCCGAGCGCGTCCACCCGAACAAGAACGACGCGGGCTACATCGTCCACCTCAACGGCTCGACCGTCATCGGCCCGGACGAGAACGACAAGCGCCAGACGGGCACGGTCGAGGACGCCGTGCGCGCCGGCGCGGACGCCGTCTCGTTCCACATCAACGTCGGGAGCGACCACGAGCCCGAGCAGCTCACCGCGCTCTCCGAGGTGACGAGCGAGGCCCATCGGTTGGGACTGCCCGTGCTCGCCATGGCGTACGCCCGCGGTCCCGGCGTCGACGGCCACGACCCCGAGTCGCTCGGGCACGCCGTCCGCCTCGCCGAGGAGCTCGGCGCGGACCTCGTGAAGACCGCCTACTCGGGCGACACCGAGAGCTTCGAGCACGTCGTCGGCTCCACCGCCAAGCCCGTCATCATCGCCGGTGGCAGCCCCGAGGGAGATCGCGCGACGCTCGCCGCCGTCCGCGGCGCGATGGACGCCGGCGGCCGCGGCGTCTCCATGGGGCGCTCGATCTTCCAGCACGACGACCCCGAGGCGATGGCGCGCGCCGTCTCCGCCGTCGTCCACGACGACGCCAGCGTGGACGACGCCCTCGCGTACTTCGACTGAAGCCCGCCGGTTCCTTTTTTCCCCGCGGCGCCGATCGGTCACCGTGGGACGACTCAGCTACGACTTCGAGGGCGAGACGGTGATCGTGACCGGCGGGAGCTCCGGCATCGGGCGCGCGGTCGCCACGCGCTTCGGCGACGCGGGCGCGACGGTACTCGTCGCCGACGTGGACGAGGAACCGCACGACGTGGACGCCGTCGTGCCGACCGCACAGCGTATCCGCGACGACGGGGGCGAGGCGCACTTCGTCGAGACAGACGTCTGTGATCCCGACGAGGTCGAGAGCGTCGTCGACGCCGCTCACGAGTTCGGCGGCGTCGACGTGATGGTGAACAACGCGGGGATCAGTCGACAGGCGCCGTTCCTCGACATCGACCCCGACGACCTCGACGCGCTCTACGGGGTGAACGTGAAGGGGGTCTTCGTCGGCACGCAGGCCGCGGGCCGCGACATGATCGAGCGCGACGATCCGGGCTGTGTCGTCAACACCTCCTCGATCAGCGCGGAGGTGAGCCAGTTCGGCCAGTCCGCCTACGACGTTTCGAAGGCCGCGGTGGGGATGGCGACGCGCGGGGCCGCCCTCGAACTCGGCGAGCACGGCGTCCGCGTGAACGCGGTCGCGCCCGGCCACATCGGCACGGAGATCACCGAGGGGTGGACGGCGGAGGCGCGCTCGTACGACCGCGAGAGCGACCTCCTCAAGCCCCTCCCGCTCGGCCGCGCCGGCACGCCCGCGGACGTCGCGGGCGCGTTTCTCTGGCTCGCGAGCGAGGACGCGGGCTACGTGACGGGCGAGACGGTGACCGTCGACGGCGGGTGGCTCGTGACCTGACGGCGTCGGCCGCGTCCCCACGCGACGGCCCGAGCGTGGCCGTAGTCGCCACGTTCAAGCCGTCGCGTACTGAGGTGCAACTAATGACACGCGAAGTGTGGCTGAAGGCCGACGGCGCCGTCGGCGACTGGGAGGCCCGGAAGCGACGGATCACCGCCGGTCTCGAAGCCGGCGTCGACTGGGTGCTCGTCGACGAGGCGGACGTCGCGCGCGTCCGCGAACTCGGGCAGGTGAACGTCGCCGCGTTCACGAGCGAGGACGCCGACGTGATCGGCGAGGCCGAGGACGACGCCGCGGACGCCGACGCCTACGTCGTCGGCAAGAACGGCGAGGGCGACGGAACGGTCGAGCTCCCGAGCGACTTCTCCGGGAGCGCCGACCTCACCACGCTGCGCCGGAACGACGAGGTGGCCGGTGCCTACGTCCGCATCCTCGGGACGGAGTACGAGTCGTTCGCCGAGGCCGCCGCCGCCGACGCCGACTACACGTTCGTCGTCGGTGAGGACTGGACGATCATCCCCCTCGAGAACCTCATCGCACGCATCGGCGACGAGACCACGCTCGTCGCGGGCGTCACCACCGCCGAGGAAGCCGACACCGCCTTCGAGACGCTCGACATCGGCGCCGACGCCGTCCTCCTCGACAGCGACGACCCCGACGAGATCCGCCGCACCGTCGGCGTCCGCGATCGGGCCGAGCGCGAGACGCTCGACCTCGAATGGGCGGAGGTCGTCGAGATAGCCGAGGCCGGCGCGGCCGATCGGGTCTGCGTCGACACGGGAACGCTCATGGACGGCGACGAGGGGATGCTCGTCGGATCGATGAGCCGCGGGCTCTTCTTCGTCTACGCCGAAACGGCGGAGTCACCGTACGTCGCCTCCCGTCCCTTCCGCGTGAACGCCGGCGCGGTCCACGCTTACATCCGGACGCCCGACGGCGGGACGAAATACCTCGCCGAACTCGAGAGCGGCGACGAGGTGCAGGTCGTCGACGTCGAGGGGCACACCCGCGAAGCCGTGGTGGGGCGCGCGAAGATCGAGCGCCGCCCGATGTTCCGCCTCACCGCCGAGACCGACGACGGCGATCGGATCGACACCCTCATCCAGAACGCGGAGACCATCAAAGTCGAGACCGAGGACGGACGCACCGCCATCACCGACGTCGAGGCCGGCGACCGCGTCAAGGTCTTCACGCAGGAGGGCGGGCGTCACTTCGGCGAGCAGGTCGAAGAGCGGATCATCGAGAAGTAGCGAGCCCCGACCGCACGCGGGCCGCTACGCGTCCCGCGTCTCCTCGCCCGGATACTCCCACTCGAGTTCGGTCGTACACCACGGGCAGAAGTCGAGGTCGGTGTCGAGTTCCTTCCCGCAGACGGGACACGTCGGCTCGTCGCTCGCCGTCCGCGCCGGCGTCGACTGCCGGACGGCGACGAAGTAGGCATCGATAACGTTACAGAGTCGGACGACCAGCAGCGCGGCGGCCGCGTCCGCCGGAAGCGCCGCGGCGCTGAGCGCGCCGAAGTCGCCGTTCGAGAGCGCGACCTGGTACGTCTGGATCAAAGAATCGGGCACGAGGACGTACGCGGTGGCGAACGAGAGCACGATCCAGCCGACCGCGCGGAGCCACGCTCGGAGGTACGCGTGTCCGATCCCCGGATAGATCACGGAGAGGGCGGCCGCGACGACGCCCCGACGGTTGACACTCACGGTTACGCGGTATAGAGCGGGGTGGCTCTTAAACGCGGTCCTCTCACTCGACGGAGCGGAGAGAAGCGAGGGGCGGGCGCGAACGCGCGGGTTGGGGCGTCGCTACTGCGGCGACGGGCTCCCGCCCTGCGCGCCGGCGCTGCTCTTGCCCTTCTCCAAGGCCTCACCGGTGATGTTCTTCAGCCGAGCGACGAGCGAGTCCTTCTCGGGCTCGCCGACGAGCGCGAGATCGAGGACCTCGCTGATGTGGCTGACCGGGATGACCTCGATCTGGTCTTTGTACTCGTCCTCGATCATGACGTCCTGTTCGTTCGCCTTCGGGATGATGACGCGATCGCAGCCGGCCTTCGCGGCGGCCTCGATCTTGTGTGTCACGCCCCCGACGGGGAGGACGTCCCCGCGCACGGACAGACTGCCGGTCATGGCGAGGTCCTGTGCGATCGGGATGTTCTCGAGGGCGCTGATGACGGCGGTGGCGACCGTGATGGAGGCGGAGTCGCCCTCGACGCCCTCGTAGGACTGCACGAACTGGATGTGGATGTCCTTGTCCGCGATGGATTCGCCCGTGTACTTCTTGATGATCGCGGAGACGTTCTCGACGGCCTCCTGGGCGATCTCCTGGAGTTTCCCGGTCGCGTAGATCTCGCCGCCCTCGCCCTGGCGGGGCGTGACTTCGGCCATGACGGGCATCATGATGCCGGAGTCCCCGCCCATGACGGCGAGGCCGTTGACGCGGCCGACGGCTTCGCCGTCGGAGGTCTTCAGCTCGTAATCCTTGCGGCGCGCGATGTAGTTGTCCGCGACCTGCTGCTCGATGGAGCGCGAGCGCTTTTTCGCCTCCAGGACGTCGTCGCGCTCGGTGTGCTCGTGGCCCTTCGAGCGGGCGATGTCGCCGGCGACGCGGACGAGCCCACCGAGGTTACGCAGTTCGAGCGTGAGGTGCTCCTTGCGGCCCGCGCGGCGCTTCGCCTCGAGGATGACCTCGCGGACGGCGTCCGGCGTGAAGTCCGGGAGCTGGCCGTCGCGCTCGATCTCCTGGGCGACGAAGCGCGCGAACTTGCGGCGCATCTCCGGGGTGTCGTCGATGGTGTCGTCCATGTACACCTCGTAGCCGTACCCCTTGATGCGCGAGCGCAGCGCCGGGTGCATGTTCTCCATCGCGTCCATGTTCCCCGCGGCGACCATGATGAAGTCACAGGGGACGGGCTCGGTCTGCACCATCGCACCCGAACTACGCTCGGACTGGCCGGTGATGCCGAACTCGCCCTCCTGAATCGCCGTCATCAGGTGCTGCTGAGAGCGGACGTCGAGCGTGTTGATCTCGTCGATGAACAACACGCCCTTGTTGGACTTGTGGATCGCGCCGGCCTCGACGCGCTCGTGGGCCGGGGTCTCCATGCCGCCGGACTGGAACGGGTCGTGCCGGACGTCGCCGAGGAGCGCGCCGGCGTGCGCACCGGTCGCGTCCTCGAAGGGCGCCGTCTGACGCTCGGCGTTGTTGATCAGGAGCTTCGGGATCATCGCGTCGCTCCCGCGATTCGAGTAGCGGAACGCGAAGTAGATGATCCCCGCCGCGAGGATACCGAGAAGGATCGCACCCTCGACGAGGAAGGCGTAGCCGACCACGACCGCGAGGACGATCCACATGAGGAACGTGCGCATCTGGTTGCGCTTTCGCACTTCCTCCTGGTGGGCCTCGACGATCTGGTCGCCCTTCCCGGCGGGGACGGTCCGGACCTTCGGTTCGTTCGAGTCGTCCGGGTTGTGGTAGACGAGGACGTCCTGCAGGCTCTCCTTCGGGAGGAGTTGGCTCATCGCCTTCGCCAGCATGGACTTCCCCGTCCCCGGAGTGCCGATCATCATCACGTGGCGGTGCTGTTTGGCCGCGCGCATCACGATGTCGCGGGCCTCCTCCTGGCCGATCACCTGATCGACCAGTCGCTCTGGCACCTTGATGTCCGCCGTCGAATCGACCTTGAGGCCGCCGAGGAGGTCGTCCTCCGCGGCGTCCTCGTCGATCTCGACGTCGCCCTCGACGTCCACTTCACTGCCGAGGTCGTCGAGGTCGCCGTCGGGCGAGGGGTCCGGGCGGGTGTCGGTGTCGTTCTCCCCCTCGTAGGGAGTGTCGGTCGTACGGTCGTTGCTCATAGAACCCTTATCGCTAGGTGATGGAAGGGGAGCGCGATTGATATACTTTCTCCCTCCGAGGAGCGACGAAAACGCCGGACACCGGCGCGGAGAAGCGGATATTCGCGGGTCGGTGACGCCGCCGTCGCCACGCTTATGCGGGCCCGGCGGGTGGGTGTGGGTACCGTAACAACCGATCATGACTCGTGGGTTCTACATCGGGCGGTTCCAGCCGTACCACCAGGGTCACCACCGCGTCATCGCGGACATCGCCGAGGAGGTCGACGAGCTCGTCGTCGGCATCGGAAGCGCGGATCAATCGCACAGCGTCCGCAACCCCTTCACCGGCGGCGAACGGATCATGATGATCACGAAGGCGCTGGCCGACCTCGACCTCGTGACGTACGCCGTCCCCCTAGAGGACATCAACCGGAACGCCGTGTGGGTGAGTCACGTCCGATCGATGAGCCCGAACTTCGACGTCGCGTACTCCAACAACCCGCTCGTCGTCCGCCTCTTCGAGGAGGCCGGCATCGAGGTCCGCGGGTCGCCCATGTTCGACCGCGAGGTCCTGCGCGGCACCGAGATCCGCGAGCGGATGGTCGCGGGCGACGACTGGTCCGACCTCGTCCCCGACGCCGTCGAGCGCGTCGTCTCGGAGGTCGACGGCATCGAGCGGATCAGACGGGTGAGTGACACCGACGTCGAGGCCACCCCGAACGACTGACCGATCCCCTCGCTTTTGTCCCTCGCTCGCGTTCGCACCCGACGTGATCACGCTCGCCTCCGACTTCGGGTCGCCCTATCCGGCGGCGATGCGCGGCGTCCTCTGCTCGCGCACCGACGCCCGCCTCGTCGACGTCGCGCACGACTTCCCCAGACAGGACGTCCGAACCGCCGCGTTCTGGCTCCGCGAACTCCTCCCCACCTTCCCGGCCGCCGTCCACCTCGCCGTCGTCGACCCCGGCGTCGGCACCGACCGTCGACCGATCGTCGTCACCGCCGGCGAGCACGCCCTCGTCGGCCCCGACAACGGCCTCCTCCTGCCCGCCGCCCGCGCGCTCGCCGAGGGCGACGACGGCGCGGCCGTCTCGTGCTACGAGGTCCCCGTCGACGACCCCGAGAGCACGACGTTCCACGGCCGCGACGTCTTCGCGCCCGCCGCGGCCGCCGTCCACGAGACGGGACCCGACGGCCTCGACTACCCCACCGTGGACGATCCGGTCGATCTCGCCTTCCCGGAGGCCACCGTCCGGGGCGGCGAGGCACGCGGCGAGGTGCTCGTCGTCGACGGTTTCGGGAACGCCATCACGAACGTCCCCGGCGACTTCCTCGCCGGTCGCCGGGGGGCGTACGCCCGCGTTGACGGTGAGCGCGTCCCGGTCGCGCGAACGTACGACGCCGTCGAGACGGACGAACGACTGGTGACGGTCGGGAGTCACGGCAACGTCGAACTCGCGGTGAACCGGGGACGCGGCGACGCGGCGTTCGGCGTCGAGGCCGGGAGCCGGATCCGACTCGCGCTCCCCTAATCGGTCGTTCCGGCCTCAGTCTCCATCGCGTCCGCGCCCGGCCCCTCGACGGCCTCGGTGAGCGAGACGTTGAGCGTGAGCATGCTGACGACGCCGCCGACGACCGTGACGGCGTTCTTCACGGCGTGATCGACGAGAGCGACCGCGAGCGCCGCGGGCGCGCCGATCGGCGTGAGCGCGACGACGAGCAGCGTGAACGCCCCCTCGTAGAGCCCGATCCCGCCCGGCGAGAGCGGGAGGACCTTAGCGAGGTTCCCCACGGAGACCGCGAAGAAGCCCGTGGCGAGGAGCGTCGAGAGCGGGAGGTCGACGCCGAACGCGAGGAGCACGCAGAGCGCGGTGACGACGTCGATCCCCCAGACGAGAACGCTCGTCGCGCCGACGCGCGCGAACGCCGGCCCGTCCGCCGCGACGGTCTGCACGTCGGCGACGAACGACTCGACGACGCCCGCGACGAGTTCGACGTAGCCGTCGTCGCTCGCCCACTCGATCAGGCGACGGGCGTAGCCGCCGTCCATGCGTGCGGACGCGACGATGGCGACGACGGCCGCGACGGCGAGCGCGCCCACGAGCCCCGCGACGGCGAGGGCGGTCTCCGCGCTCCGCTGGTCGGCCCCGAGCGCGTCGCCCGACACGGCCCCGGCGATCGCCGCCACCTGCTCGGGCGCGAAGGCGGCGAGGCCGAGCAGGACCGATCCCGCGAGGAGCGTGATCGTGAGCAGGTCGAAGACGCGCTCGACGGCGAGCGACGCGAACCCGGAGGTGTAGGGGACGCGCCGCCGGGCCTTCACGACGTACGCGCGGATGAAGTCGCCCCCGCGCATCGGGAAGACGAGGTTCCCCGTCTGCGAGACGAACACCGCCCCGGTGAGGAACCAGACGTCCTCCCTGTAACCGAGTTCGGAGAGGATGTCCCGGTAGCGCAGCCCGCGCAGCGGCCACGAGAGCGCGTAGACGACCGCCCCGAGCGCGACGATCGCCGGGTCCGCGTCCGCCATCGCGGCGAGCACCGAGCTCGGATCGAGGTAGAAGAGCATCAGCCCGAGCGCGACGAGCGTGAGCACGATGCCCGCGAGCGCGCCCGTCCGCCGCGTCACGTACGGCTCGACGCTGAACTCCCACCAGCAGCGCACGACCTGCGATCCCATCCCGAAGACGTCGCGCACGAGATCAACCTTCGAGTCGCCCTTCGGCTCCCAATCGACCGGGAACTCGTGGACGCGGAGACCCGCCCGCTGTGCGCGGACGAGCATCTCCGTGTCCCAGAACCAGTGTTCGTCCTCGACGTCGGGTTCGAGACGCTCGAACGCCTCGCGCGAGAACGACTTGAAGCCGCACTGGTGATCGCGCAGCTCGGACCCGAGGAAGAGCCGCGCGGCCAAGTTGAAGCCGCGGGAGGGGATGCCGCGCTTCGCCGGGCGATCCGCGACGTTCTCGGACATCCACCGCGATCCCGTCGCGACGTCGTAGTCGCCCGAGCGGACGCTCTCGACGAGGTGTTCGAGGTGGCGCATGTCCGTCGCCATATCCGTGTCGAAGTAGACGAGGACGTCGCCGTGGGCGGCCGCGAAGGCCGCGTCGAGCGCACCGCCGCGGCCGAGACGCTCGTCGCTGTGGAAGTGTCGAACGTCGTCGAACGCGGCGGCGAGTTCGTCCGCGATGTCGGGCGTTCGGTCGTCGCAGCCGTCCTCGGCCACGACGACCTCGTAGCTCCCGGCGGGGAGGAACGCACCGAGCGCGTCGCGCGTCGTGCGGACGGTGTGTTCGATCGTGTCCTCCTCGTTGTACGCGGGGAGGACGACGCTGACCTCGGTCTGCCGGTCGCTCATCTACCACTACTCGCCACGCTCCGAGTAAGTACCTTCTGCTCTCCGCCATCGGCGGTCGGGGTCGGCGGCCTGTTTCGCCATCCTACCAGGCCGGCCCCGAACGGCCGTTCGCGGGCACACGCAGTTCACTCTAATGCCCCGTTTTGTGGCCCCTTACCCCTCAAATACGGCGTTTTAACGGACGTACCAAACCCCCTATAGCCGATCGACCCCTCTCGTCACGTATGAGCACGAGCACGAGCGCGACCGCGGCGACGAGCACCCTCACCCCGAAGCAGGAACGGATCCTCGCGTACCTCCGCGAACACGCGGGCACGCGCACCTACTTCAAATCGCGGCTCATCGGCGACGCGCTCGATCTCTCCGCGAAGGAGGTCGGGACGAACATGACGGCGCTCCAAGAGGGGGAGTACGGGATCACCGTCGAGAAGTGGGGGTACTCCTCCGCGACGACGTGGAAGGTCTCGGTCTGAGTCAGGGGTCGTAGGCGACGAGCGCGTCGGCCTCGCGCGCGAGGGCGGCCGCCGCGTCGCCGAACGAGTCCGCGTAGCGGACGACGAGGACGAGCACCATCTCGGGCTGTGTGATCGCGTATCCGTCGTCTCGAGAGAGGAGGCCGACGCCCTCGAGCTCCGCGGCGTACTTACTGATCGTGCCGCGCGAGACGTCCGCGGCGTCGGCGAGCGCCGCGCCGTCCGCGTCCGGGTCGCGGAGGAGGGTGACGAGCATCGATCGGGGCGTCTCGCGGCGGAGGTAGCCGAGCGTGATCTTCTCGAGGTCGGCGAACTCCCCCGCGGGGTAGAACCGCCGATAGTCGCCGTCCCGGTAACTCTCGACCGCGCCGGCATCGACGAGCCGGCGGAGGTGGTGTTGGGCCTCGCCGGTACCGAGCTGGAGGTCGTCGCGGAGCTTCGAGAAGTGTGCGCCGGGCGTCGTCGTCAGATAGCCACCGATCGCCCCGGGGACGTCGCTCTCGCCCGCCGCCTCGTCGGCGAGACCGACGAGCGGGCTCGCGGCTCCGACCGCCGCGAACCGCCGGAGGGTCGCGCGCTTGCTCTCGTCGATCCCCATTCGGGCACGAGTACGTCGGGCTCGCGCAAAAAGTTTCGGACGCGCTACGACCGCTCCGTCTCGGTCTCGGCGTCGTCGGTCGCGTCGGGGGTCGTCGACCCAGACGTCTCCGCGGGTGACGCGCTCCCGGTATCGCCGCCCTCGAACTCGGCGTCCATCTCCTCGATGACCTGATCGGTCTCGGTCGCGCCCGTGTCCTGTCCGGCCATCACTTCCTCGGCCTGCTGTTCGAGCTTCTCCGGATCGACGTCCGCCTCCTCGCTGATCTCGTTCAGCAGCTCGTCGATGCTGTCGAGCCCGAGGAGTTCGCGCGTCTCCTCGTCGAAGTCGAGGCTGTCGAGCCCCTCGGCCTGCGTCGCCACGTCGCTGTCCGTGAGGTGCTTCCCGTATCGTCCGACGAGGCTCGTGAGCTCCTGCGGGAGGACGAACGTCGTCGACTCGCTCTCGCCCATGCGCTCGATCGCCTCCATCCCCCGCTCGATGACGGCGCGCTCGCCCATCGATTCGGCGGACTTCGCGCGGAGGACGGTCGAGACGGCGTCACCCTGCGCTTCGAGGACTTGAGACTGCTTTTGCCCCTGCGCGCGGATGATGTCCGACTGCTTCGCACCCTGCGCCTCCTCGATCGCGGACTGGCGTTCTCCCTGCGCTTCGAGGATCATCGCGCGGCGCTTGCGTTCCGCGGACGTCTGTTGCTCCATCGCCTGCTGGACGTCCTTCGACGGATTGACCTCGCGGACCTCGACGCTCTCGACGCGGATCCCCCACTCGTCCGTGGGTTCGTCGAGCTCCTTGCGGATGCGCGCGTTGATCTCCTGACGCTTGTTGAGCGTGTCGTCAAGCTCCATGTCGCCGATCACGGCGCGCAGCGTCGTCTGCGCGAGGTTCGAGACGGCGCGCTTGTAGTCGTCGACTTCGAGGAAGGCGCGTTTGGCGTTCATCACGCGGATGTAGACGACGGCGTCCGCCGTCACCGGCGAGTTGTCGCGCGTGATCGCTTCCTGTCGCGGCACGTCGATCGTCTGCGTCCGCATGTCGAACGTGTACGTCCGCGAGACGAACGGCGGGATGAAGTTGATACCCGGTTCCAAGAGGCCGCGGTACTCCCCGAAGACCGTGAGCGCCTTCTTCTCGTAGGCGTCCACGATCTCCACCATCTGATAGACCGTGACCGCCGCGAGCGCGACGAGGAGCACTGCCACGATCGTGAGCGGCAGGCTCCCGCCGAGCTGCAGCGGGGTGAGTGGGACCATGCGTAAACGATCACACAATTCGGGGATAAAGCTTCGCCCCGACCTTTTGCCGCGCGCCTTCGGCGCTTGCGAAAGCTCGACCATCGCCGGAAATCTTCGATTTCTGTCTATGCAGCGAGATCGTTCGAAAGACGCGACGCGTCTTTCGTGATGACGAGACGGCTCCGCCGTCTCGAACCACGCCGAAGGCGTCTCGCACGCAAAATGTCCGTCAGACCCCTCCACGGGAGGGGTCTTCGGACCTCGCGGCGAAGGCGCGAGCAGGATCGCTCGCGGTTCCCGTACCGCATCCGCCCACCGCCCCCGCATCCGCCTACCACTCCCGCATCCGCCTACCGCCCCCGCATCCGCCTACCACTCCCGCATCCGCCTACCGCTCCCGCTCCGCCTCGCCGTCCGTCTCCTCCGCCTCCGCGTTTCGTTCCGCGTTCGCCTCCGCTTCTCGTTCCGCCGCCGCCTCCCGTCCCGTTGCGAGTTCGCGGTCGATGTCGTCCGCGCCGTCGGTCTCCGCGACGGTGAGTACGTTCCCACCCCCAGGGTCGACGACGATCACGTCCGTTCCCTCCTCGATCGCGTCGGCGCCGTCGATGGTGCGGGCGGCGTACGTCGGGTCGAACCCCCCGGCGTCGGTCAGTCGAATCTGTCCCGACGAGCCCGTGACCCGGTCCGTGACGACGCCACGCGCGCCGCGCAGCGACGTCGATCCCTCCGTCTTCCCGCGACCGCTTCCCTCGTACAGTTCGAAGCGCCGGTAGCCCCAGAGCGCCAGCACGCCCACGACGAAGACGAGGAGGGCGAGCACGACGGGCGTGACGACGCCCGGAAGGAGCACGCCGGCGAGGCCCGCGACGAGGAGCGCGACGCCGATGACGACGAAGTGGGCACCGGGCGCGAACGCCTCCGCGATGCAGAGCGCGACGCCCGCGACGACGAGGACGAGCGAGAGCGACGCGCCGAATAGGTCCGCCATACGGGTACTCGGGGTGCGACCGGGAAGAACGTTACCCGCGACCTTTGGCTGCGCTCGCCTTCGGCTCGCTGGCAAAAGCTCGACCAAAAGCGCAGCGGACCACCTTCGGTGGTCCTTGCGCCCGAGCGCGAAGGGCTCGGTGGCTTCGCAAGTGAGCACCGCGAACGAACGCGATCGGCGCGACGGAGTCGCTCCGGAACCGGCGGGCGTCACGCGAGGCCGCAGGGCCGAGTGTGACTCAGAGAGAACGGAGTTCTCGCCTGACTCCGGGTCTTGACGGACTACTCGATCGCCGAACGCTTATACCGTGGTTTGACCACGTTTCGGCTGCCGAACGTTCCAACTGGTCAGCGTCCGCGCGACGAGCGGTCGCCGCTCGTCGCGCGGTTCACTCGCCCGGAGGGCGAGGCCGACGAATCCCCGTCAGGGGGCGAGGAAGGCTTTTTGTCGAGTTTTTGCAAGCGCGCATAGCGCGCGCTGCAAAAGGTCGTGCGTCAGCCGACGAGCAGGAGTGCGAAGACGCCGACCGCGAGCGCGACGCCGGCGACGAAGAAGACGACGTTCTCGGAGCTCGGTGAGCCGGGTTCGACCGGCGATGGCTCCGGACGCTCGGATTCCACGACGCCGTCCTCGCCGACCTCGTTGACGCCGAAGCGCCACTGCTCGTCGCCGGCGTCCGCGTCGTCGCCACCGTCGTCCGCGCGGTCGCTCCCGGCCATCACCGCTCACTCTCGCCGCCACTGATACTGCCGGCGTAGACGACGCCGCGTTCACCGTCGATGGTGACGACGTCACCGTCCGCGACGTCGTCGCTGAGCGCCGCGCTGCCGACCATCGGGAGATCGAGTTCGCGCGCGACCATCGCCGCGTACCCCGTCAGCCCGGTGTCGGCGCTGATGACGCCCGCGAGCCGTTCGAGGTCGCCCTCGAGCTCGCCCTCGAAGTCGGCGGAGAGGACCGCGATTGCGTCGTCGGGGGCGTCCGCAAGGTCGCCGTTCGTGACGCGGTGGACGGGACCGCTCACGCGGCCGCCGACCACCGACCGCCCCGTGGCGACCGTCTCGGCGGCGACGTGGACCTTCAGGGTGTTCGTCGTGTCCGTCCCAGCGATTTCTGTCATCATCCCGGAGATGACGACGACGGTGTCGCCCGACTCGACGACCCCCGCGTCGATCGCCGCGGAGACGGCGTTCTCGATGACCGCGGAGGCGCCGCCGTTCGTGTAGTCGGCGTACTGCGGCGCGACCCCGCAGGAGAGCGCGAGCTGCCGGCGGACGTCGTCGTTCGGCGTCGTGGCGACGACCGGCATCGCGGGGCGGAACTTCGCGGCCTTCCGGGCGGTGTACCCGGACTCCGAGGCGACGACGACCGCGGTCGCGTCCACGTCGCGCGCGAGGTAGCGCGCGGAGCGCGCGAGCGCGTCCGTTCGCGACTCGTCGGCCTTGGGCACGCGCTGCTCTCGCAGTTCGTCGTACTCGTCGCTCGCCTCGGCCTCGCGGACGATGCGGTCCATCGTCTCGACGACGTGCACGGGGTCGTCGCCGACCGCGGTCTCGGCGGAGAGCATCACGCCGTCCGTCCCGTCGAGGACGGCGTTGGCCACGTCGCTCGCCTCCGCGCGGGTGGGGCGCCGCGAGTGGACCATCGAGTCCAGCATCTCCGTCGCCGTGATGACCGGCGATCCCGCGTTGCGGCACTTGCGGATGATTCGCTTCTGCGTCACAGGGACGTCCTCCATCGGGCACTCGACGCCGAGGTCGCCGCGCGCGACCATCACGCCGTACGCGGCGTCGATGATCTCGTCGAGGTTCTCGACCGCGCCCGCGCGCTCGATCTTAGCGATGATCGGGATGTCCGCGCCGAACTCCTCCAGCGTCGAGGAGATCTCGTAGACGTCCTCCGCGCTCCGGACGAACGACGCCGCGACGAAGTCTACGTTCTCCTCGGCGGCGAGCCGCAGATCGCGTCGGTCCTTCTCCGTGACGATGTCGAGGTCGAGTTCGACGCCGGGGACGTTCACGCCCTTGCGCGACCCGAGCGTGCCGCCGCTGACGACGGACGCGGTGATGACGCCGTCGTCGACGGCCTCGACGCGCGTCTCGATCCGGCCGTCGTCGAGCAGGACGACGTCGCCGGGTTCGACCGCCGTGATGTCGTTCGAGAGGCCGATCCGTTCGGGCGTCGCGGTGTCGCCGACGGCGAACTCCACGCGCGCGTCCGTCTCGATCTGGATCGGGTCGTCGATCTCGGCCGTCCGGACCTCCGGACCCTGCGTGTCGAGCATCACCGCGAGCGGTTCGTCGGTGACGTCGTCGACCTGCCGAACGGTGTGGATCCGCTCGCGGCGGTCCTCGACCGTCCCGTGGCTCGCGTTCAATCGCGCGATCGACATACCGGCGTCGGCGAGTTCGCGGATCGTGCCCCGGTCGTCCGTCGCCGGGCCGAGCGTACAGATGATCTTCGCGTTCCTCATTGCCGCTCGCTTCGCTCGCCGCGAGGTAAAAGGTCGGGGGTTACTAGGAGCCGAGTTACTCTTTTCGAGCCGGCGCCACGTTCTTGCTCCTCCGGCGCTTCCTCAGCCCATGAGCCAGCGAATACGGATCGTCAGCGTCCTGCTCGTCGCTGCGTTCCTCCTCGCCATCGCGCCCGGAAGCGCCGCAGCGGCCGACGACTGTACCACCGGCGGCGTCAACGCGTCTGACGTCGAGGCGTTCGTCGACGGCTACAACGACAGCACCGACCGACTGCCCGGGATGCTCCGCGATCGGCTCGCCGACGAGCGCGTCGCCGTCGACGTCACCGGCGTGAACGACACGTACACCTGGTGACGAACGGAAGCGCGCACGTCGCGGAGATCGAGAACGGCAGCGTCGACCCGACCCTGCGCGTCACGACGACGGCGCCCGTCCTCTGTAACGCGACGGCGTCCGAGGACCCCGCTGGCTCCATGCTCGACGCCTACGACCGTGGCGACGTCGACATCGAGGGCGTCGGGATCGTTCGCGGCGCCGGCGTCACCGTCGCCAAGGCCGCCTACGGCGTCGGGAGCGCGCTCGGCGTCTGGTGACCGTCAGATGACTCCGGTCTTCGCCACGGCCTCGCGCGCCGCGGCCTCGCTGAGACCGTTCCCGAGGATCGTGTAGCGGTCCCTGATCTCGTGGGCCGTCGTGAGCGCCTCTAGGAGGAGCTCGTCGTCGATCCCGAGTCCCGCCGCGGTCGTCGGCGCGTCGATGGCGTCGAGGGCGTCGCGGACGGCGCGCCAGTCGCCGCGCTCCCCGCTGTGGAGGTACTCGGTGACGATGGCGGCGACGCCGACCTGGTGGCCGTGGAGGGCCTTCCCGGGCGCGATCCGATCGAGCTGGTGGCTCACGAGGTGTTCGGCGCCCGACGCCGGCCGCGAGGAGCCCGCGATGCTCATCGCCACGCCCGAGGAGACGAGCGCCTTCACGACCATCCACGCGGCCTCCTCCAGACCCGGACGGACGCTGTCGGCGCTCTCCACGAGGAGTTCGGCCGTCATCTCCGCGAGCGCCGCCGCGTACTCGCTGTACTCGACGTTCTTCAGCCGATTGGCGAGCCGCCAGTCCTTCACGGCGGTGTAGTTCGAGATGATGTCCGCACACCCAGCGGTCGTGAGCTCCCACGGCGCGTCGGCGAGCACGCCCGTGTCCGCGACGACGGCGACCGGCGGATCCGCGGCGACACTGTGACGCGTATCGCCCTCGGGGACCGAACCCCGCCCGGAGACGATGCCGTCGTGGCTCGCCGCCGTCGGCACGGAGACGAAGCCGAGGTCGCAGCGGTCGCTCGCCATCTTCGCGATGTCGATCGCCTTCCCGCCGCCGACGCCGATCAGGTACGCGGCGTCGCTCGCTTCGGCGGCGTCGATGACGCGTTCGACGGCGTCGAAGCTCGCCGTGTCGACTTCGACGATCGCGGGGTCCGTGCCGCCCGCCTCGTACTGCGCGACGATGTCGGCCGCCGCCACCTCGTGGGGCGTCGGGCTGGTGACGACGAGCGGACGGCCGCGGAGGTGCGTGTCCGCGACGACGTCCCGAACCTCCCCGAGGACGTCGTGGCCGACCACCACGTTCCGCGGGAGCTTGATCCACGACGTTTTGGTGAACATACCGGTTCGTCGGCGGCCCGCGACAAAGCGGTTGTCCTCTCTTCTCCCCTCCGCTCCCACGGCCCCCTCAGATCGTTTCGAGGACGTCGAGGACGGTCTCCTCGGCCGCGCGCTCCGGGCCGTTCTCGACCCCCGTTCGGTCGCCCTCGCGGTGCTCCCGCGCCGTGGTCGCCATCGCTTCCGCGACCGGCGTCGAGTCCCAGCCGAGCGCGGCCAGCTTGTGCGTGTCGAGCAGGTGCGGCGCGGGCCGGTAGAGCGGGAACGACCCGAGTTCGAGGCCGACCGTCGAGAGTTCGCGGTCGCTCGCGCGGACGAGTTCGACGTCCGTATCGAGGGCGTCCGCCGCCGCGCGCAGCGTGTCCGCGAGCGTGAGCGCGTTCCGATCCCCGACGTTGTACGCCTCGCCGGGCGTTCCCGACTCGGCGACGAGCCGAAGCGCCGACGCGACGTCCGCGACGTAGGCGCGCTGCCAGAGGTTCGTCCCGTCGCCGGGGACGACGACGCGATCGTACTCGTCGACGCGGTGGAGCCAGTAGTCGAGGCGCTCCGTGTAGTCGTGGGGGCCGTAGACGACCGTCGGGCGCACCGCCATCGCGTTCACCCCCCGCTCGGCCGCGCGGAAGACCATCCGATCGCCCTCGGCCTTCCGGTTCCCGTACGTCGCGTCCGTGTCGTCCGCGGCCTGATCCGCCGAGCAGTCGCACAGCGGCGTCTCGTCCTCCCGCTTCGGGACGTCCTCGGCCGCGTACGCCGCCCCGGAGGAGACGTAGACGTACGCGCCGACGTCGGCGAAGACCTCCGTCGCCTTGCGGACGTCGCGCGGGTGGTAGGCGACGCAGTCGATCACGACGTCGGGTTCGACCTCGCGTTTCGCCGTCAGGAGCTCGCGGTCGTTCGTCCGGTCGCCCGCGTAGTGATGAACGCCCTCGCGGTCCGCGAAGGGGGACGCGTGCTCCCCGCGGTTGAAGACCGTCACGCGGTAGTCGTGATCGAGTAGCTCCTCGACCGTGTGGCGACCGATGAATCGTGTCCCGCCGACGACGAGCGCTTCGTCCATACCGGCCGATCGTGCGGCCCGCAAAAAGGGGTGACGGGACGACGGACTCAGGCGACGCGGAAGCGCGCGACGTACGCCGTCCACGCGCCGTCCGCCCGGGCGACGACGCTGAACGCATAGGTTCCGGCGCCGAGAGTGAGCGGGCCGCAGACGACCGTCTCGTTCGCGGGCGACGCGTGCGACGCGCCGACCTGGAGCATCCACGCCTGCGACGCCCCCGGCGGGATCTCGCGCCACGGCTCGATCGTCGCGTCCGGCGCGACGCGCTCCCAGCCGTCCGCCGTCTCGCGGTGGACCGCCCAGTCGTAGGGGTTCATACCGAGCGTCGACTCGCCGCCGTTCGACAGCGTGAACTGGAGCGTCCCCGGCGCCGTGACGGTCGTCGCCGACGGCCGGAGGACGACGGGCGCGTCCGCGTTCGCCGCACAGACCGTCGCGTCGGCGGCACGGAGCGACGGGCACTCCCCGAAGGGCGGCGTCGTCCCGTCGCCGTCGTCGCCGTCACCATCACCGTCGTTCCCGCCGGCCCCGCCCGAACAGCCGGCGAGCGCGACGCTCACGGTTCCGGCGAGCGCGCCGCACAGTCGGCGTCGTGAGAGCTGTGTGCCCATACCGTCGGTAACGCGACGGGCGAGAAAAGCGATTTCGGGGACTGAAACGGGCGTTTCAGTCGGATCTCAGTCCGCGTGACCCGGTTCGGGTTCCGCCGCGGGCGCCGGGAGCGACTTGCGCGCGTCGTCCTCCGGGCGCTCCGCGATGGCGTCGGCGTAGGCGTCCGGCATCACCTTCACGAAGTCGTCGCGGGCCGCCGACCAGGTGCCGAGCAGGGTGGAGGCGCGATCGGAGTCCGTGTAGGTCTCGTGGTTCTGGACGAGTCGACGGAGCATCGCCTCGTCCTGGTCCGTGAGTTCGGTCTCCAGGGAGACCATCCCCCGGTTCGCCTTCTCGGCGAGTTCGTCGTCGGGGTCGTAGACGTAGGCGACGCCGCCGGACATCCCGGCCGCGAAGTTCCGCCCGACGTCGCCGAGCACCGCGACGACGCCGCCGGTCATGTACTCGCAGCCGTGATCGCCGACGCCCTCGACGACGGCCTTCACGCCCGAGTTCCGGACGGCGAATCGTTCGCCGGCCGTGCCATTCACGTACAGCTCGCCGTCCGTCGCACCGTAGAGCGCGACGTTCCCGATGAGGGTGTTCGTCGCCGGGTCGAAGGGCGCCTCGTCGGGCGTGTTCACGACGATCTTCCCGCCGGACATGCCCTTGCCGACGTAGTCGTTCGCCGCGCCCGTGAGGTTCAGCGTGACGCCCTGTGCGAGCCACGCGCCGAAGGACTGCCCGGCGATGCCGTCGAGGTCGAGCGACACCGTGTCGTCCGGGAGGCCATCGCCGCCGTGCGCCGTCGAGACGGCGTTCGAGAGCACGCCGCCGACCGCGCGATCGACGTTCGTCACGTCGGTGTCGACGCTGACGGAGTCGCCGGCCTCGATCGCGTCGCCGACGTCTTCGAGGACGTCCCAGTCGAAGTGCTCGTCGTGGTCCGTGTCCTGCTCGCGGGTGCGGTAGCGGTCGTCGTTGTCGACCGGGTCCGCGATGACGCGAGAGAGATCGAGCGTGCGGGCCTTCGGGTGGTCGACGTCGCGCTGGTCGAGCAGTTCGGTCCGCCCGACCATCTCGTCGAGGTCCGTGAAGCCGAGTTCCGCCATGATCTCGCGCAGCTCCTGCGCGATGAACATCATGAAGTTCACGACGTGTTCGGGCTGGCCGGGGAAGCGCTCGCGGAGCTTCTCGGACTGCGTCGCGATCCCGACCGGGCAGGTGTTGGCGTGACACTGTCGCGCCATCACGCAGCCGGAGGTGACGAGACTACCCGTCCCGAACGCGAACTCCTCGGCGCCGAGGAGCGCGCCGATGGCGACGTCGCGGCCCGTCTTGAGCCCGCCGTCGACGCGGAGCGTGACGCGCGAACGCAGGCCGGTCTCGCGGAGGAGCTGGTTCGCCTCGGCGAGGCCGAGCTCCCACGGGAGGCCCGCGTGCTTGATCGAGGTCTTCGGGGACGCGCCCGTCCCGCCCGCGTGCCCGGAGATGTGGATGCAGTCCGCCTTCGCCTTCGCGACGCCGGCGGCGATCGTACCGATGCCGGCCTCGGAGACGAGCTTGACGTGCACGCGCGCGTCCGGGTTACCCGAGCGCAGGTCGTAGATGAGCTGCTTGAGGTCCTCGATGGAGTAGATGTCGTGTTGGGGCGGCGGGCTGATGAGACCGACGCCGGGCGTCGAGCAGCGGACGCCGGCGATCATCTCGTTGACCTTCGAGCCGGGGAGGTGACCGCCCTCGCCGGGCTTGGAACCCTGCGCCATCTTGATCTGGAGATCCTCGGCCTCGGAGAGGTACTCCGAAGTGACGCCGAAGCGCCCGGAGGCGACCTGCTTGATCTTACACTCCCGCTCGGTGTTGAAGCGCTCGGGCGGTTCGCCGCCCTCGCCGGTGTTCGCCTTCGCGCCGATGGAGTTCATCCCCTTCGCGTTGTTCTCGTGGGCCTCGGGGCTGAGGCTCCCGAGACTCATCGCGGCCGTCGAGAAGCGCTCGACGATGTCCTCCGCGGGCTCGACCTCGTCGAGCGGGACGGGGTCGCGCTCCGAGCCGTCGATGTCGATGAGGCCGCGCAGCGTCTGGAGCTGCTGGGTCTGATCGTCGATCAGGTCCGAGAACTCCCCGAACTGCTCGTAGTCGTCGGAGCGGACCGCGGACTGCAGGGCGTTGACCGTCTGGGGGTTCCACTGGTGGAACCGACCGTTCGAGGTGTTCGTGAACTCGCCCTGTCGTTCGAGGTCGACCTCCTCGCTGGCGTACCCCTGCCGGTGGCGCTCGCGGAGGTCGGCCTCGATCTCGTCGAGCCCGATGCCGCTGGTCTTGTTCGGCGTCCCCTCGAAGTACTCGTCCACGAGGCCGTCGTTCAGGCCGACCGCCTCGAAGATCTGCGCGCCCCGGTAGGACTCGACGGTCGAGATGCCCATCTTGGACATGACCTTCAGCAGGCCCTGTTCGAGGGCGTCGACGTACGTGTCGACGGCCTCGGCGTCGTCCATCCCGTCCGGGCCGGCGACGAGGTCCGTCACCGTCTCCATGGCGAGGTAGGGGTTGACCGCGCCCGCGCCGTAGCCGACGAGCGTCGAGAGCTGGTGGACGGTCCGGGGATCGCCGGACTCGACGACCAGACCGGCACGCGTGCGCAGGCCCTCGCGGACGAGGTGGTGGTGGACGGCGCTCGTCGCCAGCAGGCTCGGGATGGCGAGGCGCTCCGCCCCGACGTCCCGATCGGAGAGCACGACGATCTCGGCGCCGTCGCGGATCGCGGCCTCGACCGTCGCGCGAACGTCCTCGACCGCGTCTTCGAGGTCCGTCTCGGGGTCGTAGGTGATGTCGACCGTGACGTCCGGGACGTCGGTGTCGCGGACGCGATCGAGGTCCCCGTCGGTCAGGATCGGGGAGTCGAGGACGACCTGATTGGCGTGGGCGGCCGTCTCGTCGAGGAGGTTTCGCTCCCGACCCAGTCGGGTCTGGAGGGAGGTGACGACGTCCTCGCGGATGTAGTCGATCGGCGGGTTCGTCACCTGCGCGAACATCTGGCGGAAGTAGCTGAACAGCGGGATGTTGAACTTCGAGAGGACCGCCAGGGGCGTGTCGTCGCCCATGGAGCCGACCGGGTCCTTCCCGGCGTCGAGCATCGGCTCCAACACTTCGTTCAGTTCGTCGTGGGTGTAGCCGAAGGCGGCCTGTCGGGCGCGCAGCGCGTCGCCGTCGCCGCTCGGGAGGGGGTCGGCGGCGTGCCCCTCGTAGTGCGTCTGCTCGGCGTCGACCCACTCGCCGTACGTCTCGTCGGTGAGGTCCTCGAAGACCTCGTCGTCGGGGACGACGCGCCCCTCCTCGGGGTCGGCGACGAAGAGCTGGCCGGGCTGGAGCCGGCCGCGCTCGGCCACCTCGGCGGCGGGCGTCTCGACGGCGCCCGCCTCGCTCCCCATGACGAGCGTGTTGTCGGTCGTGATCTCGTAGCGACACGGGCGGAGCCCGTTGCGATCGAGGGCCGCACCGACGCGTTCGCCGTCGGTCCCGACGACGAGCGCGGGGCCGTCCCACGGTTCGATGAGCGAGGCGTGGTAGTCGTACCAGTCCCGGCGCTCCTCGTCCATCGCCTCGTCGCCCTCCCAGGCTTCCGGGATGAGCATCCGGAGGGCGTGAGGGAGGTCGCGCCCGCCCTGCATCAGCAGCTCGAGGGCGTTGTCGACGCTCGCGGTGTCGGACTGGTCCGGGTCGGGGATCACGGGGCGGATCGTGTCGAGCTCGGCCTCGCTGAAGCGCTCGCTCTCGACGTCGTCCTCGCGGGCGCGCATCCAGTTGACGTTGCCCTTGATCGTGTTGAACTCGCCGTTGTGGACGATGTTCCGGTAGGGGTGGGCGAGGTGCCACGCGCCGAGGGTGTTCGTGGAGAAGCGCGCGTGCACGAGGACGAACGTGGAGGTGAGACGCTCGTCCTGTAGGTCCGGGTAGTAGTCGCGTACCTGATCGCCCTTCAGGAGACCCTTGTAGACGAGCGTCTGTCGGTCGAGCGAACAGACGTAGAATCGCTCGTGGTCGACCGCCTTCTCGACGGCGCGCCGGCCGACGTAGAGCGCGCGATCGAAGTCGTCGTCGTCCATGTAGTCGTCGGGAGTGACGACGAGTTGGGCGACGTGGGGTTCGGAGTCGAGGGCGGTCTGTCCGAGGTCGGCGTTGTTGGTCGGGACGTCGCGCCACGCGACGACGTCGAGACCGTGTTCGTCGAGGGCGGCGGCGACGGCGTCCTTGGTGTCCGCGCGTTCGTCGGCGTCCTGCGGGAGGAAGAACGATCCGACGGCGTACTGCTCGGGGAGGTCGTCGATCTCGTCGGCGAAGAAGCCGTCCGGGATTCGGAGGAGGATGCCGGCCCCGTCGCCGGTCTTCTTCTCAGCGCCGGTCGTCCCGCGGTGTTCGAGGTTCGCGAGGAGGTCGAGACCGTCGGAAACGACGTCGTGGCCGCCCTCACCGTCGAGGTCCATGACGACCCCGACGCCGCAGTTCGAGCGTGCCTCGGCCGGGTCCGCGAGGCGCCGGCCGCCGCTCCGTGCGTCGTGCTCAGTCATATGTGACTGTAAGACACGGGTCGTCGCATAAAACACCTTCCATCAGCACCTTAGGACATATAACCACAGCCTTAGACAGTATTAGGAGATAGGTATGGAAACAAACGAAAGCGGTCGAGTGGAAGGGGGAAGAACCGGGGGCTCAGTACGATCGGGCGAAGTACGCCGTCTCGACCGCGTCGTCGCCGCAGATCGTACACTCGTCGCCCGGTTCGTGGACCGCCTCCGCGCGGTGGGCGTTGTCGCGGTGGTCGCCCTCGACGGCCGATTCGTCGAGCGGGACCGCGACGATCTCCGCGTGGACCTTCTCCTTGATCGCCTCCTCGCAGGCCTCGTCGCCGCACCACGGCGTGCGGACGTAACCGCCGTGCTGGCCGATGGTACCCATGATCTCCTCCGGGCTGTCGGCCTCCCGGACGTTCTCCTCCAGGTTCTCCTCGGCGGCCGCGTAGAGCTTCGCGTACACCTCGTCAAGGTGCGCCTCGACGTCCTCGACGAGCGTGTCGCGCGCCGTCGTCGTCTGCTCGCCGTCGGGGCGGTGGACCGCGGTGACTTCCCCGTCCGCGACCTCATTCGGGCCGATCTCCAGGCGCAGGGGGACGCCCTTGAGCTCCCACTCGTTGTACTTGAACCCGGGGTTGCGCTCGTCGCGGTCGTCGAGGTGGACGCGGACGCCCGCCTCCTCCAGTTCCGCCGCGATCTCCGCCGAGTACTGGAGGACCGACTCCTTCGTGTCCTCCTGCCAGATCGGGACGATCACGACCTGCTCGGGCGCGACCGTCGGCGGCAGCACGAGCCCCTGATCGTCGGAGTGCGTCATGATGAGCGCGCCGAGCGCGCGCCACGAGAGCCCCCACGAGGTCGTGTGCGCGACGCGCTCCACCTCGTCCTCGTCGCTGAACGTGAGGTCGAAGGCCTCCGCGAAGGACTGCCCGAGGTTGTGCGACGTCGCGCCCTGCACGGACTTCCCGTCCGGCATCAGCGCCTCGACCGTGGTCGTGGTGTCCGCGCCCGGGAACTTGTCGTGGTCGGGTTTCGCGCCGCGCATCACGGGCATCGCGAAGACGTCCTCGTAGAGGCGCTGGTACTGATCGAGTCGCGTCAGGGTCTCCTCCCACGCGCCCGCTTCGTCCTCGTGGGCGGTGTGGCCCTCCTGCCAGAGGAACTCCTTCGTCCGGAAGAACGGCTTCGTCTCCGTGGCCTCCCAGCGGACGACGCTACACCACTGATTGAGTCTGAGGGGTAAGTCGCGGTGCGAGCGAACCCACTGGGCCATGTAGGGCGCGATGATCGACTCGGAGGTCGGGCGCACGGCGAGGCGCTCTTCCAGCTCGTCGTGTCCGCCGTGGGTCACCCACGCGACCTCGGGGTCGAAGCCCTCGACGACGTCCTTCTCGCGTTCGAGGTAGTCCTCGGGGATGAACAGCGGGAAGTAGGCGTTCTCGACGCCGGTCTCGTCGAACCACCGATCGAGGTTGTCCTGCACGCTCTCCCAGAGGCTGTATCCGCGCGGGCGCGTGACGATGAACCCACCCATCCCCTCCGGGGCGTAGCTCGCGAGTTCGGCCTTCTCGACGACCTCGGCGTACCACTCGCCGGGGTTGTACTCCTTCTGCTCGGTGATGCCGAGCTCCTGATCCTCACTCATTGTCGGTTTCGAGGCCGACTGCGGCCTTAAATCTCCTGAAGGGGCCCGCCGACCGGACGGGGGACAGGCTTAAGTGGCATGCGGACACATACCACGATGTAATGGGAGATACGAAGCGCGGTCGCGAACGGAAGGGCATGGGCAAACGCCAGCAGCGTCGCGAGCGCGAGATCTATCGAGCGCTCCGCGAGGACGACGGTCCGTCGGAGCCGTTCGTGCCCGAGGACACCGAGCTCTCCATCGGAAGCGACTGAGGGGGTCCCCGGCCGCGGCGTCCCCCGCCGCGGCCACCGTCGGTGTCGGTTACTGGTCTGGCGATTGTTTTCGCGCGCCGGGAAGGTAGGTCCCGGCGACGCGGTCAACGTCACGGTTCGAAGGTGTTGTCGCCGTCGCGCCACGCCCACCCGGGGAGTCGCGTCTGAACGCCCGCCGCGAGCGCCGCATCGAGATCGTCGAGTCCCGCACGGCCCGGCGTGTCCGCGACCGCCGTCACGTCCGCGTAGTGGAACGTCGCCTCCGCGAGCAGTCGGAGGGGCTGCTCGCCGGCGATCGTCGCGGCGAGCTCGCGGCCCAACAGCTCGTCCACGACGAACCCCGGGTAGTCGCCCCGGACGTCGAGCTCGCGGAGACAGAGCGCGAGTCCGGTGACGTTGACCGCCCGGTCCCCGTCCGCGAAGACCGCGTCGATCGCGTCGCGGTAGTCGTCGGCGTCGATCCCGGGCACGTCGGTGTCGAACGCCGCACCGAGGTCCGCGCGGACGGCGTTCACGACCGGAACGACCGCGTCCGCGCGGCCGCGGAGCCGCTCGCGTTCCGCACGGACCGTCGTCGGTGTCACGTCCATACCCCACCTCCCGCGGCGGCGACCGTCTACCTTGCGAAGGTGTTTTATAACCGCACGGGTATATAACTGGGCAAGCGGGTTTTCACGACTGCTCCCGCGGGATCCACGGGCATCTCCCGTGGGTCGACCGCACTCACTACGATGTCATCTCTCGGCCAGTCACCGAGCACGGGACGCGCGGCCGGGCCGTCTCGTCCGCGCCGCGCCGTGCCGTGACACCCCGACGAAGCCCGCCAAGTTCACTATGAGCTCCGTAGACACGCAACTCGAAGAACTACAACAGACGATCGCGGACGAAGTGCCACCGGACATCTCGGTCACCGAGGTCAAGTACGAGGGTCCCGAACTCGTCGTCTACACCCGCGACCCGAAGAAGTTCGCGGAGAACGGCGACCTCATCCGCCGACTCGCCTCCCAGCTGCGAAAGCGAATCACCGTCCGCCCCGATCCGGACGTCCTCTCCCCGCCCCGCGAGGCCCGCGAGGAGATCATGGACGTCGTCCCGGAGGACGCCGGCGTCACCGACCTCGACTTCCACGAGGACACGGGCGAAGTGGTCATCGAGGCCTCGAAGCCGGGCATGGTCATCGGCCGACACGGCTCGACCCTGCGCGAGATCACCCAGCGCGCGGGCTGGACCCCCGAGGTCGTCCGCACGCCGCCGATCGAGTCGTCCACCGTCCGGAACGTGCGGAACTTCCTGAAGACCGAGCGCGACGACCGACGCGACATCCTCGAAAAGGTCGGCCGACAGATCCACCGAGAGGAGATGTCCGACGACGAGTACGTCCGCATCACGACGCTCGGCTGCTGCCGCGAGGTCGGGCGCGCGAGCTTCATCCTCAGCACGCCCGAGACGCGCATCCTCATCGACTGCGGCGACAAGCCCGGGAGCGAGGACGAAGTGCCCTACCTCCAAGTCTCCGAGGCGCTCGGCGCCGGCGCGAACACCATCGACGCCGTCGTCCTCACCCACGCGCACCTCGATCACTCCGCCTTCATCCCGCTGCTGTTCAAATACGGCTACGACGGCCCGATCTACTGCACGGAGCCGACGCGCGATCTGATGGGCCTGCTCACGCTCGACTATCTCGACGTCGCGGCCAAGGAGGGACGAACGCCGCCCTACGACTCCGAGATGGTTCGAGAAGCCATCAAACACTGTATCACGCTCGACTACGGCGACGTGACGGACATCGCGCCGGACGTCAAGCTCACCTTCCACAACGCCGGTCACATCCTCGGGAGCGCCGTCACGCACTTCCACATCGGCGACGGCCTCTACAACGTCGCGTTCAGCGGCGACATCCACTACGAGGACACCCGCCTGTTCAACGGCGCGGTCAACGACTTCCCGCGCGTCGAGACGCTCGTCCTCGAGTCGACGTACGGCGGTCGGAACGACTACCAGACCGATCAGGAGGACTCCGAGCGCAAGCTCCTCGAAGTCATCAACGAGGCCTACGAGCGCGGGGGCAAAGTCGTCATCCCGGCGTTCGCCGTCGGGCGCTCGCAGGAGCTCATGCTCGTCCTCGAAGAGGCGATGCGCAACGACAAGATCCCGACCATGCCCATCCACCTCGACGGCATGATCTGGGAGGCCACCGCCATCCACACCACCTACCCCGAGTACCTCCGCGACGACCTCCGCGATCGGATCTTCCACGACGACGAGAACCCATTCCTCGCCGAGCAGTTCAACCACATCGACGGCGGCGAGGAGGAGCGCATGGACGTCGCCGAGGGCGAGGAGTGCATCGTCCTCTCCACGTCCGGGATGGTCACCGGCGGCCCCATCATGTCGTGGCTCGAACACCTCGGTCCGCAGGAGGACAACCAGATGATCTTCGTCGGCTACCAGGCCCAGGGGACGATGGGGCGGCGCATCCAGAGCGGGTGGGACGAGATCCCCGTCGGGGGCTCCGGGGGCCGCACCCAGCACCTCCAGCTCAACATGGACGTCGAGACCGTCGACGGCTTCTCCGGCCACGCCGACCGGCAAGGCCTCGAGAACTTCGTGCGCACGATGAACCCGCGCCCCGAGAAGGTGCTGTGCGTCCACGGCGACGAGCGCTCCACGCAGGACCTCTCGAGCGCGCTCTACCACGACTACAACATGCGGACGTTCGCGCCGAAGAACCTCGAAACGTTCCGCTTCCTCTGACTCTACCCGGCCGTTCACAGCGCCCCGGCCTCGCCGAGGCCGGAGGGCGAGCACGGCCCGACGAGACGGGCTCCGTCGGGGAGTCCATCACCGCGCGAGCGCGCGACGTTCCGGTGCACGCGAAGCCGCGTCTTCGGCGCGAGGCGACCGGCCGCCGTCAGTGGTCGGCGCCGCGTCCGCGTGCGAGAGGGCGTCGTCGTCTCGAACCGCGACTTCGCCCTCTCGTCACTGCGCGAGACCACTCGCCCGGTCAGAGCGCGAGGGCGGTCGCTGGCGCACGAAGGCGGTCGCGTACCAAGCTTCTTACTGCCACCACCCGGAGTGTCGATATGCGTATCGCGCTCATCGCGCACGACAAGAAGAAACCGGACCTCATCGACTTCGCGCAGAACCACGAGGAGCGACTGGCGCAGTTCGACCTCATCGGGACGGGGACGACGGGGAAGCGGATCATGGAGGAGACGAATCTGGAGGTGGAGCGCAAGGCCTCGGGACCGTACGGCGGCGACATGATGATCGGTGCGGAGGTGGCGGAGGGGACGTGCGAGGCGATCATCTTCATCCGCGACGTGCTGACCTCCCAGCCGCACGAACCGGACATCTCGGCGCTGTTGCGTATCTGCGACGTGCACGACGTCCCGCTGGCGACGAATCTCTCGTCGGCCGAACACGTCATCGACGGCCTCGCCGACGAGATCGGCGCGGACGAGTAGGAGCGGCCGCGGACGCTTAGTCGGTCGCGTCCGCGGGGTCGACGACGTCGCCGGCGTCGGGGTAGACGCCGACCTGCGCGCAGACGTCGGCCATCGGGCAGGCCTCGGGATCGTCGAGACACGCGGGTTTACGGGCGGTGCAGAAATCCCGACCGAACTGGATCATCGCCGTGTGGCCGAAGCCGCACTTCTCGGCGGGGAGCTCGCGCTCGATCGCCTCGCGGACGCCCTCGTGGTCGGCGTCAGGCGGCGCGAACCCCATCCGTCGCGCGATCCGATGGACGTGCGTGTCGACCGGGAAGACGCCGTCGCGCCCGCCGGCGAAGAGCAGGACGCAGTCGGCGGTCTTCGGCCCGACGCCCTTCATGTCGAGGAGAGCGGCGCGCACCTCGGCGTAGTCGGCCTCGCGGACGAAGCCGTCGAACGCGTCGGCGCCGCCGTACTCCGTCAGGACGCGCTCGGCGAGTCTGATGATCGTCTCCGACTTCTGGTTGTAGAGCCCGGCAGACGAGATCGTCTCGGCGAGGTCGGGCTGGTGGGCGTCCGCCAGCGCCTCGGCGAGGTCGGCGTCGCCGTCGGCGTAGCGCGCCATCAAGGAATCGTGGGCGGGCTGACTGGCCTCGTCGGACGTGTTCTGCGAGAGGACCGTGCGGACGAGGCACTCGAAGGCGTCCCGTCCGCCGTAGGTCTTCTGCCAGTAGCGCTCGCCGAGGCGGTCGACGACGCGTTCGACGAGCGGCGTGTCGGGATGGTCGCTCGCGTCGAAGGCCGCGCTCACGCCGCCGCCCGCGTCGCCCCCGGAGATGTTTCGAGTCGGCTCGTCGTCGCTCATGTGAGGAGGATAGCCGGCCGGCAGTAAAAGCGGGGCGGCCCGCGCCCGCTACGCGCCGAGGGCGTTCACGATGTCGTTCACGGCGTCGATCTCGTCCGCGAAGATCCCGTGCGGGGCGTCCGGGTAGAGACGCTCGTCGACGTCCGCCCCGAGGTCGCTGAGGACGGCGGTCGTCTCGCGGACGCGCTCTTCGGGGATATGAGGGTCGGAGTCGCTACAGCCGACGAACGCGGGCGTCCCGTCGAAGTCGCCGCCGTAGCGCTCGCGCTCGACGGTCTCGCCGATGAGGCCGCCGGAGAAGGCGGCGAGGCCGCCGTATCGGCGGGCGTCGCGCGCGGCGTACTCGGTCGTGAGACACGCTCCCTGCGAGAAGCCGAGCAGGAGGACGTCCTCGCACGCGATCCCGGCGTCCGTGAGCGTGCCGACGGCGCGCTCGACGGTGGCGAGCGCGGAGTCGAGGTGCGGCTGATTCGCTTCAGTCGGCGCGGTGAACGGATTTGGGTACCACGTCCGGTTCGCGGCCTGCGGGGCGAGGTACGCGACGTCGTCGCGCTCGAACTCCTCGGCGAGGCCGAGGACGCTCTGCGCGGTGGCACCGCGGCCGTGGATCAGCACCGCACCGACGCCGGCGTCGGCCGGGTCGGGACCCGCAGTGGCGAGTCCAGCGTCCGCGTGAGGGTCGGTGGCCGCCACCTAGAACACCCCGACGTTGAGGGCGTACTGCCAGTCGACGCCGCCGAGCGCGAGGAAGCAGAGCGCGCCGCCGGCGAGCCCGACGTTCTTCAGGAACGACGTCTGCTCGTCGCTCCGCTGGTCCTCGGGCGCGGCCCAGTAGTCGTGGATGGTGACCGCGGAGACGAGCAGGAAGACGGCGAGCGCGCCCGCCGCGAGCACCGGGAACGCGCCGACGACAATGGCGAGACCGCCGAGGACGAGCATCCCCCCGGAGACGAGGACGCCCGCCGTCGGCGCGGGGATTCCCTTCGACGCCGCGTAGCCCGCCATGTAGTCCGTCGCCCGGAAGTGGTTGAGCCCCATGTAGGCCAGCGTGAGCCCGAAGCAGAGCCGTGCGAGGAGGAAGATCTCGCCGGCAAGCGGCGTGTTCGCGATCGTCATCGCGACCCCCCGTCCGTCCGGCCGCCGATTCCGTTCCAATCCGCCGCGATGTCGTACACTGATTGCATCGTGTTACCTGATACGGTAGCGAACTACTTATTCCCCCGCGAACGTACCGGTAAGTAGGTGACATCCGTGTCAGTAGGCACCGAGATCGAGGCGGAGAACGAGGAGGCCTGTGCGGCCGTCGATTCGTTGGAGCTGATCGGCTCGCAGTGGCGACTCATCGTCCTCTACGCCCTCCAAGACGGCGAGAAGCGCTTCAACGAACTCAAACGCGCGACCGGCGCGAACGCGCGCACGCTCTCGCGCGTCCTCGACGACCTCGGTGACGCCGGACTCGTCTCCCGGCGCGTCGAGGAGGACGCGCCCGTCGCCACCTACTACGCCCTCACCGAGAAGGGCGGCGCGCTCTGCCCCGTCTTCGACGAGATCGAGGCGTGGGCGGACGAGTGGCTCTAGACGATCTTTTACTGCGAGCGCGCCTGCGGGCGCGCTCTGGCAAAAGCTCGGCCAAAAGCCCAGCGACCCACCTTCGGTGGGTCTCGGGCCTCGCGGCTTCGCCGCGAGTGAACCGCTTCGCTCGGGCTTTTCAAGCCACTCGCTCGCGGATGCTCGCCGCGTTGTTTGTCCGTCTTCGGTAGCGACACCCGATGAACAAGCCACGTGGCTAGCGTTCGGCAACCGAGCGGCTCGAGGAGTCCACGCGAGCGGAGCGAGTGTGGGCGAGCGAGAACTTTGTTCTCGCCCGGCGCCCGGAAGGTCGCCGATTCGCTCGCCGAAGGCGAGGCCGAGGAGGGTGCGAAGCACCCGACGACGGCTTTTGTCGTCAGAACGCCCCGCGTTCTGACTGAACAGTAGGAAGCCTCGCTTCCTACGGTGGCCGAGCTTTTACCAGAGCGTCCGAAGGGCGCTCGCAGTAAAAGGTCGTGGGACAGACTTTTGCTCGTCCTCTCAAATTGCGCCGGTATGGCCGAGGACGGAGCCGACGGCGAGCGAGGACTGCGCACGACGAGCGTTCACGCGGGCGCGAAACCCGATCCGGTGACCGGGGCGCGGGCGACGCCCATCTACCAGACGACGTCCTACGAGTTCGACGACGCGGAGGACGCCGCGGGGCAGTTCGCCCTGGAGAAACCGGGCCACATCTACGCGCGGTTGATGAACCCGACGGTGGACGTGTTGCAGGAGCGCCTTGCGGCGCTCGAAGGCGGGGTCGGCGCGGTGGCGACCGCCTCCGGGATGGGCGCGCTCAACCTCGCGACGTTCATCCTCGCGGAGGCCGGGGACAACATCGTCTCCGCCTCGGCGCTCTACGGCGGCACGTACACGTACCTCACGCACACCGTCGAGCGCCGCGGCGTCACCACGCGGTTCGTGGACACGCTGGACGTCGAGGCGTACGCCGAGGCGATCGACGAGGACACCGCGTTCGTCCACCTGGAGACGATCGGCAACCCCGCGCTCGTCACGCCGGACATCGAGGCGATCGCCGAGGTGGCCCACGAGCACGACACGCCGCTGCTCGTCGACAATACCTTCGCCACGCCGTATCTCTGCAACCCGATCGAACACGGCGCGGACCTCGTCTGGCACTCCACGACGAAGTGGCTCCACGGCGCCGGCACCACGGTCGGCGGCGCGATCGTCGACTCGGGGAACTTCGACTGGGCGGCGCACGCGGACGACTACCCGGAGGTCGGCGCGGACAACCCCGCCTACCACGGCGTGAACTTCGCCGAGCGCTTCGGCGACGCCGCGTTCACGTACGCCGCGATCGCGCGCGGCCTCCGCGATCTGGGCAATCAGCAATCGCCCTTCGACGCGTGGCAGACCCTCCAGGGCGTCCAGACGCTCCCCCTGCGGATGGAGCGCCACTGCGAGAACGCCGCGATCGTCGCGGAGTACCTCGACGATCACGACGACGTCGCGTGGGTGAACTACCCCGGCCTCGACTCCCACGAGACCCACGAGACGGCGAGCGAGTACCTGGACGGCGGCTACGGCGGCATGATCACGTTCGGCCTCGCGGCGGGCTACGACGCCGCGCGCGCGACCGTGGAGAACGCGGAGATGGCGTCGCTGCTGGCGAACGTCGGCGACGCGAAGACGCTCATCATCCACCCGGCGAGCACGACGCACCAGCAACTCACGGAGGAAGAACAGGAGGCCGCGGGCGTCACGCCGGACATGGTGCGGCTCTCCGTCGGCATCGAGGACCCCGAGGACGTCCTCGCGGACCTCGACCGGGCCATCGAGGACGCGACGGCGTAACGCCTAGTCGACGGTGAGCGTGACCGTCGCCTCGGCGCCGTCGGCGAGCGCGCTGACGAGGCCGCGATCGATTCCCTCGGCGGCGTGCGTTGCGTCGAGGAGGATCGTCCGGTCGTCGACGTAGTCGCTCGTGCGCCCGACCATGGAGCGGTCGCTCGCGTAGGTGAGCGCGGGGTCGCCGCGTCCCGTGACGGTGTGTTCGTGCCCGCCGGCTTCGAGCGTCGCCGTGATGGTCGCGTCGGCGTCGCTCGCGGCGGCGACGAACGCCTCGTCGAAGTCGGCGGGGGCGCGATCGGCCTCCACGGCGAGGATGCAGTCGCCGGCGGGCGTGAGGTAGTCGTCGGTCGTGACTTCGAACGTGCTCGCGTGCGCGGCGGTGACGTTCCCGTGACCGGACGCGCGGACGACCTCGCGGTGCATACGCCGCGTAGCCCGCGGGGGCTATTTCAGTCCGTCCGTTCGGCGCGACGGGGACCGGCGAGGGCGGTACGTACGCGTGGTGTGCTAGCTGTTTACAACACCTCAGACAGCGGAAACTTTAAGTGCGGAAACGACGTACAGTCTGGTACCAGAACGCTGCGGGCGTTCGTCAGCACCGCTCGAGAATGAACCGACGCTCTCCTTACGACGGGCAACAGGACACGACGAGCGGTCGCCGTACGCGACGCTCCGGCGGAATGGAACCGAGGATCAAACAATGGTAGAGGAAGCAACTCTCGAAGTATCCGACGCGGACGAACTGATCACCGACGAAGAGCTCCAAGAGAAGTCCAAGGGGCAGCTCATCAAGAAGGCGGGTCAGTTCCGCGACCGACGTAACGAACTCAACCAACTCGCTTCTTCGCGCGCCTCCGACCGCGACGACCTCAACGCCAAGACGCGCGAGAAGGTCGACGAGGCCCAGGAACACCGCGAGAAGCGCGACGAACTCAACGAGCGCGTCCAGGAGCACAAGGAGCAGCGCAACGAGCTGAACGCGAAGGCCAACGAGCTCTTCGACAAGGTCGACGAGCGCAAGGGCGATCTCGAACTCGACGAGGGCAAGGACCTCGACGAGCTCAAAGAGGACATCGAGCAGCTGGAGTTCAAACAGCAGACCGAGGTCCTCTCTCCCGAGGACGAGCGCGAGCTCATCGAGAAGATCGAGAACAAGCGCGAGGAGTACCAGACGCGCAAGGAGACCCTCGAGGACAACGACGACCTCGAAGACCTCGTCGACGAGGCCGAGGAGGTCCGCGCCGAGGCCTCGAACCACCACGAGAAGGTCACGGAGCTCGCCGACGAGGCCCAGCAGCACCACAACCAGATGATCGAGGCCTATCGGGAGGCCGACGACATCCGCGACGAGGCCGACGAGATGCACGAGAGCTTCGTCGAGGCTCAGGAGTCCGCCGACGCCCACCACGAGGCGTTCGTCCGCGTCCAGAAGCGCCTGCGCGAACTCGACAAGCAGGAGGAAGAAGAGCGCAAGGACGAGCGCGCCGCGAAGCAGGAGGAGGCCCGCGAAGAGGCCGAGGAGATCTACGAGCGGTTCAAGGAGGGCGAGACGGTCGACACCGAGGACCTCCGCAAGCTCCAGAAGTCGGGCCTGCTGTAAGCCCCGACGCCGACGCGACGTTTTTCCCCGTTTTTTCACCCGACCGGTAGTGGCCACGCGACGCTCCGCCTAACGCTTGACGCGTGACCCGTGTGTTTAGGTGACTCGCGACCCCGAGAGGCGATATGGACACCTTCGGGAAGCGAGCCGGGCGGGCTCTCCTCGTGCTGGGAGCCGTCTTCGTCGCGCTCGTCGTCGGCTGGACCGTCTTCGTGCGGGTGCCGAGGGACGTCGCCGACCTGCTCGGCGTCCTGCTCGTCCTCGGACTCGGGGTCGTCGTCTCGCGGGCGGCCGCGCGCGCCGGTCGGCGGTGGTTCGCCGCGTACGACGTCGCGGAAGTCGCGGTCGAGGGGCCGATCAGCCGCGACGGGAGCACGGGCGGGGTGACGGGCGGCGTGGTGACGCCGCCGGCCGACGCCGTCGTCGAACAGATCGAGCGGGCGGACGACGATCGGAACGTCGAGGGCCTGCTCGTGGCGCTGAACACGCCGGGGGGCGAGATCGTGCCGAGCGACGACATCCGGCTCGCCGTAGAGCGCTTCGACGGGCCGGTCGTCGCCTACGCGACCGACCAGTGTGCGAGCGGCGGCTACTGGATCGCGTCTGCGTGCGATCGGCTGTTCGCCCGCGAGGGCAGCCTCGTCGGAAGCATCGGCGTGATCGGCTCGACGGTGAACGCGACGGAACTCGCGGAGGAGCTCGGCGTCTCGTACGAGCGCTTCGCCGCGGGGAAGTACAAGGACGCGGGCCAGCCGCTCAAGAAGCTCGACGAGGACGACCGATCGTACCTCCAGGGGATCGTCGACGACTACTACGACGACTTCGTCGAGCGGGTCGCGGCGGGCCGCGGCCTCGATCCGGAGACCGTCCGGGAGACGGAGGCGCGCGTCTTCCTCGGCACCGAGGCGGAATCGCGCGGTCTCGTGGACGAGATCGGGACGGCGCGCGACGCCGAGGACGCGCTCGCCGACGAGCTGGGCCACGAGGTGACGGTGGAGGCGTTCCACGCGTCGCCCGGCCTGATCCGCCGGCTGCAGGGCGGCGGGCGCGCGCTCGCGCGGGCCGCGGGTGCCGGCGTCGCGGACGCGCTCGCCGGCGAAGACGACGGGGAGTTCCGTCTCCGCTGACGCGCGTGCGGCGCGCGAGGCGACGATGTGAGTCTTTTTACGCGCCGCGCGCGACGGTCGAACCGTTCGATGCGTACGTTGGTCGTGTGCGTCGACCGCGCGGGTGACGTCGCCCGGTCGACGGGAGTGGCGCTGCCGGTCGTCGGCCGGGACGCCGTCGAGTCCCTGGTCCTCGACCTCGGGCGTCACGACCCCGAGGACGCGACCGTCAACTGCCTCTTGGAGGCGTTGCGGGTCGGTGCGGACGTCGAGGACGGCGACGGCGAGGCCGTCGTCGCGGTCGTTTCGGGGTCGGCGGACACCGCCGTCGGGGCGGATCGCGCGCTCGCCGCGCAGCTCGACGAGCTCGTCGCCGCGCACGACCCGGACACGGCGGTGGTCGTGATCGACACCGCGGGCGATGGGGGCGTCGTCCCCATCGTGGAGAGCCGAGTCCCCGTGGACGCCGTCGACCGCGTCGTCGTCCGGCAGGCCCGCGACATCGAGAGCACGTATTACCTCCTGAAGCAGTTCCTCGCCGACGAGGAGCTCCGCGAGAGCGTTCTCGTTCCCCTCGGGGTCGTCCTCCTCGTCTTCCCCGTCCTCCTCACGGTCACGGGGAGCCTCGCGCTCGCCATCGCCTCGATCACGGCCGTCATCGGTGCGTTCCTCCTCTACAAGGGGTTGAGCGTCGACGAGCGTCTCGGAAGCCTCTCGACGCAGGCCCGCGAGGCGCTCTACTCGGGGCGGGTCTCCATCGTCACCTACGTCATCGCGGTCGGGCTGACGCTCGTCGGGGCGTTCGCGGGCGCGCTCGGCGTCTCGGGGCTCGGCGACGCGGGCGCGTTCGTCGCCGCGATGGCGTTCGTCTATCACAGCGTGCCGTGGCTCGCGCTCGCCGCGCTCGCGGGTGCGACCGGTCGGCTCATCGACGAGTTCATCCGGGAGGAGGGAGTGCGCGCCTCCTACCTCAACCTCCCCTTCGGCGCGATCGCGGTCGGCCTCGTCGTCCGGGGGTTCAGCGCGTACTTCGTCGAGCAGGCGGGTGTCATCCCGCCCGTGCACACGCCCGCGTTCCCGCTCGTCACGGCGGGGGCCATCTCGCCCGAGGAGCGCCTCACGGCGTACGTGTTGCTCGGCGTCCTCGTCAGCCTCGTCGGCATCCGGGTATCGAGTCGGCTCACCGCCGACGACCGCGACCGCGGCCGCGACGAGACGCCGTAGCGCGGGACCTTTAGCCGTCGGCGCGTACGGGGGCGTATGCACGACGGCGACGCGAACGGCGGAAGCGCGAGCGGCGGGGGCGCGAGCGGCGGCGAGTGGGTGGCGCTGTTCTCCGGCGGGAAGGACTCCAGCTGGGCGCTCTACGAGGCCCTGCGGGCGGACATGAACGTCACGCGCCTGCTCACGGTCCACCCGAGCGAGGACTCCTACATGTACCACGTGCCGGCGACGCGCCTCACGAGCCTCGCGGCGGAGAGCATCGGCATCGAGCACGTGAACGTCCGTCCCGACGACTTCGACGCGCCGAACGCGGTAGACGCGAGCGCGCAGGGCGACGCCGAGCTCGAACCGCTGGAGCGCGCACTGCGCGGCCTCACCGACGACTTGGAGAGGGGGCTCGCGGGCGTCACCGCGGGCGCGATCGAGAGCGAGTTCCAGACCTCGCGCATCGAGGCGATGGCCGATCGGCTCGGCTGCGAGGTGTTCGCGCCGCTCTGGGGGGAGGACACGCGCGAGCTCGGCGAGGCGATGCTCGATGCGGGATTCGAGATCACGATCCTCCAAGTCGCCGCGTACGGCCTCGACGAATCGTGGCTCGGCCGGACGCTCGATCGGGGCGCGCTCGACGAACTCGGCGCGCTCAACGACGAGTACGGCGTCCACCCGCTCGGTGAGGGGGGCGAGTTCGAGACGTTCGTCACCGACGGCCCGCACATGGATCGTCCGATCGAATTGGCGTACGACACCGTCTGGGAGGGGAACCGCGGTCACGTCGAGATCACCGACGCGCGGCTCGCGTGATCGCCGCCCGGCGCGCTCCGTGCGCCGTCTCGTCAGTCCGGTTCTTTCGAGATCGGGGCGATGCGGACGCCTCGGCGACGAGAAGCGTCGGTCCGGAAACCCTAACCGCCACTGCGCCGAGTACGTCGGTATGGGGGACGTCGCCGATTTCGTTCGGGACGGAGGATCGCTCCGCGATGAGTCGGAGTTCCTTCGCGTGCTCGTCGAGAACAGTTCACAGGGGATACTGACGATCGACACGGACAGCGTCGTGCTGTTCGCCAATCCGTCGATCGAGCGGATCCTCGGCTACACGCCCGAGGAGCTGATCGGGAGCTCGAAGATGACGATCATCCCCGAGCGGCTGCGCTCGGCGCACCAGAACGGGCTGGACGCGTTCGTCGAGACGGGCGAGCGGCACATCGACTGGAACGGGACGGAGCTCCCGGCGCTCCACAAGGACGGCCACGAGGTCCCCGTCTCCGTGAGCATCCGAACCCACGAGTACGACGGCGAGCGGGTGTTCACCGGGATGTTCACGGACATCACGGAGCGCAAACACCGCGAGGCGACGCTCCGCGAGCAGAAGGCGGAACTGGAGGAGTTCGCGGACGTGCTCTCGCACGACCTTCGCAATCCGCTTCAGGTGGCGAAGGCGCAACTCGCGCTCGGCCGCCACGCGGACGACGCCGCGGAGCGCGAGGAGTTCTTCCACACCGTCGACGAGTCGCTGGATCGGATCGACACGATCATCGAGGACATGCTGGCGCGCGCCCGCGACGAGGGGGAGGCGCGGACGCCCGACACGCTCTTACTCCACGCGATCGGGCGGGCGGCGTGGGAGACGGTGGCGACGCGGAACGCGACGCTGACGCTCCCCGATGGGGCGTGGCAGGTGCGGGCGAGTCGGAGCCGGCTTCGGCAGCTCTTCGAGAACCTCTTTCGAAACGCGGTGGAGCACGGCGGCGACGACGTGACGGTCCGCGTCGACGTGCTCGACGACGGACGGGGGTTCTACGTCGCCGACGACGGGCCGGGGTTCGACGACGACGTGAAGGCCGAGGCGGTGACGGGCGACGGGCCGATCGGCGGACACTACGGTCTCCACATCGTCGGGACGGTCGCGTCCGAGCACGGCTGGGAGATGCGACTCGCGGACGCCGCCGAGGGCGGGGCGCGGATCGAGTTCCACGACGTGATGCTGATGGAGAAGGAGTAGGCCCGCTATTCTTCGTTCGTGATGTGCGTGTGTGCGCCGACGAGCGCGCCCGAGAAGTCGATGTTCTCCAAGCGGGTGTCGCGATCGATGATGGAGTTCCGAACGTCGCACTCGTAGAGGCTGGCGTCCGGGAAGACGACGGCGCGATCGAGGCTGGAGTCGACGACCTCCGCCCCGCCCATGACGTGGACGTCGTCGCCGACGACGGTGTTCTCGACGGTGGCGTCGTCGTCGACGAGCGAGTCGCCGCCGAGGGTCCACGCGACGGCGTCGAGGTAGGACTCGGGCGTCCCGATGTCGAACCACGCGCCCTCGAAGGTGTAGGCGTGGACGCCGGTGCGACCCTGCAGCCACTGGATGAACCACCCGGGCTCGTCGGGGTTCTCGCCTTCGCTGAGATACGTCTCGAAGAGCGGCACGACGTCCGCCGGGAAGGCGTAGCAGGCGATGGAGACGAGCGTGCTCTTCGGGTCGTCCGGTTTCTCTTGGAAGTCGACGACTTCGTCGCCGTCGAGGTCGACGAGTCCGTAGGACTTCGCGCGCTCGTAGCTGCCGACGTCGTACGCGGCGAGCGTCGGCGCTTCCTTCGACTCGAAGAAGTCGACGAAGTCAGAGACGTCGAAGCTGATGAGGTTGTCGCCGGCGATGACGAGCGTGTCGTCCGCGACGTTCTCGCGCTCGAAGAGCTGCGCGAGCGCGCCGACGACGCCGAACTTCTCGTCCTCCTCGCTGGTCTCCTCCACGGAGAGCGTCGGCTTCTCGTACTCCGAGTCGGCGAGGTGGTAACGGAAGTCGTCGGCGAAGCGCTCGTTCGTCGAGACGAACACCTCGTCGATCCGGTCGTCGGCCTCCAGCTCGTCGAATATCCGATCGATGACGGTGGACTCGCCGACGGGGAGGAACATCTTCGGGCGGTTCTTGGTGATGGGCCAGAGACGCGTCGCGTACCCGCCCGCCAGCACGACGGCTTTCATACGCTCACCGATCATCGCGGTCGGTAAGTCCTTTTTGCTCCCCATCCGACAGATCACCGCTAGCGCTAAACCCCGAGACGCCCCAGGTGGGCGTATGGAGTCACGGACGACGCGCGAGCGCATCGCCGACGCGCTTCACGAGGGACCGGAGACGCCGAGTTCGCTCGCCGAGCGGTTCGAGGTGACGCCGCACGCCGCGCTCGGACACGTCGAGCACGTCGCACAGTCCGTCCGGGGCGCCCCGAACGAGGAACTGCTCGTCCGCCCGCCCGAGTGCCGCGAGTGCGGTTTCACCGGGTTCGACGACCCGCTGAACCTCCCCTCGCGCTGTCCGGAGTGCAAACACGAGGGCATCGAGGAACCCGCGTTCGTCGTCGAGGACTAGAACCCGAGGCGTTCGCCGGGGTTCGTCGAGCGATCGCGCCCCGCGTGGGCCTCGCTCTCGCCGACGCGAACGAAGTCGTAGTCGCCGTCGACGAGGTGGACGGCGCCGTCGGCGACCGCGACGGCCGCCTCGTCGAGCGTCGCGCCCTCGGGCGGTCCGAAGTCGCAGTAGCCGCTATCGCGGTCGAAGGTCGCCCCGTGTTTCCCGCAGACGAGGTCGTCGTCGCGGATCGTGGCCCCGTCGCCCGTGTCGAAGCGGACGTCCGTCCAGTGGGGACAGACGTTGCGCCACGCGGCGACCTCGCCGCCGCCGACGCGCACGAGGACGAACTCGACCTCCTCGCCCGCGGCGTTCCGGAGCGTGACGAGGAGCGTCGAGTCGGGCGGGACGTCGTCGAGGTCGACCAGCCGGGTGCCCGGGGCCATCAGTCGAGTCGATCGGTCGCGTCGTCCACCCAGCGGCCGACGCGCTTGGGCGAGAGACCGATCTCGTCGGCGAGGTCGGCGACGTCGGCCGCGGCGAGATCGGCCACGGTCTCGACGCCGGCGTCGGCGAGGCGCTCCGCGTACGCGGGGCCGACGCCGGAGATGATCTCGACGGACTCGGCGCCCTCGGTGTCGGGGACGTCGTCGCCCGCGTCGGGATCGACGTCCTCGATGTCGGTCTCCATGTCGACCTCGCTCGGCCCGGCGGCCTCCGCGGGTTCGGCGGCGTCCGCGGGCGACTCGGGGTCGGCCTCCTCGACGGCGTCGTCGACGAGCGACTCGGTGGACGCCGACGCGTCCGTCGCCGCGGCCGACGGGGAAGCGGACGCGTCGTCGCTCTCGGTAGCGTCCGTGGTCTCGGAGTCGTCGACCGTTCCGGACTCGTCGTCGGTGTCGCTCGCAGCGTCCGCCGCGGTCGGGTCGACGGCGTCGACGTCGGTCGTCACGTCGTCTGTGCCGGGTCCGGCGGCCTCGGCCGGCTCAGCCGCCTCTGCGGGCGATGCAGGCTCTCCCGCCTCGACCGACTCCTCGACGAGCGACTCCGTAGACGCCGCGGCGTCCGTCGCCGCGGCGGGCGGTTCGTCGACGTGGTCGTCCGTCTCGGTAACGGCGACGTCGTGACCCCGTCCGGACCCCTCAGTGCTGAGTCCGAGCAGCGTCTTCAGCTTCGAGATGAGGCTCATACACCCGGCTAACACCCGGAGACGACTTAAACCCGGTCCCGAAGCGCGTCGTTCATCGCGTCGACGGGCGCGTCGCGCCCCGTCCAGCGCTCGAAGGCGGCGACGCCCTGGTAGAGGAGCATCCACGCGCCGTCGATGGTCGTCGCGCCCGCCGCGGCGGCCTCGCGGAGGAGGCGCGTGTCGAGCGGCGAGTAAACGGCGTCGAGCACGGCGAGATCGGCGTGGAGCGCCGCCGCGGGAACGGGCGAGACGTCCTCCGCCATGCCGACGCTCGTCGCGTTCACGAGGACGTCCGCGTCCGCGAGCACGTCGGGGAGGGCGTCGAGGCCGGACGCCGTCCCGCCGACGTCGTCCGCGAGGGCCTCGGCGCGCTCGACGGTCCGATTAGCGACGTGGACGCTCGCGCCGTCCTCGACGAGCGCGACGGCGGCCGCTCTCGCCGCCCCGCCCGCGCCGACGAGCACCGCGTCGGCGCCCGCGAGAGGGACGTCGAAGCGCTCGAAGGAGCGTCTGACGCCCGCGACGTCGGTGTTGTGTCCCGTCGGGACCGGCCCGGAGAAGTCGACGGTGTTGACCGCGCCGACGCGGCGCGCGAGGTCGTCGGGTTCGACGGCGTCGAGGGCGTCCCGCTTGAACGGGATGGTGACGTTGAGACCGGCGAGACCGAGCGTGTCGGCGGCGTCGATCGCGGCCGCGCCGCGGGCGGCGTCGGGTTCGAGCGTGACGTACCGTGCGTCCACGCCGCGCTCGGCGTACGCGGCCTCGTGCATCGGCGGGGAGAGCGAGTGCCCCGCGGGGTTGCCGATCAGTCCGTAGACGTCCATGGCGGTCCGGGGACGCCCGGCGGCAAAAGTCCCCCGCTCGCGCGGCGGCGACCCGTCGGCGGCGGTCGCGGCGTCAGTGGCCGCCGGCGGTGACGCCGAGGGCGAGCACGAAGTAGACGACGACGGTGATGAAGACGGCGTAGAGGAGTCCGCCGATCAGGAAGGGGCGGGGCTTCATCGGACGCTCGGCGGCGGAGTGCGCGCGGAGGTAGAGGATCCCCCCGGAGACGACCGCGAGGACGACCGAGAGGGCGTTGAGGAAGCCGGACGTCCCCCACGCGAGCGAGAGGTCCCAGTCGGTGAAGACGATGCCGAGGGTGACGGGGAGCGTCCCTTGGAACGCCATCGCGCCCGTGATGTTGCCGAGCGCGAGCGTGTCCTTGTCGCGCGAGATCCAGAGGATGGAGTTGAACTTCTCCGGGAGTTCGGTGGCGAGCGGCGCGATGAGGAGCGCCACGATGGCGATGGGGACGTCGAGGACGTGCGTGGAGAGCCACTGCACCTCGCTGACGAAGAGATGCGCCCCGGTGACGATGATCACGAGCGCGAACGCCGTCTGGCCGGCGACGAGGGCGGGCCGGGGGTTCTCGCCGTGCTCGCGCGGGTCGTAGCCGACCGCGGCGAGGGCGCGCTCGACGAGGAGGCCGAGGTGGAGCGCGTCGATGTCCTCGCTCTCGGCGAGTTCGCCGCTGCGGAGCGAGCGGACGAGGTAGACGAGGTAGAGGAGGAGGAGGAGCGCGCCCATGGCGTACTCGACGGGGCGGGAGTGGACGAACGCCGCGGCGAACGCGACGACGTAGCCCACGAGGAAGAAGGAGAGGTCGCGGCGGGTCGCGGCGTCGTTGAAGTGCATCTCGTCGCCGAACGTCCGCCGGTCGCGGAAGTGGAGGACGCTCGCGCCGACGAGGAACATGGCGATGGTGGCGAGCATGAACGGCGCGCCGAGGATCGCGCCGACGCCGACGTGTGCGGCCTCCTCGCCCCCGTGGAGGATGGCGATGACGGGGATGAGGGTCTCGGGGAGCGCGGTGCCGACGGCCGCGAGGATGCTCCCCGTGGCGGACTCGCTGACGCCGAGGCGGTGGCCGAGCCACTCGACGCCGTTCGTGAAGACCTCCGCGCCGAGCAGGAGGAGCGCGAACGCGCCGAGCAGGAGGAGCGAGCGGTCGGCCGTCGCGGAGAGGAGCGCCGGCGCGAGACCGGGGTACATGCCTGCGCGTAGCGAGAGCGCTCTTGTAAGCGCGTTCATTCCACCACCCGCTGGCCGAGACTCGACGGTCCTAAGCGCGCCCGCGCCGTTCGCCCGATATGACCGTCGGGATCGTCGTGAGTCGCGCGGACAGCGCGTCGGTACGGATCGGCGAACAGCTACGCGAGCGCGCCGACTGGGAGCGAGTCGACGACGGAGACGGGGCGTCGGGTTCGGGCACGGGCGCTGGCGACGGTCCGGCTCCCGTCGCCCGCTACGCCACCGAGGGGTTCGAGCTCGCGGAGTTCGAGCCGTGGCACCTCGAACTCGACGGGGTCGCCGCGGCGTTCGACGACCCGGACTGCCTCGTCTTCGCGTCGCGCCACGCCGGCGAGACCGGCCCGCTCCTGACCGCCCACTTCACGGGCAACTTCGGCGCGGCGGAACACGGCGGGTCGGATCGCGCGCTCGCCGAGGCGTGCCCGAACGCCCACCGCGCGGTCGTGCGCGCGCTCGCCGACCACGCCCCCGAGGGGTACGACGTCGGGATGGAGTGCACGCACCACGGGCCGACGTCGGTCGGCGCGCCCTCGATGTTCGTCGAACTCGGCTCCACCGAGGCCGAGTGGACGGATGACGCCGGCGCGGCGGCGGTGGCGGACGCCGTCTTGGACCTCCGCGGCGTCGCCCCCGACACCGAGCGCGCGGTCGCGGCGTTCGGCGGCGGGCACTACGTCCCGCGCCCCACCCGGATCGTCGAGGAGACGGACTGGGCTGTCGGGCACGTCGCCGCGGACTGGTGTCTCGACGACCTCGGCGACCCGCGGGAGCACCGGGACGTGATCGAGCGCGTCTTCGCCGCGAGCGGCGCGACGCGCGCCGTCGTCGACGGCGAGAAGCCGCGGCTCCGCGACGTGATCGACGAGGCGGGCTACGGGGTCATGAGCGAGACGTGGCTCCGCGAGACGACGGGCGTCGCCCTCGATCTCGTCGCGGCGCTCGAAACCGAGCTCGGGAGCGTCGACGACGGCCTGCGCTTCGGCGATCCGGCGCGGGCGGCGGACGCGACCGCGGACTACGTCGTCGTCGACCACCCGGACGCCCTCTGGGCGGACGCGCACAGCGTCGATCCGGACGCGGCGCGCGCGGCGGCGCGCGAGCGCACACTGGCGTACACGACGGAGGAGAACGGTAACCGCGTCGCCGGCGCGCTCGCGGTTCCCGACACGGCGGCGTACGACGCGTACGTCGACGCGCTCGCGGCGCTGCTGCGTGAGAAGTACGACGAGGTGACGCGCGCGGACGGGTCGGTCCAGATCACCGACACCGGGTTCGACCCCGCGGCGGCGGCCGAACGCGGCGTTCCGGAGGGGCCGAAGTTCGGTCGGCTGGCGAACGGGGAGGCAGTCGAGGTGGACGGCGAGACGATCGCGCCCGCCGACGTCGCGCGCGAGCGGACGGAGACGTACGGGCTCGCGGACCCGAGCGAGGGAAAAGGTAATTAAACACTTCTCGTTTACTGTATAGGCAAATGGACTCCATCGTGCAGGACGCAATCGACGAGGCCGAGGAGGACGACGCGTCCTCCACGGGCGTCTCCCCCGACACAGACGGCGGTGGGGGCGACTCCGGGCGGATGTCTGACGAGGAGCTGCTCGGGGTACTCGAAGAGCTCCAGACGAACATCACGGTCGTCGGCTGCGGCGGCGCCGGATCGAACACCGTCAACCGGATGTTCGAGGAGGGAATCGAGGGGGCGAAGCTGGTCGCCGCGAACACGGACGTCCAACACCTCGTCGACATCGAGGCGGACACGAAGATCCTCATCGGTCAGGAGAAGACCCGCGGACGCGGTGCCGGGTCGCTCCCGCAGGTCGGTGAGGAGGCTGCACTGGAGTCCCAAGACGACATCAAGGAGGCCATCGCCGGCTCCGATATGGTCTTCGTCACCGCGGGCTTGGGCGGCGGGACCGGCACGGGGAGCGCCCCCGTCGTCGCCGAGGCCGCCCGGGAGGCCGGCGCGCTCACCATCAGCATCGTCACGACGCCGTTCACCGCGGAGGGCGAAGTGCGACGGAACAACGCCGAGGCCGGCCTCGAACGCCTGCGCGACGTTTCTGACACAGTTATCGTCGTCCCGAACGACCGCCTGCTCGACTCCGTGGGTAAGCTCCCGGTCCGACAGGCGTTCAAGGTCTCCGACGAGGTGCTCATGCGCTCCGTGAAGGGGATCACCGAGCTCATCACGAAACCCGGCCTCGTCAACCTCGACTTCGCGGACGTGCGCACCGTCATGGAGAAGGGCGGGGTCGCCATGATCGGCCTCGGGGAGTCCGATAGCGACTCCAAGGCCGTCGACTCGGTCAAGAGCGCGCTCCGGAGTCCGTTGCTCGACGTGGACATCGGGCAGGCGAACTCCGCGCTCGTGAACGTCACCGGTGGGCCGGACATGAGCATCGAAGAGGCGGAGGGCGTCGTCGAGGAGATCTACGACCGCATCGACCCGGACGCGCGCATCATCTGGGGGACGTCGGTGGACGAGGAGCTCGACGGCGAGATGCGCACGATGGTCGTCGTCACCGGCGTCGAGTCGCCGCAGATCTACGGCCACAGCGACGACGCCGAACTCGAGACGAGCGGGAGCGGCCGCGACATCGACTACGTCGAGTAACGCCGTCGCCGCCTTCGGGTTCGCGTCGGCCGCCGCGCGCGGCAGAATCGTTATGTGCCGAGACGCTCACCCTCGGGTATGCGCGAAACCGACGTGTTCTGTCCGCTCGTCACGCCGATGGACGCCGAGGGAGAGATCGACTACGACGGGCTCGAATCCGTGGTTCGTAGCGTCCGCGATGCCGGCCTGGACGGGTTCGTCCCCTCCGGGACCACGGGCGAGTTTGCGAGCCTGACGCGCGAGGAGAACCGGGCGGTCGTCGAGCGCGTGCGGGCGGTGGCGGGAGACGACGCGACGGTGATCGCCGGGGCGGGCGCGACGTCCGTCCCGGACACCGTCTCGGCGCTGACCGACGCCGCGGAGTCGGGCGCGGACGCGGGTCTCGTCGTCGTCCCCTACTTCCACACCGCGAACGCGGCCGACGGGAACGCCCGCTTCCTCCGCCGCGTCGCCGACCGGAGCCCCCTGCCGCTCTATCTCTACAACATCCCGGCGTGTACGGGAAGCGAGATCCCGGTCGAGACCGTCGTCGAGCTCGCCGACCGCGACGACGTCCACGGGCTGAAGGATTCGAGCGGCGACTTCGGCTACGTGACCGACGTCCTCGCGGCGGCGCCGGACGACTTCGCGGTGTACCAGGGCGTCGACGACCAGCTCGTCCCCGCGGGACTGATGGGGGCGACGGGCGGGATCAACGCGCTCTCGAACGCGGTGCCGGAGGTGTTCGCAGCCGTCCGTGACGCGCTGAACGCGGGCGACGACGAGCGGGCGCGCGAACTCCACCGCGGTGGACTCAAGCCGCTGTTCTCGTTCTGTGCGGATCACGGCTTCGCGCCGGCGACCAAGGCGGCGCTCGCGGCGCGCGGACGGATCGACGAGGACGCGGTCCGGCCGCCGCTCGTCGAGCTCGACGAGGGCGCGCGCGCGGCGATCGCGGCGGCCGTCGACGACGCCCTCACGCTCGTGTCGTGAGCTGAAGCGAGCGCGTCCGCCGTCCGCGGATCACGGGACGCGGCCGAGGACGACGCGCCCGCCGTATTCGGCCGCGAGGAACGTCGCCGCGGCGGTGAGGCCGATCGTGGCGTACTCGCCGAGCGCGAGCGCGAGAGTCAGCGCGCCGACGGCACAGCCGACGACGATCCCGGCGAGCCCGGCGACGATGCCGTGCGCGATCGCGCGGTCGCGTTCCGCGGGGACCGTCTCGGGGTTGAGCGCGACGTCCATGACGGGGACGGCGACGGCGAAGCCGACGGCGAACGGGAACGGCGCGGGCGCGACGGTCGAGACGACGGCGGCGAGCGCACCGGCGAGGAGCGCTCCCAGGACGAAGACCGCGGCGCGGACGTGGCGGGCGGGAGTGTTCACGGCCCCGCGTTCGCGGGCCACGGCCTAAAAGCGGTGGTCGGGGGAGGCGCGGCTACGTGGTGGGCGTCCGAGAGGATCGAGGCGACGAGACGCGACGGAAGACGCGGAGGGTTACGCCGGGAGGGTGTCCTCGGCTTCGAGGAGCTCGTGGTAGCGGTTGCGGATCGTCACTTCGCTGATGTCGGCGACCTCGCTGACCTTCGCCTGCGTCGTCTTCTCGTTGGTGAGGAGCGCGGCGGCGTAGACGGCGGCGGCGGCGAGACCGACCGGCGACTTCCCGGAGTGAACGCCCTTGTCCTTCGCGGTCTTCAGCAGGTCGCGGGCGCGGTGTTCGGCCTCGTCGCTGAGACCGAGGGAGGACGCGAAGCGCGGGACGTAGCTCTCGGGGTCCGCGGGGCGAACTTCGAGGCCGAGCTCTCGGATCACGTAGCGGTACGTGCGGGCGATCTCGGCCTTCTCGACGCGCGAGACGTCGGTGATCTCGTCGAGGCTGCGCGGGACGCCGGCTTGTCGGGCGGCGGCGTAGACGCAGGAGGTGGAGACCCCCTCGATGGAGCGACCGGGGAGGAGGTCCTCCTCCAGCGCGCGGCGGTAGATGACGGAGGCGGTCTCCCGGACGTTGTCGGGGAGGCCGAGCGCGCTCGCCATCCGGTCGATCTCGCCGAGCGCCTGCTTCAGGTTGCGCTCCTTGGCGTCGCGGGTGCGAAAGCGCTCGTTCCACTTGCGCAGGCGCTGCATCTTCTGGCGCTGATTCGAGGAGAGGCTGTTACCGTAGGCGTCCTTATCGCGCCAGTCGATGTTCGTCGAGAGCCCCTTGTCGTGCATCGTGTTCGTCGTCGGCGCTCCCACCCGACTCTTCTGGTCCTTCTCCTGCGAGTCGAACGCGCGCCACTCGGGGCCGCGATCGATGTCGTCCTCGTCGACGACGAGACCGCAGTCCATACAGACGGACTCGCCGTGCTCCTCGTCGGCGACGACGAGGCCGCCGCACTCGGGGCATTCGTCGGTCGATTCGGTGGTGTCTTCCTGCTCCGTTTCGCGCTCTCCGCGCTGTCGTGCTCTGGTGCGTGCGTTTTGCATACTGCGTGTGCCCCCGGAAAACCCGGAAATCGTCGTGACGCCTTTCTTTTCGCAAAACGCACTTAACGGTTCCGTAATAGACCGACAGCGGTATGCGTAGGCGCCACATACGGCAGTATCGTTCGTGAGAGTCTGTTCGCTCGCGCCGGCCGCGACGGCGACCGTCGTCGCGCTCGGTGCCGGAGCCGATCTCGTCGGCGTGACGCACAACGCGACCGTGGACATCGATGCGCCCCCGGTCGGCGGCTGGCTGAACCCCGACTACGACCGAGTCGCCGAGTGCGATCCCGACGTCGTCCTCACCGGCGACGCCCTCCAGCGCGACGTCCGAGACGAACTCGCCGCTCGGGGACACGACGTCCGACACCGCGAACCGACGCGCCTCGACGACGTCCTCGCGGGGTTCGCGATCCGGGGCGACGACGTGGGCAGGGCCGCCGCCGGCGAGCGCCTCGAAGCCGACTGCCGCGAGCGCGTCGCGGCGATACGTACGGCCGTCGAGGGGGCCACACGGCCGGTCGTCTACTGCGAGGAGTGGGACGATCCGCCGATGGCGGCGGGAAACTGGGTCCCGGACGCCGTGCGGGCGGCGGGCGGACGCCACCCCTTCGTCGACCCGGGAGACCGCTCGCGCGAGGTCGAACGGGAGACGGTCGAGGCCGCCGGCCCCGACTACGTCGTCGCGCACTACTGCGGGCGTGGCGGTCGGGACGGCCGCGCTCGGCCGGACTTCGACGCGCGCGGTTGGCGCCTCGACGCCGAGGTGCACGTCCTCGACGACGCGCTCCTCAATCAGCCGAGTCCGGCGCTCATTGATGGGATCGAGGCACTGGCGCGACGACTCCACCCCGAGCGGATGTGAGAGACGGGGCGGGTCTCGGGGGGATCGCGCTCGAACGGTCGGCGGTCGTCGGAGCGTCGAGCCCCCGGTCCCCACACCGGACGCGCGATCCCGTGGCGGCGAGGACCGCCGAGAGAACGCGACGGTGGGCGGTCCGGGGGCGGTTCACAGTCGGTCCTCGGCCCGCTTGGCGACGCGAGCGAGGCGGGTGCGCTCGAAGTAGGTGAGTTCGACGACGAAGACGGCGGCGAGGGTGAGGACGACGAAGCCGAAGGTCTGTGGTTCGTGGACCGCGAGGTGGTAGCAGAGCAGCGGGAAGAGACAGGCGGCGCCGACGGCCCCGAGGAGCGGCGGGAGCGGATGGACCCGGTCGCGGTCGCGCTCGGCGAACGCGAGCGCGCTCATGGTGCCGAAGACGACGAGGAAGGCGAAGGACGCGAGCGCCGTGATCCCGTCGAGCGTGCCGTAGACGGTGAGCCCGAGCGTGACGATCCCGAGGAGAAGGACGGTGCGCTGGGGGACGCCGTCGCCGTCGCTCGAAGCAATACGGTCCGGGAGGACGTTCTCGTCGGTCATCCCGTCCGCGAAGTGGGCGGCGGAGAAGAGTGTCGCGTTGATCGCGCTCCCCGTCGAGACGACCGCCGCGACGGCGATGATCGTGAACCCGAGCGATCCGAGGACCGGTTGGGCGGCCTTCGCCAGCGCGATCTCGCCGTACTGGGCGATCTGCGCGGGCGTGAGGAGACTCGTCGTCGTGACGCCGACGAGGACGTACGTGGCGACGGCGACCGGGACGGCGACGTAGACGGCGCGCGGGATCGTCGTCTCGGGGTCAGCGATGCTCTCCCGATCGTAGAAGAGCAGCTGCCACCCCTGGAAGGCGACGAAGGAGACGCCGGCGGCGACGACCGGCGCGACCGTCGCGGCCCCGGTGATACCGAAGTCGAGCAGGCCGTTCGCGTGCCCGTAGACCGCCGCGAGGACACCGAACCCGAGCAGGACGGCCATCTTCGCGGCGACGAGGACGTTCTCCGCGGTACCGGTTGCGCGCGCGCCCATGCGGTTGAGCGCGACGAAGCCGACGACGGCGAGCGCGGAGACGAGCGGTCGCGCGAGCCCACCCAGCGTCTCGCGGAGTCCGAGGAGACCGACGGAGTACTCGCCGAAGGCGTAGGCGTACATCGCCATCGAGCCGATGTAGCCGAAGAGCAGCGTCCACCCGACCATCCCCGCGATCGTCGTGTTGTTCGTGTAGCGCTGGACGAACGTGACCGACGCGCCGGTCCGGTCGGACACCGCGTTGAGTCGATTGTACGAGTAGCCCGCGCAGAGCGCGACGACGCCGGCGACGACGAACGCGAGCCACGTCCGCGTGCCGGCGATCCGCGCGACGACGCCGAGTACCGAGAAGATCCCGCCGCCGATCATCCCGCCGAGCGCGATGGAGACCGCGGACGGCATGCCGAGTCGATCCGACATCACGCCACGGTACGGCGAGGATCGTCTTAGGGACACGGGCCGCGGCCGGCCCGACGCCGCGCGGCGAACCCCGGGGCGTTCGACGCCCGCGCGGGTGAAGGCGGACACCGGGCGCGTCAAGGACGAGGGTGCGGGCCCGCCGCAGAGAACGAGGAGCGACCGGCGAACGGTTCGGAGGCGGAGTGCGTCTTTCGACGCTGCGCGGGCCGGGGAGTCGCGGGGTCTGCGAACGAGATGCGTTCGCCCGGCCTCGCGGGAGCGACGTCCCGCCGCCGACGGCAGACGCCGCGTTACTCGGCGGCGATCACGTCGTCGATGCGGACGATCATGGTCGCGGCCTCGGTCGCGGCGGCGAGCGCTTCGTGCTTGACGGCGGCGGGGTCGAGCACGCCGTGCGCGACCGGGTCGCCGATCTCGCCGCGGTCGCCGACGGTGACGACGCCGGCGCGGCCGGTCTCGTTCTCGGCGCGGAGGTCGACGAGGGCGTCGATGGGGTCCATGCCGGTGTTCTCGGCGAGGGTGCGCGGGAGGACGTCGAGGGCGTCGGCGAAGGCCTCGGCGGCGAGCTGCGCACGGCCGTCGATGCGCGCGGCCTCGTCGCGGATGCGGTCGGCGACGACGATCTCGACGTAGCCGGCGCCGGGGACGACGACGCCGTCGTCGAGAGCGACGGCGACGACGTCGAGGGCGTCGCCGATGGCGCGTTCGAGTTCGTCGAGGACGTGTTCGGTGCTGCCGCGGACGAGGAGAGTGACGGTGCTGGCGTCGGCCCCGCCTTCGACGAGCGCGAGGTCGTCCTCGCCGTAGCGTTCGACACGGACGGACTCGGCGTATCCGAGGTCGGCGTCTTCGACGAGCATCTGCGCGGTGGGGTGTTCGATGTCCATCTCCGCCAGGATGGTCACGCCGTCGTTCGTGATGACGACGGTACCCGTCGAGTCGACGAGCATCTTGTCCATGCCGCGGGGGCCGAGGGTCGTGCGAACCGCGTCGGCGACCGCCTTCCCGGCGGCGATGTTCGCCGTCTGCGCGTCGCGCCCGCGGGTGCGCCGGGCGTCGTCACCGAGGATGACCACCGGACTTCGGGTACCCTGATGGGACATGGATGACCGGAAGGCTCGCAGTTCTACATATGGTTTTCGCGGCACGTGCTGTGAAAGAACGCACGAGCGGTGCGAGCGCGGGTCAGCATGGCGGCTACAGGTCGTAGCGGGACATCGCGCGGTCCATCCGCGAGGAGACGCCGTTCGGGTTCCGAGTCGGCGTCCGGTCACGTCGGCGGGCGCGGAGGCCGGCCTCGACACCGCTGACGGCGTTCGTCAGGACCGCGCGTCCCCGCGAGAGCCACGACGACGGGGTCTCGTCGCCGTCGAGCACGTCGCGCGCCGCGGCGCCCGCCTCGCGGAGCGCGTGGCGGACGGCGCGCCACGCGACGGAGAGGCTGACGCCGTAGTTCTTAGCGAGGCGGTAGGCGAGCGCGCGGTACTTGAGGCCCGTCGCGGACCCCTCCGGGGTCTCGGCGACGCGGTCGGGCACGTCGTCGCCGTCCGCGCGGAGGACGGCGAAGGCGGGTTCCCAGACGACGCGCGTGTCGAGGCCCGCGAGGCGGTGGGCGGCGTCGCGGGCCGCGCCGGTCTCCAGGTACTCGTCGAAGCCGTCGAGGGCCTCGGCGGCCGCGCGCGTGAACGCGACGTTCCCGCCGTCGAAGTAGCGGACGTCGCGGCCGGCGACGGTCTCGCGTTCGCACTCCTCCGTCGTGACGCCGCCGGAGACGGCGCGGTGGACGGGGCCGGTGACGACGTCCGCGCCCGCCTCGATCGCCGCCGCGAGCGCGTCGTACCACCCTTCACGGACGACCGAGCGGTGATCGACGAACGCGACGACGTCGCCCGTCGCGGCCGCGAGTCCGGCGTTTCGGGAGGCGTTGAGGTTCCGTTCGGGAATTTCGAGGAGGACGTCGGCGGCCGGGTGGTCGCGGACGAGCCCCGAGGTCCCGTCGCTCGACGGGCCGTTGACGACGACGACCTCGACGTCGGGGAGGTGCGTATCGAGGGCGTCGAGGGCGCGCGCGAGACGGCGGCGCGCGTTCAGGGTGGGGACGACCACCGATAACTCCATAGCCCTACCGAACGGGGCCGGGCGTAAAAGCGACGCGACACGGCGTCAGACGTGCGCGTGCCAGTAGGAGACGGACGCGAGGCGATCGCCGAACGGGGTGTCGCCGACGGCGACGTCGGCGTCGCGGATGGGGTCGGCGAGCCACCCGGGGAGCTTCCGGTAGAAGCCGTACGGGAGGACGAAGTCGTGGGCGTCGCTGCGAAGCGTGAGGCCGGCGCCCCCGAGGAGGTCGCGGACTTCGCTCGTCGAGTAGAGCCGGGACCCCATCGGGAGGAGGGAGTTGTAGAGCGAGCGCGTGCTGTATCGGTTGAAGGTGTCGAAGAAAACATCGCCCTTCGAGACGCGCGCCATCTCACTGAGGAACTTCGCGGGGGTGTCGGCGAGGTGGAAGAACCGCATGGCGAAGACGGCGTCGAAGTAGTCGTCGGGGAAGGGGAGTCGGGCGGCGTCGCCCCGCATGAACTCCAGGTGGTCGTCGACGCCGACCTGACGGGCCTTCGCGCGCCCCTCGCGGAGCATCGCGGCGGAGATGTCCATCCCGGTGATGTCGGCCCCCCGTTGAGCGCAGAGGACGGTGAATCGGCCGGTCCCGCACGCGACTTCGAGCACCCGCTTGCCGTCGAGTGGGCCGAGGGCGTCGAGGACGGCCTGCTTCTCGCGGCGGTCGATGAGCCGGCCGCCGCCGGAGAACCGCTTGTCCTCGTACTCCGCCGCGACCTCGTCGGCCTGGTACCACTCCTGTCCCTTCACGGTCTACACGACTCTACATCTGCGGGAATGTAAAACGATACTGGATGCGCGTCGGGGGACCCCGCGACGGTCGTCCGACGACGACGCGTGCGGCTCACTGGTACGACCTTATACAGTATAAGGTAGCCGTCGTTCGAAGTACCAACCTTTATCTACGGGTGTGTGCGATTTACTGCCATGAGTACGACGGGAGAGCAGCGACCATCACCGATAAAAGACGACGAGGAGTTCCGCGAGCGGCTCCGCGACCTCCCGCCGAGCGCGAAGCTCGTGGCGAAAGTCCTCGAAACCGAGGAGCCCCTCTCACAGGGCCAGCTCGCCGAGGAGTCGCTGCTGCCGGATCGAACCGTCCGATACGCCCTCAACCGCCTCGACGAGGCCGGTCTCGTCGACTCGCGGTACAGCTTCCGCGACGCGCGCAAGCAGGTCTACTTCCTCGATCACTGACCGGCGCGTGTCCGGCATCGAGCGCGTCCCCGTCCCCGTCGACCGCCGCGTCCCGAGCGGCCGGACGAACGCGTACGTCGTCGATACCGTCCTCGTCGACCCCGCCGCGCGCTGCGCTCGACTGGACGGCGTCGGCGGGATCGAACACGTCGTCGCCACGCACACGCACCCGGATCACGTGGGCGCGCTCGCGCGCTACGCCGAGCGGAACGGGGCCACCGTCTGGGCGTACGCCCCCTACGCCGATCGCTTCGCCGACGCCACCGGCGTCGCTCCCGATCGGACGTACCGCGAGGGCGACTCGGTGGGACCGCTCGACGTCGTGGCGACGCCCGGCCACGCGCCCGATCACGTCTCCTTCGTGTCCGGCGACGAGTATCTCGTCGGCGACTGCTGTCGCGCGGGCGGGAGCACCGCCATCGCCGACGAGGGCGACCTACGGGCGTACCTCACGAGCCTCCGACGGCTCTACGCCCGCGACCCGGGGACGCTCTACCCCGGACACGGCGACCCGATCGAGCGCCCGCGCGAACGCCTCGCCGCGGTCGTCGCGCACCGCCGCGAGCGCGACCGGGACGTCCGTGCGGCCGTGGCGAGCGGCGCACGGACCGTCCCCGAGATCGTCGAGGCCGTCTACGACCGCGACCGCGGTGCGTTCCGGTCCCTCGCCGCCGCCACCGTCCGCGCACACCTCGACAAGCTCGTCGTCGAGGGACGCGTGACGCGCGAGGAGACGCCGGACGGGCCGCGATATCGCGCCTGAGAGCACGACACGGCGCGCGCCGCGCGGCTCGGCGTCGAGAGCCGGGGGACACGGGAGGCTTTTGGCGGTCGAGCGCCGATCCGTGCGCATGGAACGCCTCGAAGACGAGCTCGAGCGCGCGCGGGAGTTGGACGTGGCCGCGCTCGCGGACGCCATCGAGGCGATCGGCTTCGAGTGCACGCGCTGTGGCGGGTGCTGTAAGGGCGTGGGCGAGGAGCACACGGCGACGGTGTTCCCGGACGAGGCCCGAGCGATAGCCGACGCCGAGACGTTGGAGTGGCGCGACGTCGCGCGCCCGATGCCGTACGGCCTCGACGCCGACGGGGCCGGGGAAACGTTCGAGTGGGCCCTGCAGACCGACGACTGCGGGGACTGTACCTTCTACGAGGAGGAGGGGAGCGCGACGAGCGACTCCGCGGGAACCGGCGCCTGTACCGTCCACGACCACCGACCGCTCATCTGTCGGACCTACCCGTTCTCGGTGGCGCTCGGCGGCACGAGCCAGCCGATGGGCGAGGCCGTCGACGAGGCGGGGATGGTTCGCGCCCACGAGTGCGAGGGACTCGGCCGCGACATCTCGCGGGCCGACGCCGAGGAGCTCGCCGCGGCGCTCAAGGAGCGCGCCGTGACGGAGTTAGAGGAGGCGATCGACGTCCGCGACGCGTACGCGCCCGTCGATCCCGACCCCGGCGAGACGGTCGTCCACGACTCCGAGGGCGCAAAGCGGCCGGACGGGACGCGATACGAGGGGTAGACCCCCCGCGAGCGGCGGGGGGAAGACGGAGACGGTGCGGGTACGGAGATCGGACGGTCAGGCGTCGGCGTCGTCCTCGATGGTCTCGCCGACCGCGAAGTTGGACTTCACCTGTGTGATCTCGACTTTGACGCGATCGCCGATCTCGACGTCGGGGACGATGATGACGTAGCCGCGTTCGACGCGGGCGATACCGTCGCCCTGCTTGCCGATGTCCTCGATCTCGACGTACCGGATCTCGCCCTCCTCGACGGGGGGCTGTGGCCCCCCGCCGGTGGCGTCACCCGTCGCGGGCGTGGAGCCACTCGAAGCGGCATCGCTCGATGAGTCGGCGCTCGCCCCGTCGTCGTCGCGTTCGATGAGCGCGACGCGGTACACCTCACCGGGATCGACGGCACCGGCCTCGATCTCGCTTGTCGGGACGCGGACGACGTACTCGTCGTCGCTGACGGTAACTTCGGCGTTGAACAGACAGAGGAGCTGATCGGAGATTTCCACTGTGAGACCCTCGTGGGAGCATCGGCATCGTCCATAATAGTTCTACCCCACCCCTAGCGGGTGAAGCGCGCGAGGTCGGCGTCCCCCGGTGCCTCCGCCGGGGTCTCGTACGGGCGGTTGACGACGATGTCGCCGGCGGTGCCCGAACCGACGCCGGGGAGCGCACGGAGCTCGTCCATCGACGCCTCGTTGAGGTCGAGGGGATGGGGGACGCCGGTGACGGAGCGATAGCCGTGATCGGTGACGGCGACGTCCGTGACGGTCCCGAGCTCGCGTTCACCGGGGACGGCGACGAGGAGCGCGTACGTCCCGAGCGAGCGCCCGAAGGTCTTCCCGTCCTGGTGGTACTCGAAGTGGACGTCCTCCAACACGGTGCCAGGCGGACAGACGCGTTCGAGCATCGGCTGGTCGACCTCCTCGCGGACCGCGCTCTTGTATCGCTTGAAGCGCTTCTTGTTCTGCCTCGCCACGTCCGCGCCCGTCTCCGCCATCTCCGTCCCCTCGAACGCCATCACCTGCCGGATGTTGATACGGCGGAGCATCAGCCCCGCCTCGTAGACGCGTTCGAGGAAGCGCCTGTTGTGCTCGTAGGTCTCCTCGCGTTCGCCCTTCAGCCCGTGCAGGAGATTGATGCCGGGGAGGAGCTTGGGGAGACGGCTCACCTCGTCGCCCGTCGAGGGGCCGACTTTCTCCGACTCGCCGGGCCGCCAACCGCCCTCCTCGTTGACGATGCGGACGGCCTCAAGGCACTCGTCGGCGTCCACGAGGAGGTTGTTCTCCTCCTGGACGACGGGGTCCGCGGATTCGAGGCCGAAGGCCGCGGTGTCGCCCGGCGTGTTGTGCTCGGCGATGACTCGGATCGCCTCGCGGGACTTCTCGGGATAGTCCACGATGGTCACCGGGTTCATGTTGTCGAGGTGGAGCGTCCCGAGGTCCGGGACGGCCGCGCGGATGCCGCCGTAGAGCTCGCGGAGGGCGTCGGGGTTCGGCGCCTCGCCGTCCCCCCCATAGGCGAGGATGTCGGCCTGCCGGCCGATGCGGAAGTCGTTCACGCCGGCGTCCGCGAGCGCGGCGACCTCGGAGACGACGGAGTCGGGCGTCCGGAAGTCCGGGTCGCCGTACATCGGCTCCGTGCAGAACGAACAGCGGTACGCACAGCCCCGGGAGGTTTCGAGTTCCGCGATGAGGTACTCCGGGTGGTTCGGGTGTTGCTCGACGACGAACGCACCCGCCTCCGCCCAACGATCGAGTTCCGCGTTGTCCCGATAGCGGTCCTCGAATCCCTCGAGACCGCTCGCAACGAGGTCGTGGGCGGCCGCCTCGACGTCCGCCATAGCGAGGAAGTCGAAGTCGAGGTCGTCGCGCGCCATGTCCTGCGCGCCCGCGTTCTCCTCGCCGACGCCGAACCTGATCGGGCCGCCCATCAGCGAGGTGCCGTTCGCCGTCCACGCGAGTTCGCGCACCTCGTCGGGTTCGGCGGGCGTGCCACCCACGTATTTCCCCGGAACCGTCATCCCGCCGAGGTAGATCATGAGGTCCGCGTCCTCGACGTCCAGCCAGCGCGAGCGGTCGTCGCGGAGCGCGTCGATCGTGTGGTAGGTGATCTGCGACTCGGGGACGCCCGCCTCACGGAGCGCACCCGCCGTGTAGCGCGGATAGGTGGAGATGTACGGCGGCACCCCGAAGTGGGCCGGCTCGTCGACGTAGCCGTCCACGATGGTCACGGAAAGCGTCGCGGGGTCGGTCATGAGCGGGGAAGGGGTTCGACGCGTAAAAACGCGACCGTCGCGGCGCGCCGCGCGAGCGGACCGGCCGAATCCGCGGAAGCCCGCGTGTTTATTGACCTCCCGGGCGAACGCACGAGCATGCCCGCGACGATGGAAGTCGAGTGCACGGCCGACGACTGCGAGCTCGACATGGCGGAACTCCACTACACGTACGACGTCCCGGACGACGTCTCGACCGCCGACCTCCGGTGTCCCTACTGCGGGTCGGAGACGTCGCTCGCGGAGATCGAACTGTGAGCGACCTCGTGACGTACGGCGCGGCCGCGAGTCGCGCCGTTCTGAAGCGCGTCGGTCGCGCGATGAGCCGCGTCCAAGAGCGCACCGCGCTCGCCGTCGACGTCCTCGAAAGCGACGACGAGTACCTCCTCGTCTTCGACGCGCCGGGCGTCGAGACCCGAGACGTCGAGGTCACGGCGGAGGACGGGGGCGTCACCGTTCACTTCGATCGGTACCGGGAGTATCGCGACGGGTTCCGGACGCTGCTCGCCGGCCGCGGCCTCGCGCTCGACGGTCACGCGGAGCTACCGGCGGACGCCGCGGTCGACGATCCGGGCGCGCGCGCCGAGCTCCGAGACGACGGGACGCTCCACGTCTACGTGCCGAAGGGCGACGCCGTCGCCATCGAGTAGCGGGGAACCCCGGACGGGCGCCGCGTCACCCGCATCGAACCGGTTCAGAACCGCGTCGGATCGAACGCGCCGACGCCGTCACGTTCTCCCAACACGTCTTCCGCGAGTCGCTCGCCGGCGGCCGGCGCGCGCATCAGCCCGTGACCGTTCCACCCGGCCCCGACGTAGAGACCGTCCGCGACCTCGCCGAGCAGGGGATCGTTGTCCGGCGTCCGCGCACAGACGCCCGCCCACGAGCGCTCGATCGGGACGTTCGCGTTCACGACGCGCTCGCGGAGGCGCTCGACGATCCGATCGCGGAACGCGTCGTCGGCCTCGCCGTCGTAGTCGTCGGGATCGACCGGCGTCGTGACGCCGTCGCCCGCGATGATCCCCTGCGCGTGCGGCCGGGCGTAGTACTCCCGCGTCGCGTCGTAGAGGATCGGGATCGCCGGCCCGCCGGCGACGGCCGCCTGGACGCGATACGGCTCCACGGGCACGGAGACGCCCGCGTCCGCGAGTACGTCGCCCGTCCACGCGCCCGCGGCGACGACGACCGCGTCGTACGCCGCGCCGTTCACCCGGGGCGGGTCGAGGGCGACGGACGCGGTCGTGTGCGTTCGCACGTCCGCGCCCGCGTCGCGGGCCTTCGCCGCGAGCAGGTCGACGTAGCCCGCAGGATCGACCGTACCCGCCGTCCGCGCGAGGCCGGCGACGACGACGTCGTCCGCGCGCAACACCGGAAACCGCCGTCGGATCGCCTCGGCGTCGACGAGTTCGACGTCGCGGTCGTGGTGGCGCATTCGCTCGACTTGTTCCCGGATCGCGCCCGCGGCCGCTCCGCCCTCCGTTGCGAACCAGAGGTACGGCGTGCGTGCGAAGCGGAAGTCGCGTTCGCCCGAGAAGGAGCGAAAGCGCTCGATTGCGCGCTCGGCGAGCGCGACGTCGACGTCCTCCGCGTAGGCGTCGTACGCGATGCCGGCCGCGCGCGACGTGCTCCCAGCCCCGAGGTCGTCGCGCTCGTACAGCGTCACGTCCGCGTCCCGACAAGCGAGATCGTACGCGGCCGTCAGTCCGACCGCGCCGCCGCCGACGACCGCGACCGAGCGCGCCGTCATCGCGGCCACCCCGTCGACGCGCGACCACCCGGCCGTCCCGTCGACGCCCGACTACCCGGCCGTCCCGGGGCCCGCCGCCCGTCGCCCGCGCGTCCGTGTCCGTGCATATCCGATGGGGTGGCGCGGCGGCCACTTCAACGGACACGGTCGCGCGGCGTGCTCGGTGCGTGCGAACCCCCGGTTGAGCGGAGAGGAAATAAAATTATACTGATACGTGACCGGAGGACCGGGGTCTGAGGCCACGACGCGACCACTTTCACTTTCACCACGCGCACGGGTGAGCTATTAGCAACGAGGGATCGTAGGCCGGTGTATGAGTGCCGATGGAGCGGCCGTCGTCGGGGAGTCGAGTCGTGAGGAAGCGCGAATCGACGTCACGGAGGCGTCGTTCGCGTGGGTGCGCTCGTTCGTCCGCGGGCGCGACGCGCACTTCGAACGCGACGGCGAGCGGACGTATCTCGTGCTCGACTAGCGGAACGCGTCGGGGCCGCGGGCGGGGTAGCCGACGACAGTGTCCGCGCCGGCGTCCTTCAGTTCCGCGACGCGCTCGCCGACCGTCTCGGCGTCACCGACGAGCGCGTAGTCGCGCACGGCGGCGGAGAGCACCTCGCGGGCACGGCCGGTCGCCGACCCGTCAGTCGCGGCGTCGTCCGGGAGCGCTCGCCGGACGGGACCGCGTCGAGCCGTGTAGTCGCCGAGCGCGTCCAAGATGGCCTCCTCGTCGTCGTCGAGAACGACGGGTGCGTAGAGCGAGACCTGCCCCTCGTAGCCCGCCACGCGGAGCGCGCGGAGGTCGCGGTCGGTCGAGCGCGAGAGCAGTTCGAACTGACCGGCGCCGGTGGCGAGCGCGACGCGCTCGATACCCTCGGTGCCGACCCACGCGTCCGGGTAGGCCTCGACGGCCGCGCCGAGGCGCGGCGCGATGCGCTTCTCCTGCTCGTCGTCGTCGAGGTACGCGCCGTGGCCGGCGACGAGAACGCGGCCGGCGTCCTCCGGGAGCGTCGCGGCGAGCTCGTCGTCGCCGAGCGGGTCGAACCCCGCCGCCCGAACGGGCGTGGTGAGCCGGAGGTCGCGCCGGGCCGCGATGTCGGCGAGGACGTCCGATTCGGGGAGGTGCGCGCGACCCTCGTAGTCGATGACGACCGTGTCGAAGGGGAGGTCGGCGGCGACGCTGACGTCGCACTCCATCGGCTTCAGCGCCACCGCGTCGATGCCGGTCTCGCGGGCGCGGGCCGCGGCGCTCAGCACGCTGTGCCCTCCGCGACGCGTCGGCGACGTGTCTCGCTCACGGCTGCGGTCTCAGAACGGTGCTGGAACGCGACCACTCGTCTGGGCGACCATGTACGTCCGCACTAGGCCGCGTCCCGGCAAAAGCGTAGCGGATTCACGGCTCGGCGTCGGGATCGACGACGCGATCCGGCGTCGTCGGTCGCTCCCACCCGCAAGCGAGTTCGAGGAACTGGACGAGGATGCGCCCGGTCGCTCCCCAGACGGTGTATCCGTCGACCCGGAAGAAGTGAACGTCGAGCTCGCCGTATTCGGGGTGGTCGCGGCGCTCCAGTTCGTGGTTCGCGGGGTCGAGCAGGGCCGCGAGCGGGAGGACGGCGATCTCCGCCACCTCGCGGCGATCCGGGTCGTACGTCCGGTCGGGAACGCGAGCGACGATGGGCGTGATCGCGTAATCGGTCACCGTCTCGATGTCGTCGAGGCGTCCGACGACGCGCGCCTCCTCGGGGCGGAGACCGATCTCCTCGTCGGCCTCTCGGAGCGCCGTCGCGGTCGCGTCGGCGTCGCTCGGTTCGCGGCCGCCCCCGGGAAAGCTCATCTGTCCCGGATGTTCGCCGAGGTGATCCGCGCGCTTCGTGAAGAGGAGCGCGGGACCGTCGGACGCCTCGACGACCGGGACGAGGACGGCCGCCTCGCGCTCCGCGCCCGCGCTCGTCTCGGGACGGCGGGTGGCGATGCGACCGAGGTCCATGCCGGTGTGCAGACGCCTCGCCCCCTTAATCGTTCCTCGGGACGCGTCACCGCGCATCGGCGATGCGCTCCCGGACGTCGGTGAAGTCGGTCCCGGTCAGCGCCGCGGCGTCGTACGTGACGTCGATCAACACCGCCGGGTCGGGCGCCTCGATCCCCGCCTCGTCCCCGCTCTCGTCCTCGCCGTCCGCGTCGCCTCCGCTCTCATCGAGCGCGGCGACGTCGGCCGCGAGGCGCGCGCGGAGCGCCGTCTCGACGGCGTCGCTCGGCACGTCGCGCCGCGGTGCGTCGAGCAGGTGAGGGAGGTCCTCGCCGCCCTCGGGGGTCACCGGGAACGCCCGCGGCCCGGGGACGAGGAGAGATGCGTCGGCGTCGAGCGTCCCGAGGCCCGCCGGATCGACTTCGAGGAGCGCGTACGCCTCGCGGGCGTCCGCGACGGCCCGATCGTGCGACTCGCGGTCGTGATCGTCCCCCCGGCGCGCGGCGAGATCGGCGACGGCACCGGCGAGCTCCTCGCGTGTCAGGCCGCCGAAGAGGTCGCAGACGCCCGCGAGTTCGTCTGAATCGAGGGACATGGAGGGGAGTGGGCGTCGCGGGCGCTTCAACGTACCGCGTCGAGGTCCGCCGCGGCGGCCTCGCGGACCTCCGCGATCGAGAGCGGCGCGTCGTCCCACGCGGGGAGGCGGGTGTCGGGCCCCGGTTCGCTCACGGCCGCACGGTACGTCTCGACCTGTTCGCGCTCGGCGGCCGCGTCGTGCGCGAACCCGTTGAACGCCGCGTCGGCCGCGTAGCCGCGCTCGAAACGCTCGGCGGCCGCGACGTAGCGCTCCGGGAGCGTGTCGTACTCCGGGCTGACGCCCGCCTCCTCGACCACGCGGAGGAGCGCGTCGCCGACGCCCTCGCTCATGTCGCCGAGCCCCGTGGGGCCCGAGACGGCGCGGTGGTCGTGTTCGTAGAACCCGAGGTCCACCTGCGCGACGCCGTCGGGTCCGGTCGTCCGGTAGGCCTCGCCGAGCGTCCCGACTTCGAGCCCCCAGCGCCGCTGGACGCGCAGCGAGCGCGCGACGTCGCCGGTCATCGCGCACTCGCCGGCGAGCGCGTAGCGGAACGCGCCGAGATAGTCGAGGATCTCGTGATCGTGGCGGTCGGCGAGCGCCGCGATCAGCGGCTCGTAGAAGAGCCGAAAGAGCCGCCCGTAGAGCCGGCCGGACTCCACGCGGGCGTAATACCCCTTCGTGAAGTCGAAGTCGCCGGCGAGCGGCGCGAGGAGTTTCGGCACGTCGCGCTCGCTGTAGCTCTCCGCGTCCGCGTCGTGGAGGGCGACGTGCGCCGAGTCGGCCGCGAGCCCGAGCGCCAGCCAGATGTCCCGGCCCTTGCCCGTCTCGCCGTCGAGACCGACCCCGTCCAACAGGTCGGCGAGGCGCGTCCCTGAACACCAGAGCACCTCCAGGGGGAGATCGAAGCCGTCGAGCCAGTCGCAGAAGGCCGGGACGCGCTCGGCCGGGGCGCGAAGCGGCACGAGCACGCGCTCAGGGTCGAGCGACGCGAGCGTCGAGAGGACGCCCTCGGCGGCCAGCCCCGCGTACTCCCGTTCGGTCATCGGGACGATCACCGTCGTGCGGCCCACGGGGGCGTCCGGGGCCGCCCCGCCGTAGTCGTGGAGCGTCGCCACCCGCTCCTGCGTGTACTCCATACGGGGCGTGGGCGCGCCGACGGCAAAAAGTCGGGCGAAGCGGGCGCGCCGGCCGACGACGAACGCGTTATCGTCCGGCCCGGTACGCACGGACCGCGTCCATGTACCCCTCGCGGTACGTCGGATACGCGTACTCGTAGCCGAGATCGCGCACCAACGCGTTCGAGCAGCGCTTACTGGTCGTGAGTCGCCGGCGCGCCGCCTCGGAGAGGTCGTCGGCGGCGAGGCGGTCGGCCCGCGGGACCGTCGCCGGCCGCGCGACGCCACACGCGTCCGCCAGCCACGCCGCGAGATCGCGCCGATCCACCGGCTCGTCGTCCACCGCGAGCAACAGCGGTTCGTCCGTCTCCGTCAGCGCGAAGCGGACGATCCCCGCGGCGTCGTCGCGGTGGAGCATGTTCAGGTACCCCTCGACGACCGAACCCGTGGTGTAGCGTTCCAGCCGGTAGCGATCGGGGCCGTAGAGGCCGGCGAAACGGACGACGCGCCCCGCCATCCCGTGTTCGGCCGGGCGCTCGCGGGCGACGCGCTCGGCCTCGACGAGCACCTCGGTCTTCTCCGTCGTCGGCCGGAGGGGCGTGTCCTCGTCCACCCACTCCCCGTCGTGGTCGCCGTAGACCCCCGTGCTCGACGTGTAGACGAGCTGGGTCGGCGCGTGCTCGCGCTCGCCGAAGGCGTCGATCGCGGTGCGCAGACCCTCGACGTAGACCTGTCGGGCGGCGTCGGCGTCGCGCCCGCCCGAGGAGGCGGCGAAGACGACCGCGTCGACGTCCGGGACGGCATCGAGGCTCTCGGCGTCCGTCACGTCCGCGCGCACGGCGTCGAAGCCCGCCTCGCGGATCGCCGCGAGGCCGTCGTCGGAGCGCCGAACGCCGATCGGTTCGTGGCCGGTCGCGGCGAGCTGGCGGCCGAGTTCGAGGCCGACGTAGCCGCAGCCGAGGATGGCGACCCGCATCGTCACCACGGGTTCTCGACCGCGAGGTGGTGAACGACGCGCGCGTACTCCGCGAGCGTCATCTCGCGGCGCCCCTCGACCTTCTGCTGGAGCACCTTCGGGTCGAGATCGGTGTCGATGGCGCGCTGGAGCGCGCCGATGTCGACGACCGCGGAGCTCATCTGGAGCATCAGGTGATCCCGGACTTCGAGCAAGTAGTCGTCGGCCGCGGGATAGTCCGGCGAACAGGACAGGACGGCCGCGGCCTCCGCGAGGGTCACGTCGTCGGGGTTGTCGAGGATCACCTCGACGCGTTCGGTCGAGAGGTCCGTCTCCGCGGCGACGGGCTCGATCCCGCGTTCCTCAATGACGGCCGTGAGCGCGGCCAGATACTGGGTTCGGAGCGCCTCCGGGGCTGTCGCCGCTGGATCGGCGATCTCCTCTGTGAGCATACTCGACGTTAGCGCTCGGGCTAAATGGGGGTTTCTCACTCGCCGCGCGCCGCCCACCCCGCCGAGGTCTCGCTCAGCCGCCCGACGTCGCCGACGCCACGCGGACCCGGCGGGACGACCGCGACGACGCCCGTCCGATAGTCGAAGGCGAGCGCGGTGTCGCGGCCGAGGCGATCCGCGCGACCGTCGCCGTCCACGTCGAGCGCCACGGGGGCGTCGGCGCGGACGTAGCGGCCGGGCTCAGCCCTTGACGAGGCTACCGCCGTCGAAGTCGGTGGCGTCGAAGTCGATGTCGAGGAGGTCGAGCATCGTCGGCGTCAGATCGAAGAGGTTGGCCTCGTCGATGGCGACCTCGGGCGCGTCGGTGACGAGCGTCGCGTTGTCGAAGGAGTGCATCCCGTTGCGCGGGCCCTTATCGAAGACCGTCTCGCTCCCGCGGAAGCCGGCCTTCAGGTCGAACCCGTGGTTCGGGATGGCGACGAGGTCTGGCGCGATCTCGTCGTGATCGCCCGCGAAGGCGTCCTCCTTCTCGACGACGCGCGCGACGACCGGTTCGCCGTTCGGTCCTTCGAGCGCCTCGATCTCGGCCTTCAGCTCGTCGCGGACCTCGTAGTAGTCCTCCTGTGCGACGCTTCCGCGCGGCTCGCGCCCCTCGAGGTTGAGGTAGAAGCGCCCGGGAACGAAAGCGTACGCGCGCGTGTCGTCGTCGATGTCAGCGAGGCTGTCGTGCTCGTCGTCCTCGAAGGAGAGCCACCCGCGCTCTTCGAGCCAGTGGTTGAGGTGGACCTCGTAGTCGAGCGTCGTGAAGCCGTGATCGGAGGCGACGACGAAGGTCACGTCGTCGGGCGCGGCCTCGCGGAGCTTCCCGATGTAGTCGTCGACCTGATCGTAGAAGTCGAGGAATTCCTCTTTGTTCTCGCCGTCGCGCTCGTAGTCCTCGAAGAGGAAGTGGTTGACCCGGTCGGTCGTCATGAAGACGCCGAAGAAGAGGTCCCAGTCGTCCCCCGTGAGGTAGTGGTCGAAGGCCTCGTAGCGCTTGTCGAGGGTGTGGTGGGCGTCCTCGACGAACTCCGTCTTGTCCTCGTCGTGACCGAGTTTGGCGTTGACGTCGATGCGATACCCCAGCTCGTCGAGGTAGTCGCCGACGTCGCTCGGGTGGGAGGCCTTCTTCACGCCAGGGGAGAGGAACCCCGAGACCATCCGGTCGACGTTGCGCTGGGGCGGGAAGGTGACGGGGACGTTGAACACGGAGGCGCGCCGGTCGGCGTCGGTGACGCGATCCCAGAGACGGGTCGCCTGTACGTCGCGGCCCATCGGGACGTACGTGTCGTACGTCCCGGTCTCTCGGTCCTGAAAGCCGTATACGCCCGTCTTGCCGGGGTTGACGCCGGTCGTGAGGGAGGGCCAGCAGGCGCTGGATTCGGGAGGCACGATGCTCTCGATGGCGCCACCGGCACCGTCCTGTGCCATCGCCGTGAGGTTCTCGAACACCTCGGGGTGGTCCGCGACGAGCGAGTAGGGCACGCCGTCGATTCCGATGAACGCGACCCGCGGACCGTCGTCGCCGCGGAGTCGGTCGAAGAGTCCCATATCGCCTTTGTCCGCTCGCGCGGCTTAAGAACGTTCGTTCGCGTCGGCTTTCGCCCCTGTCTACGAGCGGGTCGCCGACGAGCGAAACGGGAGCGGCGCGGCGGGAGGCGAGCCACGGACGGCGATCGGTGGCGACGGGGCAGCAGCGACGCGACGTTATACGTCGTCGGTGGCGGTGGCGACGGGGCAGCAGCGACGCGACGTTATACGTCGTCGGTGGCGGTGGCGACGGGGCAGCAGCGACGCGACGTTATACGTCGTCGGTAGCGGTGGCGTCCCCGTCCGCGGTGTCGTCGGCGTCGGCGGCGTCGTCGGCGTCGTCGTCGTAGTTCGTCGGGACGACGGTGAGGTGATCGAGGCCGACCGCGGGACGGTTCGTGGACATACGCGACCGTCGGGCCGCCACGCCCAAAGTATTACCCATGCGCATACCTCATCGGCGTGCCGGCGGCGGATACCCGATGGTAATCGGCGCCACGACGCGGCACAAAGAAGCGGGGCGGGTGCGTTAGAAGTTCTCGTCGTAGAGGTGCTGGGCGTGCTCGATGGCGTCCTTCGCCGTCTGCGCGTCCTCCCAGTCGCCGACGGAGACCTCCTTGCCCTCCTCGAGGTTCTTGTAGGTCTCGAAGAACTCGGCGATCTCGGCCTTCTTCTGCTCGGTGAGGTCCTCAACGTCGGTGATGTGGTCGTAGCGCGGGTCCTCCTCGGGGACGGCGATGACCTTGTCGTCCTTCTCGCCGTCGTCGTCCATCCGCATGAGGGCGACGGGGCGAGCTTCGATGACGCACTCGGGGAACGTCTGATCTTTCACGAGGACGAGGACGTCGAAGGGGTCCCCGTCGTCGTAGTAGGTCTGCGGCATGAAGCCGTAGTCCGAGGGGTAGTGGACGTTGCTGTGGAGGACGCGATCGAGCACCGTGCCCGGGATGTCCTTATCGTACTCGTACTTGTTGCGCTCGCCCTTCAGACACTCGACGACCGCGTAGACGGTGTCGGGCGCGTCGGGTCCGGTTTCGAGGTCTTCCCAGAGGTTGACCATAACGATTTGGTGTGCGATTGACGCCGTAAAGGGCCTTTCGGGTCACCGGAGCGGGACTCAACGCCGGAATCGTGAGAAGCGTTTAAATACCGTCTGTGTCATTAAGTACAACTATGTCAGAGGCACAACGCGCGGCGCGTACCGGCGTCCGCGATCTGACAGCGTTCCAGAAGAACATCCTCGTGGTCCTCGCCGAAGAACCACGATACGGGCTCGCGGTCAAGCGGGAGCTCGAAGAGTACTACGGCGAGGAAGTCAACCACGGCCGACTCTACCCGAACCTCGACGACCTCGTCGAGGAGGGGATGGTCGAGAAAAGCGAACTCGACAAGCGGACCAACCAGTACGCGCTGACGGACGCCGGCGTCGAGGCCGTCTTCGACGACCTCTCGTGGGCGCTCGAGAAGTTCGTCGCGACCGGCGAGCGCGCCGCGCGGATCCGCGACGTCGTCGCCGAGTACGAATAACGGGGCGGTGCGGACGTCCCGCTACGGCACCTCTTCGTCTACGAGTGCGAACGCGTAGCGCAGCGACTCTGAGAGCCGATCGAGCTGTGCGTCGCTCGGCCACGCGTTGCGCACGAGGTACTCCTCGCGGAACTCGTCGAGCTCGTCGCGCGTGAGCGCCTCGATCGGCTTCGCGTAGTGATTGCTGGCGAAGTCGGCGAGCGCCGTCACCGTCTCGCCGTGGACGCTCCCGTGCGCCTCGTGGACCGCGCGGGCGATCCCGCGGTTGTGCGTGGCGACCTCGTCCCACTCGTCGGGGTCGCCCGGGCCGCCGAGGGGGCGCTCGACGGCCTCCTCGGGGTCGAAGCGGTCCATCCGGATCGTCCCCGCCTCGTCGAGCCACGCTTCGGGGTAGCAGACGAGCGTGACGGTGCCGCCGTCCTCGCGCTCGCGGGCCGCGTACCCCGCCTCGGCGAGCAGGGCGTCGCGCTCCGATCGATAGGCGTCGGCCTCGTCGGGGTCGCTCGCGCGCAGAGCGAGACAGGTGAGACGTTCGGCCTCGGCGACCGTCTCCGCGGATAGCTCAGGCACGATCGAGCGCCTCGTTCGCCAGGTCGTCCGCGCGCTCGTTCACTTCCCGGGGGACGTGCGTGATCGACCAGTCGTCGAACTCGCCCAGCAGTTCCCGGACGCGCACACGACGCTCGCGGAGGGCGGGGTCGTTCGTGTCCCACGCGCCCGTCACCTGCTTGGCGACGAGTTGAGAGTCCCCGCGGATCTCGATCTCGTCGAAGCCGAAGTCGGTCGCGGCCTCGAGGACGGTGATGAGCGCGTCGTACTCCGCGCGGTTGTTCGTCGTCGACCCGATCGTCTCCGACCCCTCGGCGACGATGCCGTCGCCGGGCGAGACGAGCACCCAACCGACCGCCGCGGGGCCGGGGTTACCCCGGGACGCGCCGTCGAAGTACGCGTGGACGCGGCCGCCGTGCTCGCGGAGGACGGCGGTGACGTCCGCAGGGCGTGCGCCCTGCACGACCACCTGATCGTCGTAGGCGACGGCGCTCGCGTCGCCGAGCGTCGCCCGCCAGCGCTCGTGCTCGGTGTTCCCCTCGGCGAACGTCGCGCCCGCCTCGTCGAGGCGCGTGCGGGCCGCGTCGGGGTCGCAGTCGATGACCGGCATTCGGGTGAACGTCGGGGCGGTGCGAGTAAAGGGGTTACCGTTCGGCGCGCGGCGCCCGAACGACGGCGGGCGGGCGGACACCGCGAGCGGACGGGCGCGGGCGGCGTTCGTGCCGGCGAGCGCGCCGAGCCGGCGGTCCGAAGGGGTTTTGCTGGCCCGGATTTATACCCCGAGCATGCACTCCCCGTGGGCCGACTGGGACCACGTCCTCAAGGTCGACCCGGACAAGGACCTCGTCGACGGCGAGACCTTCGACGACGTCTGCGAGACCGGGACGGACGCCATCGAGATCGGCGGCACCCTCGACGTGACGAGCGACAAGATGCGCCGCGTCATCGACGCCTGCCGGACGCACGACGTCCCGCTCTATCAGGAGCCGTCGAACCCCGCGGTCGTCGTCGAGGACGACGCGCTCGACGGCTATCTCGTTCCGGTCGTGATGAACGCGGGCGACGTCGCGTGGATCACGGGCGCGCACAAGGAGTGGGTCCGCATCGACGACGTCGACTGGGCGCGTACCGCGACCGAGGCCTACATCGTCCTGAACCCGGAGGCTTCCGTCGCCGAGCTCACGGACGCCGACTGCGAGCAGAACGCGGACGACGTCGCGGCGTACGCGGAAGTCGCGGAGCGGATGCTCGGACAGGACGTCGTCTACGTCGAGTACTCGGGAACGCTCGGCGATCCCGAGAAGGTCGCGGCGGCCTACGACGCTCTGGAGGAGGCGACGCTGTTCTACGGCGGCGGCATCCACGACTACGACGACGCCTACCTGATGGGCCAGCGCTCGGACGTCGTCGTCGTCGGGGACCTGCTACACGAGGAGGGGTGTGAGGCGGTCCGCGAGACGGTCGAGGGCGCCCGCGACGGGAAGGCCGCGCGGTAGGCGGACGTCCCCGCCGACGCGAAGGGCGGCATTTAAGCGCGCCACGCCGATATGGGCGCACATGGACGAGAGAACGTACACGGCCGACGCCGAACCGGGCGACCACGTGACGGTCGCCGGGTGGGTTCACGAGGTCCGCGACCTCGGCGGGATCGCCTTCCTCATCCTCCGAGACAAGTCCGGCAAGATCCAAGTGAAGTTCGAGAAGGACGAGATGGACGAGGACCTCGTCGAGACGGGGCTCAACGTCCACCGCGAGTCCGTCATCAGCGTCACCGGCGAGGTGGAGGCGGAGGATCGCGCCCCGACGGGCGTCGAGATGCTCCCCGGGTCGGTGGAGGTCCTGAACGAGGCGGACGCGGAGCTCCCCCTCGACCCCTCCGGGAAGGTCGACGCCGACCTCTCGACGCGCCTCGACAACCGGACGCTCGACCTCCGGAAGAAGGAGGTACAGGCGATCTTCGAGATCCGAGCCGAGGTCCTGCGCGCGGTCCGCGACTACTTCCGAAGCATCGGCAGCACGGAGATCAACACGCCGAAGATCGTCGCCACCGGCACCGAGGGCGGCACGGAGCTCTTCCCGATCACGTACTTCGGCGAGGAGGCGTTCATGAACCAGAGCCCGCAGCTCTTCAAGCAGCTGATGGTCGGCTCCGGGCTGGAGCGCGTCTTCGAGGTCGGCCCGATCTTCCGCGCGGAGGAGCACAACACGCCCCGACACCTGAACGAGGCGACGATGATCGACTTCGAGTCCGCGTTCATCGACCACGAGGAGGCCATGGACGTCTGTGAGGGCACGCTGAAGGCGGCCTACGAGGCCGTCGCCGAGAACTGCACCGAGGAGCTCGACCTGCTCGGCTACGACGACTTCGAGACGCCGGACGGCGACTTCCCACGGCTCACCTACGAGGAGGCCATCGAGCGCATCAACGCGACGGGCGAGCTCGACGAGCAGCTCGTCTACGGCGACGACCTCTCGACGGAGGCCGAGCGCGCGCTCGGCGACGACGTCGGCAGACACTACTTCATCACGGACTGGCCGAGCGAGATCAAACCCTTCTACATCCAGGACTACGAGGACGACCCCACGACCTCGAAGGGGTTCGACCTGATGCACCCCCGCATGGAGCTCGTCTCCGGCGGGCAGCGCGAGCACCGCTACGGGGCGCTCGTCGAGGGCTTCGAACAGCAAGGGCTCGACCCGGAGCAGTTCGACTACTACACGAAGATGTTCAAATACGGCATGCCGCCCCACGCGGGGTGGGCGTACGGCGTCGAGCGCCTCATCATGACGATGCTCGGCTTGGAGAACATCCGGGAGGCGGTGCTGTTCCCGCGAGACCGGCAGCGTCTGAGTCCATAGGACGAAGACCTGCCGGGCCAGGAAGACGCCGTCGGCGTCTTCCGCGACCGGCACCGGCTTTCGCCGTGAGGCGAGCACGTTGACGAGCCAGTGAGGCACGCGAAGCGTGTCTCACGCGATCGGCAGCCTCTGAGTCCGTAGACGAAGACCTGCTGAGCCGAGAAGACGCCCCAGCGTCTTCCGTGATCGACAGCGCACGTCGCCGTAAGGCGACGGCGCGGCCCGGCGGACGGGAGGGGAGCGAAGCGGAGCGGACCGAGCGGGGTCCCGCGAGATCGACACCGGCCCCCGCAGAGGCGCGCACGTCGAACCACGTTCACGTCGCCCCGGTCCGCGCCGGCGACGTCTCTGACGTGGCGGTCGCTCGCGGTTTTGCGGTCTGCGGTGTCTCGGACGTGTGACGAACCCGGGCCGGAAAGGGAACGAGCGCACGAGTGCGGACGCAACGAGGCCGAGACGGCCCCGCCGCGTTCCCCCGGTGGTCGATGGCTCCCCCCTCGAAGGAGTAACCGGATCTACGGTCGTCGTAATCCGTCTCGCGCGGGAGCTCCGACAATCGACGCCTCCGGTCGCGGGCTGGTGTCGCTACTTCGACCGCGCGGATGACGGTTTTGGCTGCGGGACGACAGATCGACGGGCGTACTGGTCGCGCACCGCGGCGGTCGGGACGAACTGCAAGCCTTAACCGGGGGCCGCACTCACCACGGAACGATGACCGACGAGGCCGCGGCGTTCGTCCCCGGACACATCACGGGATTCTTCTCCGTCCACCGGGCCGGGACGCCGGCGAAGACCGGGTCGCGGGGGGCGGGCGTGACGCTCGCGGACGGCGTCAGGGTCCGGGTCGCGCCGGCGAGCGAGCGGACGGTGACGCTGAACGGCCGCGAGACGACCGTGCCGGCGGCCGAACACGTGTTGGACGCGCTCGACGCCACCGCGTCGGTGACGGCGTCGACCGACCTCCCGGTGGGGGCGGGCTTCGGCGTCTCGGGCGGGATCGCGCTCGGCGCGGCGCTAGCGGCGAACGGCGCGTTCGAGACGGGGCGCTCGGAGAACGACCTCGTGCGACTCGCTCACGAGGGCGAAGTCGCGGCGGGGACCGGACTCGGCGACGTGGTCGCCCAAGCGCGCGGCGGCGTCCCGATCCGCCTCGATCCGGGGGCGCCGCCCCACGGACAGCTCGACGGCGTGCCGGCGACGGGCCGGATCGAGTACGTCTCGCTCGGCGAGCTCTCGACGGCGGACGTGCTCGCGGGCTCGACGGCACGGCTGTCGTCGGCCGGCGTGCGGGCGCTGGAGTCGCTGCGCGAGCGGCCGACGATCGAGGGGTTCGTCCGGGAGTCGCGGCGGTTCGCGGAGGAGGCGGATCTCCTCACGCCGGAGGTCGAGCAGATCGTCGCGGACGTCGTCGAGGCGGGCGGCGAGGCGTCGATGGCGATGCTCGGACACACGGTGTTCGCGCTCGGACACGGGCTGAGCGACGCGGGGTACGATGCGGCAATGACGCGCGTGCACGACGCGGGCGCGAGTCTCACGGGCGAGTAAGGCGACGACCCCGGGTAAGACGAGGAGTCGGGAGCGAGAGACGCGGCGCTTTTGACGGTACGCGGCCGAACCGAGGGTATGAGCGACGAGGTCGACGTCCCGGAGGACCACCCCCGATATCAGTCACTGGTGACGCGCCACCGGATCGAGGACGGCGTGGAGAAGGGGATCACGAGCACGCAGGGGCTGATCGCGGAGGGGCGCGGGGAGGCCTTCGACTACCTGCTCGGCGAGGAGACGATCCCGAGCGCGGATCGGGCGGCGCGCGCGGCGGCGGCGCACTTCCTGCTCGCCGAACACCCCGTGATCAGCGTGAACGGGAACGTCGCGGCGCTGGTGCCCGAGGAAGTGGTGGCCCTGGCCGGCGCGACCGGTGCCGACATCGAGGTGAACCTCTTCGGACGGACGGCAGAGCGTGTGCAGGCCATCGCCGACCACCTCCGCGAGCACGGCGCGACGGAGGTGAAGGGGCTGACGGCGGACGCGCGCATCCCCGGGCTCTCCCACGAGCGCGCGAAGGTCGACGCGGACGGGATCTACGACGCCGACGTCGTGCTCGTGCCCCTCGAAGACGGCGACCGCGCGGAGGCGCTGGGCGAGATGGGGAAGACGGAGATCGTGATCGACCTGAACCCGCTCTCGCGGAGCGCCCGGACCGCCGCGGTCCCCATCGTCGACAACATCCTGCGCGCGCTCCCGAACGTCACGCGCCACGCGCGCGACCTCGCGGGGTCGTCGCGCGAGGAGTTGGAGGCGATCGTCACGGAGTTCGACCGCGACGCGGCGCTCGAAGCCGCGGAGCGTCGCCTCAGGGAGGGCGCGCTCGCGGACGGCGAGTGAGTCCGGGACCACAACACCCATTACGTTTTAGGCTAGCCTAAACACATGGCGCGACACTCGGAACGGGTGGTGGTGTAGATGGTCGGGCGGACACTCGACGAGATCCGCGAGCGCCTGGAAGGGTACGCCTGCGACGACGGCTCGTACTACCTCGCGTGCGCTCGAACGGGGGAGCGGCCGATTCCCTCGGGCGATCGCCGCTTTCCGGACCGCGGGACGGCGACGCAGGCCGCCGACCTCGTGGACGCCTACCGGGCGGAGTTACGGCAGTACGACCCGCACCTACCACACCGGGACGTCATCGTCCGACAGCTTCCGCGGGAGCCGACGGGCGACGCCACCGTCCACACGCCGACGGACCGGAGCGAGTTCTGCCACGAGGTCGCCGCCGCGGTCTTCGAGACGCTCTCGGGGGGTGGCTTCCGCGACGCGGAGCGCGCCGTGATGGACGCCTACCTCGACGCCGCGGAGACCGTCGACGACCCCGACGACCTCTGTCTGCTCCTCCTGCGGAGCATGGGCGCGGTGCTCGACGAGATGCTGAGCGTCCACGAACAGGAGGTCGTCCTGAACCGGGCGGCGGGGCGACTCGATCCCGTCGCCGAGCCGACCGACGCGCTCACGGACAGCCTCGACAGCGTCGCGGCGGCCGGCCTGCTCGACGCGTACCGCGTCGACGGCCCGGCGGAGTCGCCGACGGTCGCCCTCGACGGCTACGCGCTCGGACGCGGTCAGCGGGTGCTCACGCTCCCGCTCGCGGTCGAGTTGCTACGGCGACGCCCGGGCGCGGACGTCCGCTTCGAACCGACCGACGACGACGAACCGGGCTTTCGCGTCACCGTCGTCGATCGGGCGTGTCACAGCCCGCGGGGGCTCTTGCGCGTCGGCACCTCGTAGTCAGAATCAGCAGAAGGACCGGACGGCCGCGGCGACGCTCGGCGCGTCGTCGCCGAGCACGTAGACGATGGGTTCGACGCCGTAGCCGCCGGTCTGGTAGAGCGCGCGCGTGTCCGGCGCGTCCGCGACGGCGTCGCGCACCGCGCTTCGCGTGTCGTCGGATTCGGACTCCGCGGGGAACTCGACCGGGGCGTAGCCCGCCTCGGCGAGGGAATCGATCAGGTCGGGGGAGTACGCGACGTTGATCGCGGCGCGCGCGTCGCTCCCGGCGTCGCGGGCCGCGAGGAGCACGGTAGCGACGTGCGCGGAGACGCCGAACTCGGGGTCCGAGGGGACGGTCGTCCGTCCCATCACGTCGAAGATCCGCCCGGGGACGCCAGCGACGTCCTCCGGCGTCTCGGCGTCCGGGAGACACTCGACGAGGTTCGAGCCGACCGCGGGGATGAGCGTGGCGAACCCCGAGGCGCGCTCCAGGAACTTGACGCCGCGGCGGAGGTCCGCGAGGACGTGTTCGCGCTCCCGGAGCGCCCCCTCGCCCGTCCCGCGGAAGTCGACGCCCGCCCCCGCGAGCTCGGGCATCTGCTCGGCGTGGATGTCCGCGAGCACGTCGCCCGGCGCTTCGAGGTCGCGCACGAGCGCCTCGGCTTCCGCGAGCGCGCCGACGCGCGAGAGCGTTCCGTCCGCGAGGCCGTCGGCCACCTCCGCGACGTGATCGGTGACGCGCTCGTCCGTCTCTATCTCCGCGCGCGTCCCGACCTCTCCCTTCGCGTACTTCGAGACCGCGCTCTGGCTCACCCCGAGCAGGTCGGCGACCGCCTGCTGGGTGAGCCCGCGATCCCGGAGCGCCGCCGCGAGCAGCGAGCGGTACGTCGGGAGGAACTCGTCGACGACGACCTCCTCGAGAAAGCGCATCTACGCGTCCCCCCCGCCTCCGCCCCCGGACTGGTCGCCGCCGAACTCCGCGTCGCCCTGGATGCGCGAGGCCTGCGGGCCGTCTTGGTCCTGGTACTTCGAGCCGCGCGCGGCGCCGTAGGGTCGTTCGGCCGGCGAGGAGAGCTCCGTGAAGACGAGCTGGCTGATCCGCATGTCGGGCGTGAGCGCGACAGGTGCGGTTCCGAGGTTCGAGAGTTCGAGCGTGATCTTGCCGTGGAAACCGGGGTCGATGAAGCCGGCGGTGTTGGAGAGGAACACGCCACCGAATCCACCGAGGAAGTTCTCCACGCGCCGGCCCCGCGGCTGGACTTCGAGGTCGTACGTCGTCTCGATGCGGCCGGTGTCCTCGACGGACTCCACGCGGTCGAACCGGACGTTCCCATTGAGAATCGCGTCGAGGCGACTCACGTCGGCATCGTGGTCGGCGTAGCAGTCACGGAGTCGGGCGAGCGTCTCGCGTGTGACCACGTCGTACGTTCGGTTCTCGACGTTCGAGACGGACGACTTCGAGGAACGCCCGATGGCGTCCGCGACGTCCGCCATGGTGAGACCGGCGTCCTCGCGCAGATCTCGGAGGAGGGCGGACGGGTTCGGAACGTACTGCCCGCGTTTGTGGGCATCCTCGTAGAAGTCGACTGCCCACTCGTCGCTCTGCGCATCGTTATCGCGCTGACGGTGGTACGTCGACGTCGCGTAGCCGAGGCGACTCCCGAGATAGGTCGCCCTGTCGGCGAGGGCTTCATTCGCGGTGTAGAGCGTATCGCGTCCGTCTCTTCGGTGGCCATCCCCATCGAGGAGCCCCTCGTAGAACGCCTCGACGACCTCGTCCGACCAGTTCCAGAGGCGTGCGGGGATGTTTTTCTCCGAGCCGGCCGCTGCGAGGGTTCGGAATATCCGGGACCAGAGCGCGGAGCAGATCGTCAGCTGGTGGACACCGTCCGAAGTCTGCGACCAAGAGACTGGCGTGTCGTACCGGGCAAACCAGTCCGCGACGCGCTCGAGTGGCTCGTGCTCCTTCTGACCGAGCACGACTTGTTTCCGCCTCGCGTACCCCTCCGCGACGTAGAACCCGAGTAGCCACCCGAGTTCGGGCGTGACGGGGATCGTCCTCGGGAGGCGTGTGTCACTCCCCTTGAACGCGAGCTCCGCGTCGGCCGGAACCGTCGTCCGCTTCGTCGCGGAGAGCGGAGCGCTGCCCCGAGAGCGATAATGCCGTCGAGACCCCGAGGGGACCCCTTCCCAGTCGACCGTCCCGACGCCGTCGGTCGCGTAGACCGTGACGTCGTCGGTGTGATCGCCGAGCACGTCGAGCAAGTCGAGTTCTGTCTCCGGCGTGGACGCGCTCGGAAGCGTCCCCGGGACCATCACGTACTCGCCGACCGCGTCCTCGCTCGCGAGCCGCGCCGTACGGCCGCGTTCGTCCAGCGTGAAGAGATTGTGGTCGCGCGTCACGCGGACGGTTCGGCCGGAGTCAAGCGTGACCTCGAAGACGCGCTTGGCGGGGTTCGTAATGAAATCAGTGATCGGGAACGTGTGAACTCCGAGCGAGTTCGGATCGAACGAGACGGCGTGCGCGTTCGGTTCCGCGGCGACGACGTCACCGATACGGTGGAACCCGAAGCCGTCCTCGGGCGTCCAGAGGAATATCTGCTCGTCAGCGGGGAGGGAGGCATGCACCACGACGGCGAGGCGGCCGAGCGAGGAGCGGCCCTCGACCTGCGCGACGAGGTCCGGGGGGACTTCGACGCGCTCTTTCGTCGTTCCGAGGACGAAGTCACCGGGGTGGAGGATGAACTCCTCGTCGGCCTCGACGTACGTCTCGCTCACGTACTCCTCGACCTCCGTCTGATCCGTCGGGTGGATACAGGGGATGTTCGCGTGTTGGAATTCGAGGAAGCGCTTGCCGAGCCGGACGTCGATGCTCGCGGGCTGGATCTGGAGTTCGGGATCGTCGAGCGGCTCGACGACGAGGTCGCCGGACTCCATGCGATCGAGGAGATCGGCGTCGGAGAGGATCATACGCACGGGGAGACGCCGGGGCGTGTTAAGCGAACCTCTCTGCGTCCGCTCCCGTGGCGGGTCGCCACGCCTATGCCGCCTTGGTCGCTTCCTCGGGTATGAAGCAGGTCATCGCCGCCCGGACGGATCTCGGGATGGGGCGGGGGAAGCTCGCCGCGCAGGTCGCGCACGCCGCCATGAACGCCGCGGAGAACGCCGGTCCGGACGCGGTGCGCGCGTGGAGGGACGCGGGCCAGCCGAAGATCGTCGTGAAGGTCGGCTCCGAGTCCGAGCTCCTCGAGGTCGCTGAGAACGCCCGGCGCCGCGGCCTCCCGACGTCGATCGTCCGCGACGCCGGGCGCACGCAACTCGACTCGGGGACGGCGACGACGTGCGGTGTCGGACCCGCGCAGGACAACGAGGTGGACGCCGTCACGGGCGACCTCTCGCTCTACTGATGCGCGCCGCCCACGAGATCGAGCGCGCCGTCGGGATCGACTACTACGTGAGCGACGCGCCCGGCACCGGGGGGTCGCTCCGGGAGTCCGCCGCGGACTTCCGCGTGCGCGAGCTCGAAGCGTTCGACACCGAGCCCGCGGACGCCGACGCGGGCGCCTACCCGCACCTCGTCTTCCGCGCGACGCTGACGAACTGGGACACGAACGGCTTCGCTCGCGACCTCTCGAACAAGCTCGGGATCAGCCGCGAGCGCGTCTCGTGGGCGGGGACGAAGGACCGCAACGCCGTCACGACCCAGCTGTTCAGCGTGCGCGGCGTCGCCCCCGACGACCTGCCAGAGATCGGGAACGCGGAGCTCGACGTGGTCGGACGCGCGGGCCGCCCGATCCGCTTCGGCGACCTCCGGGGGAACGAGTTCCGAATCGTCGTCCGCGAGGCCGATCCAGGCCCCGTCGACGACGTGACGCGCGACCTCGCGGCGTTCGGCGGTGCGAACGGGGAGGCGAGTGCGAACGCGAGCGAGGAGGGTCACGCGGACGGTTCGGGCGAGGGCGCGACGAGCGTCGGGGTCCCGAACCTCTTCGGACAACAGCGTTTCGGCAGCTATCGGCCCGTGACTCACGAAGTCGGCCTCGCGGTCCTCCGCGGCGACTGGGAGGGGGCGGTGATGGCGTACGTCGGGAACCCCTCGACGGCGGAGCCCCCGGAGACGCGCGAGGCGCGGTCGTTCGTCGAGGAGACGCACGACTGGAGCGCGTCCATCGAGCGCTTCCCGCGACGCCTGCGCTACGAGCGCGCGGTGTTGAACGCGCTCGCGGAGAACGGGGGAGAGCGTCCCGAGGAGTTCCGCGAGGCCCTGGAGACGTTCCCGTCGAACCTCCAGCGGCTCTTCGTCCACGCCGCCCAATCGTACGTGTTCAATCGGATCTGCTCCGAGCGCCTCGAACGCGGTCTGCCGTTCGACCGGGCGGTCGCGGGCGACGTCGTCTGCTTCGCGGACGCGGATGGCGAACCGGTGCTTCCGGACGCGGATCGGACGCAGCGCGTCACGGCGGGCCGCGTGGAGGTCGTGAACCGCCACCTCGAACGCGGGCGGGCGTTCGTCACCGCGCCGCTCGTCGGTACGGACACCGAGTTCGGCGAGGGCGAACCCGGCGAGATCGAGCGCGAGGTCTGCGCGGACGTCGGAATCGAACCCGCCGACTTCGACCTCCCGGGGTCGTTCGACTCGACGGGGACGCGGCGCGCGATCCTCGTTCGGAGTGCCCTCACGGTCGAGCGCGATCCGCTCACGTTCGAGTTCGCGCTCCCGAAGGGGAGTTACGCGACCGTTCTCCTGCGCGAGTACCTCAAGAGCGGGCCGCTCTCGCTCTGAGGAAGCAGGGCGGTTTTACGTCACGCCCGCGTTCTCGCCGGCATGGAGTGTTCGCGTTGCGGGACCCCACTCGAGAAGCCGGGCGACTACTGCCTGGTGTGCGAGACCCGCAACGCGGACGCCGTCGTCGTCCATGCCGCGCCCGACCACGCGACGCTCACCTTCCTCGACGAGGACGAGGTGGTAGGACAGACGGACATCGCGACGACGCCGGAGGCGGACGCCGACCTCGAAGGCAGGCGGATCCGGAACTTCGCGGGGCGGATCGCGGACGAGGTGCGCCGGAAACGCCCCGAGGAGGTGTACGTCGCGGGCGACCGGGCGGTCGTACAGGCCGTGCGCGCCGACCTCCGCTACGACGTCTACCGCGTGCCGGCCGACGACCCCGTCGAGACCGTCGTCGAACGCCGCGGGGAGCGCGAGCTCGACGTCGTGGAGAAGGCGCCCGCGGAGAAGATCGGCGGGACGCACAGCACGCTGATCGGTGGGCGGGTCGGCCAGCGCGCGATCCGGGAAGTGGCCGCCCACCCGCACGTGAAGAAGGTGATCCCGGGTCCGATCGACGCGAGCGGATCGGGCGCGCGCGGCGGCGTCCGGGCGAAGGTGACGCGGGCGGACGGTAACGGGAACGTCCGGCTGTTGATCCGCGACGGCTCCAGCGTGCAGGAGAACCGCGTCGTCACGACGGCGATGGACCGCGAGACTGGCGAGCGCGTCCGCGACGACCTCAACGAGGCGTTAGAGGACGCGGAGCTCACGGGGTAGCGCGCGGTCGTCGACTCGTAGGGCTTATGTGCGCGCTGGAGCTAGTGGTCGATATCATGGCCAGCAAGGGCTCCAACAACACCGGTAGCGCGGGGCGCTTCGGTGCGCGCTACGGTCGCGTCGCACGACGCCGCGTCAGCGAGATCGAGAGCGACACGAACGACGACCACAGCTGTCCGGACTGTGGCTCCGACGCCGTCGACCGCAAGGGGACGGGCATCTGGCAGTGCGGCAAGTGCGGTTACAAGTTCGCAGGCGGCGCGTACCGGCCCTCGACGCCCGGGGGCGAGGCCGTCACGCGCTCCATCCGGACCGCCCTCGCCGAGGAGGAGTCCGAGGCGTAACGGTCGATGTCGTACAAGTGCTCCCGCTGTAAGCGAGACGTCGAACTGGACGCCTACGGCGGCGTCCGCTGTCCCTACTGCGGGCACCGCGTCCTGCTGAAGGAGCGCAGCCGCGACGTCAAGGAAGTCGACGTCCAGTAACGCGCCGTCGAGAGACGTGCGAGCGATGCATCGGACGTCACTCGTCTTCTCGTACGAGACCGAGCGCGTAGCCGCGGCCGTCGCCGACGCGGTGCGCGTCGAGGCCGGCGACATCGAGAGCGAGCGGACGCGAGCGAGCGTCGAGCGCGACGGCGAGACGGTACGCGTCGCGGTGACGGCGGCGGACCTGACCGCCCTGCGCGCCGGGACGAACACGTGGACGACGCTCGTGGCCGTCGCCGAGCGGGCGAACGAGGCCGGGCGAACTCACGCGGCCCTGCGGAGATAGGTCTAGCTATTTTTGCGTGGAGCGCATCGTCCCGTGCGCCGGTTCGATAGGCGGGTCGGGTCCGCACTCCTCGGACCCGGTCCGCGCGACTCCCCCTCTCCCCCCTCAACCGGCGTTTTCGGACCGACGAGCGCCAGCGACGGCGTCCGGCAAAGCGGGGGTTTTTACCTCCGGGCGTGCACGTTTCGGGCATGCAGGGCAACCTTCCGCCCGAGGCGCAGGAGAAGCTCGAAGAGCTGCAGGACCTTCAGGAGAAGGCCCAGACGGTCGCGGCGCAGAAGCAGCAGGCCGAGACGCAGCTCAGCGAGGCCGAGACGGCGCTCGACGAGCTCGACGAGATCGACGAGGACACCGTCATGTACCGCGAGGTCGGCGAGCTCCTCGTCCAGACCGACTACGACGAGGCCGCGGAGGACCTCGAAGAGAAGGTCGACAACCTCGAGATCCGCGTGCAGTCCCTGGAGAAACAGGAGACGCGCGTCGAAGACCAGTTCGAGGAGCTCCAGGAGGAGCTGCAGGGCATGCTCGGCGGCGCGGGCGGCATGATGGGCGGCGGGCCCGGCGGCGCGTAAGGCGATGGTCGACGACGAGACGGTCGTCCGAACCGCCGCGGAAGCCGCAGAAGGCCATCTCTTCTCGCGGGTGAAGCAATCCTACGTCCGCGACCTCGACGTCGCGGTGACGTTCGAGGACGGCGTGCTCACGGTGGACGTCTACGTGAACGCGCCCGAAGCGGGCGTCGACGAGGACGAGCTCGCGGACGACGCCGCGCGTGTCGGGCGTGAGGCGGTGGACGAGCTGTTCGCGGCCGAGGAGTAGGTCGCGACGCAGCGTTCTCGCGGTTCTTTCGTGTCGTGAGCCGTGCGCGTGGCGAAACAGCCGGCCGTCTCTCGGCGCGCGGCGGTCGGCCGGTGTCTCGCGAGGCCCCCGCGCGGTCTTCGTGGCGCTACACGGGGAGCGGTGGGTCCATCGTCACTGAAGAACCCGCGGATCGGCGCGCTCAGTCGGGTGAGAGCCGAGCGGCGAAGAAGTTCAGGTGAGCAGGAAGATGAGCGCGCTGACGAGCACGGTCGCGGCGACGACGACGGCGCCGAGGACGCTGCCGAGGGCGATGACGGCGTTGGCGTGGCTGGCGAGCGTCTCGGTGCGGTCGTTGCCGAAGACGGTGACTTCGGCGTGTTCGGTGGCGATGCCGGCCTCGACGGGTTCGAGGTCCGCGACGGCGTCGCCGGCGAGGTCGCCGACGAGAGTCGTGAGCTCGCGCTGGTCGATGACGTCGCCGACCTGATTCTCGGATTTGACGGTGTTGACGATGTGGGTGTCGGTCGTCATGATCTCGACGGCGTCGGGGTCGAAGCCGTGCGCGTCGACGAGCGCGTCGACGATGTCGCCGCGGAGACCGGGTTCCATGTTGTTGCCGTCGACGAGGACGTAGCACGCTCTCGTGCCCGCGACATCGGTGACGGCGACGCGAACGCCGAGCGGTCCGATACCCTCCTGTGGCGTCCAGACGGTGCGATCCCAGGCGACGCCGAGGGAGAGCGGCCCGCGCTCGGCGTCGGCGAGGCGCGAGCCGAGGTCGCCGGCCCCCTCGATGAGATTGAACGACCGGGGGGAGCCGGGGACGACGTGGCCGAGATCGTCGCCTTGGAGGCCGTTGTTCGAGTTGTGGGCGTCGGCGAGGAGGACGTCGTCGAGGCCGGCACAGCGCGCTTCGGCGGCGGCGGCGAGGCCGACGGCGTACTCGATGTCGTCGGCGAATCCGGGCGCGAAGGTGGCGACGAGGAGCGCGCCGTCGTCGCCGAAGCCCTGTCCGAGGAGGCTGGCGTCGCCGTGCGCGGTGCGGATCCGGGGGGTCGCCTCGCGGTCGTACTCGATGGACGCGGCGGCGCGTTCGGCGGCGTCGACGAGCGTATCGACCTCGCGTTCGGTGACGAGGTTGAAGTCGTGGCCGGCGGTGGCGTGCGGCGGGAAGGCGAGGCCCGTCGCGGTCTCGGCGACGCGTTGGGGGAGGTTGCCGCCGCCGATCTCGCCCATCGGGCCCGGGTGGATCATCGGGAGGACGAAGCGGGCTTTCTCCTCGCCGCCGGGGCGACGGAACGAGAGGACGGTGACGGGAACGATGGCGTCCTCGCCGATCTGCTCGAAGAAGTCCTCCAGTTCGCGGGTGCCCTCGGCGATGTGGCCGATGAACCCGCGGAGGAAGTCGAGGCCCGAGACCCCCAGACTCTGTCGCCACGGTCGGTCCATGGTGCGGACGAACCCGTAGGCGACGAGCGCGTAGAGGACGCTCATGCCGACGAGGAGGAGGAGGTCGTCGGGGGTGACGAGGAGGAGACGCGAGGGCGCGCTCTGCGGGCGCGAGAGGTAGGCGTTGAGCAGCGGGACGTCGATGGTGAGATAGCGCATCGTCCCGCTGTAGACGAAGAGGAGAACGCCCGCGGTGCCGGTCTGGAGGCTCGCGGGGATCGCGGCGAGCAGGAGGCTGTTGCGCGAGACGGCGAGCACGACGAGCAGGCGCAGGGCGAAGACGAGCGCGAGCGCGGCGATGAGGACGTCGAAGACGAAGTTCTGCCCGAGGCGCGTGAGGACGGCGAGGACGCTGGCGACGGCGAGCAGCGCGACGACGATGAGCTCACAGCAGAGCGCGAGGAGCGACGAGCGGTTGTACGTGAGTTGACCGTCGAGCCAGCCGTCGACCGGCGTGGTGAGGAGGCTGGCGACGACGGTGGGGATCCCGATGAAGAAGACTCCCTGCCAGGCGTCCTCCAGGGGGAACGAGGAGGTGAACGCGCCGACGCCGGCCAGCGCGGCGACGAGGAGGGCGAAGGTGAGGCTGGCGTACCAGTTCGGCGCGCGGAAGATGAACCGCGAGAGCGCCGCGAGGTCGCCCTGCGTCTCGGTCATGGACGCCTACTCGCAGCGCGCGAGGAAGTTCTCGAAGACGACGTCGCCGGCTTCGGTGTGTGCGACCTCCGGGTGCCACTGGACGCCGTAGCGCTCGCGCTCGGTGTCGCTCATGGCCTCGATGTCGCAGACGTCGCTCGTCGCGGTGCGAGCGAAGCCGTCGGGGACCGCTGTCACTTCGTCGGCGTGACTCGCCCACACGCGCGTCTCGGGGGCGAGCGAGCCGACGAGCGGGTCGTCCTCGTCGACGATCTCCACCGTGACGTCGGCGTAGCCGCCGTAGTCGCCGGAGCCGACGTCGCCGCCGTACTCCGCGGCGACGAACTGCATCCCGAGACAGATGCCGAGGATCGGAACGTCGAGGGAGAGGTACTCGTCGCAGCGACCGGTGCGGTCCATGCTCGGGCCGCCCGAGAGGACGAGGCCGTCGTACGCGGCGAGGTCGCTCGGCGCGGTGTCGTTGTCGACGAGGTCGGTGTCGACGCCGAGATCGCGGAGCGCCCGGTGTTCCAGGTGCGTGAACTGGCCGTGGTTGTCCACGACGGCGATTCGCGTCATGGCGTCCCCTATCGGCCGTCGCCGTAAAAAGTCCTCGTAGTCGCGTCGGAACGTGAGACCGGCGTCAGACGACGCGGAGTCGACGGGAGAGCGAGGGACACCGCCGCCGGACGCCGTCGGCCCACTTCCCGAGGTAGCGCCGGGCCGGGACCCGAGAGCCGACGGCGCGCGTCCGGCCGGCGCGCCGACGCGGCGTCGTCACTCGTCGTCGCGTCGCTCCGCGGCCGTCTCGAAGCCGAGTTCGTCGAGTTCGTCGCTCCGCCGGTCCTCGGCTTCGGCGAGCGCGTCGGGGCTCGGACTCGCGTCGTCGTCGATCCGCGCCCACGAGTCGTGAACGGCGGCGTGACACCACCGGCAGAGCGTCACCGTGATCTCGTGGTCGACGTCCCCGTTCGCGCGGTGCGCGGACTCGCTCCGGTCATCCGCGTAAGAGAAGTGGTGTTCTTCGAGGAGCGGGCGGGCGTCCGTGTGGGCGTCGCGGCGCGCTTCGAGGCCGCAGCGCGCGCACTCGCGGGCGGTCGAGGTCGAACGGTAGTGCGGGCAGTCGCGCCACTCCCAGTCGCCCGCGGCGACCGGACAGTGGTAGTCGTCGCCCGCGCGCTCAGCGGCGAAGTCGCGGTCGTGCTCGGGGTGCTCGAAGGCGTATCGACACTTCCCGTCGCCCGTGACGTGATCGCAGACCCCGGCGTGAGCGTAGGGATCGTCGACGCCGACGGCGGTCCCGGTCGGGGTCTTCTTCACCGGCTTCGTCTCGCGACGGGAGCGTCAAAGTCCTTTCCGCGCACCCCGAAGAGCCAAGCGCGTCGCCCTCCTCCCGTCCGACGTGCACGTCGTCCACGACCACGACGGCGCGACGGAAACGCTCGCCGCGACGGTCGACGTCGCCGAGTCGTTCCTCGCCCGGGCCCGCGGACTGATGTTCCGGGCGTCGGTCCCGTCGGACTACGCCCTCGTCTTCGAGTTCGACGAGCGGAAGCGCCGCGACGTCCACATGGTGTTCGTCCCCTTCGACATCGACGTCCTCTGGCTCGTCGACGACGAGGTGCAGGCGACGGAGACGCTGTCGGCGTGGACCGGCCTCGGCGCGGCGGCGGCAGATCGGCTCGTCGAGCTCCCGGCGGGCGCGGCGTCGGACGTCGCCGTGGGCGACACGGTGCGCGTGACGCGACGGGACGCGTAGGCGAGGCGGATTCCCGGGACGCGAGACGGGGGCGAGCGACGCGTGGGGCCCGCGTACCATCACGGTCGTTCCCGACCGTTCCGACCGGTTTAAGAGGCTCGACGCCGTCGGTGGAGGTACGATGACGTCAGACACGACGACGTCGGAGGATAGGGGAAGTCGCCGCAAGGCGGCTGGCCGTGAAATCCGACGGTAACGAAACCACACCAACCGACAGCGAGTTCTCGATGGACTTCTTCTCGAACACCACCCTCAGCGACGGCGACGTACAGTTCCTCGACACGACCCTCCGCGACGGCGAACAGGCCCCGGGGGTGTCGCTCAGTCCGGACCAGAAGGCGGACATCGCCCGTCGCCTCGACGACGCCGGCGTCGCCGCCATCGAGGCCGGCAGCGCCTGCACGAGCGCCGCCGAGCGCGAGACGATTCGGCGCGTGACGAGCCTCGGCCTCGACGCCCGCGTCACGAGCTTCTGCCGCGGCGTCCAGCGGGACGTCGATCTCGCGCTCGACTGCGACGTCGACGGCGTCCACATCGTCGTGCCGGCGAGCGACCGGCACGTCGAGGGGAAGGTCGGTTCGAGCCGCGAGGAGGTCGTCGAGAAGACCGGCGAGCTCGTCGCCTACGCGAAAGCGCAGGGGCTCTGGGTCGAGGTGATCGGCGAGGACGGGTCCCGCGCCGACTACGACTACCTCGAAGCGCAGGCCGAGGCCGCGTTCGACGCGGGCGCCGATCGCTTCTGTTTCGCGGACACGGTCGGCCACGCCTCGCCCGAGGCGGTCTACGAGGGGGTGGCGCGCCTCGCCGAGCACGGCCCGGTGAGCGTCCACACGCACGACGACCTCGGACTGGCGGTGACGAACGCGCTCGCGGGCCTCGCCGCGGGGGCCGACCTCGTCCACGGGACGATCAACGGCATCGGCGAGCGCGCCGGCAACGTCGCCCTCGAAGAGGTTGCCATCGCGCTCTGGCACTGCTACGACGTCGAGCCGATGGAGACCGAATCGCTCTACGACCTCGCCACGGCGGTCTCCGAGGCTACAGGCGTCCGCCTGCCGCCGAACAAGGCGGTCTCGGGCGAGAACGCCTTCGCCCACGAGTCCGGCATTCACACCGACGGTACGCTGAAAGACGAGCGGATGTACGAGCCCTACCCGCCGGAGGCGGTGGGTCGGGAACGCCGCCTCGTCCTCGGGAAACACGCCGGCCGGGCGGGCGTCCGCGCGGCGCTCGCCGAACACGACGTCGAGCTGGACGACGAGGCGCTCGCGGCGGTCGTCGAGCGCGTGAAGACCCTCGGCGAGAAGGGCCGGCGCGTCACGGACGCGGACCTCCTCACGATCGCCGAGGACGTCCGCGGGCGCTCGCGCGAGCGCCGCGTCGAACTGCTCGACCTCACCGCGGCGAGCGGGCAGGGGACGCCGTCGGCGAGCGTCCGCCTGCGCGTCGACGACGACGAGCGCAGCGCCGCGGGGACGGGGAGCGGACCCGTCGACGCCGCGATGAGCGCCGTTCGGCAGGCGCTCGGATCCGAGTTCTCCTTCCACCTCGAATCGTACCACGTCGATGCGATCACGGGCGGGACGGACGCCGTCGTCACCGTCGACGTCGAAGTCTCTCGCGGCGATCGCTCGGTCTCCGTCTCCGCGAGCGACGCCGACATCACGGTCGCCAGCGTCACGGCCGTCCTCGACGCCCTCGATCGCCTCCTCCCGGGAGCCGACGCGGAGGCGGGCGACACCGTTCCCGCCGACGACTGATCCCGTTCCGATCGGTGGGAAGAGGGCGGGACGCGAGCGAGCGCGATCGGCGTGAGGGCGCGCCGACGCCCCGCTATCCACGGTACGACACCCCATACGTTTACCTGTGGGAGTGCGTATCACGGATGAGCCATGAACGACAGGGTACGGGAGGAACTGCGGCGCGCGTGTCGGAGCGCGATCGGCGATTCGCTTCGGAGCATCGTCTACTTCACCGCGGACGACTACGAACAGCTCTACTTGCGCGAGGACCTGGACGCGTCTGCGGATCTGGCGTCGTTCGTCGAGAACGAGCGACGCGGGTTCGAACGCCGCGAGACCGGTGTGAACTCCGAGCTCGGGGGCTACGAGTACACGATCCACAGCCACGAGGACGGCGCGCTGACCCGGGTCATCACCGCCGATCACGGCGTGTTCGTCACGACCGATCCGCTCTCGACGGCGCGCTTCGAGGAGGTGGCGACGGCGATCCGGGAGGTACTCGCCCAGACGCCTGAGCGGTGAGTATCGACACGAGGTGAGCGGAGCGTGAACGACCGAGGGAGGAAACAGCGTGGAGCGCCGAGGGTGAGATTCGAACTCACGAGTCCGTGTGGACAGTTGCTTTCGAGGCAACCGCCTTGGCCAGGCTAGGCTACCTCGGCTCACTTCAGCGTAGTCGCCTTCCGAATTTAGCCGTTTCGATTCGCGGCGGCGACGGCGCGGGCTACTCCTCGTCGCCGTACATCCCGACGTCGAGCTTGCGGGCGGCCCGCGAGATGAGGTGTGCGCCCGTGGGGGCGGTGACGAAGAGGAAGACGATGCCGACGAGAGAGGTGAGCCCGGCGCCGAACGGCCCGAAGCGGACGAAGCCGGCGAGGAACATGGAGGCCGCGCCGAGCGTCGTCGCCTTCGAGGTGGCGTGCATCCGGTTGTAGACGTCCGGGAAGCGCAGGAGTCCGATCGTGCCGACGCAGAGGAAGAACGTCCCGACGACGACGAGCGCGGCGACGACGGCGAGTCGGAGCGCGGAGGGCCCGGCGGCGGCGTGGCCGGCTTCGCTGGCGCCTTCCGTCGCGGCGACGGCCACGGACGCGCCGAGGGAGAGGAAGAGGTTCATTCGATGATCGCCCCCTCGGTGAGGTACTTCGCGGCGACGACCGTCGTCACGAAGCCGACGATGGCGAGCATCACGGCGACGAGGACGAAGAACGACCGATCGGCCTCCAAGGCGTGGACGACGACGATCCCGACGACGCACGTCGAGATCGTGTCGAGCGCGACCGCCCGGTCGGGGACGGTCGGGCCGACGACGACGCGATACGTGCAGGCGAGCGTGCAGAGCGCCGCGATCGCGCCGCAGGCGACGAGGACGAGGTGGTAGAGTTCGGGGACGTTCATCGCTCCACCCCCGTATCCGCCGAATCCGAACCATCGGCGTCCGCGTCCTCGGTGTCGTCGGCCTCCCCTTCGCCGTCCGCCGGTGGCTCCCACGCGCCTTCGAGGGCGGCATCGCGCGGCGCGCTCTCGGGGTCGACGTCCTCGCCGAAGATGTCGATGGCATAGCGCTCCCAGCGCCGGATCGGCGCGACGAGCCCATCGACGTCCGCGATGTCGACCGCGTGGACGGTGAGGGCGTTCACCTCCGCGTCGTAGTCCATGGTCAGGGTGCCGGGCGTGAGCGTGATGGAGTTAGCGATCGTCGTGATCGCGGCGTTGCTCTCGACGCGCAGCGGGACGACGACGACGCCGGGATTGAGGCGGGGGGACGGCGAGAGCACGCGCTTTGCGACGTCGATGTTCGCCGTGAGGAGCTCGTACAGGAAGTCGAGGACGTAGACGACGCCGGCGCGGACGAGCGTCGGCGTCCGCCCGAGATCGCTGCGCCCCGGGAAGAGCACGCGGAAGGTGTACGCGACGGGCAGCGAGAGGACGAGACCGGCGACGAGGCCGGCGGCGATCCCCTGGAGCGTCCCGGGGGCCTCCGCGACGAAGATCCAGACGACGGCGAAGCCGACGCCCGCCGTCACCCAGCGGGGGACGGACGTCACGCCGACCACCCCCGGTCGGGCGCGTGGGCTGGACGAACCCGACGGACGGCCGCTCCGACGCGATTCACGCGACACCACCTCCGAGCACCGCACGGATGTACGCGTCGCGGCCCGCACCGGTGGCGACGTGGCCCGCCGCCTCGGCGAGGCCGTAGACCGGAGCGAAACCGACGCCGACGGCGACGATACAGCCCGCGAACGCGACGACGACGGCGAGCCGAACCGGGTCGGGGGCGGTCATCGACGCGACGACGTCGGTGCGCTCGCCCCAGAACGCACGGTTCCACGTCCGGGAGACGTACGCGATGGTGAGCACGGCACCGAGGACGGCGACGCCGAGCGCGACGGCGGCGTCGCCGAGCGCGGCCGTGCGGAAGACGAGGAGCTTTCCGAAGAAGCCGGCGAGGGGCGGGATGCCGACGAGTGAGAGCGCGCCGACGAGGAAGACTCCGGCGAGCGTCGGCGAGCGGCCGGCGAGGCCGCCGAGAACGTCGAGCTCGGTCGTCCCCGTCGCGTCCTCGACGATTCCCCCGACGAGGAAGAGCAGGGGCTTGGCGAGCGCGTGGTTGAGCGCGTAGACGAGCGCGGCGGCGACCCCGGCCGTCCGAAGGGTGGGGACGGCAGCGGCGACGGCCAGGGGGAGGACGATGAACCCCACCTGTCCGATACTGGAGTAAGCGAGCGTCTCCTCGAACGTCGGGCGATCGAGCGCGGCGAGGCCGCCGACGAGGATCGACGCGCCGGCGAGCGCGAAGAGGACGGGACCGTAGGCGGCGAAGAGGTCTCCGGCGAGGCCGCCGAACGTGAACGTGGGATCGGCGGCGGCGAAGACGACGAAGCCGACGCGGATGATCGCGTAGACGCCGACCTTCTTGGCGACGCCGGCGAGCATGGCCGCGGCGGGCGCGGGCGCGGCCGCGTACGCCGAGGGCACCCACCACTGGAAGGGGACGAGGCCGGCCTTCAGTCCGAAGACCGCAAGCAGGAGGAGCGAGAGCCCGAGGACGGGCGTCGCCTCCGCGGGGGAGGCCGCCGCGAGCCAGCGGGCCATGTCGGCCATGTTGAGCGTGCCCGTGACGCCGTAGAGGCCCCCGACGGCGAGGAGCATCAGGCTGGAGCCGACGAGGTTGAGCACGACGTAGCGCGTCGCGGCGAGCGTCCCGTCGCTGTCGCTGTAGAAGGCGACGAGGCCGTAGGAGGCGATGAGCGTCACCTCGAACCAGACGAAGAGGTTGAACAGGTCGCCAGTGAGGAAGGCCCCCGTGGCGCCGACGAGGAGGAAGTGGAACAGCGTGTGGTAGGAGACGCGCTGGCCGGGCGGTTTCAGATGCCGAACGCTGTAGACGAGCGTGAGCGGCGCGACGACGGCCGTGAGCGCGAGCATGAAGCCCGAGAGCGGGTCGGCGACGAGCGTGATGCCGTACGGCGCGGGCCAGTTGCCGACCTGATAGGCGAGGGTGTCCGCGGGCCAGACCCGCGCGAGGAGAGCGAAGACGGCGGCGCTGTAGCCGACGACGCCGACGATGCTGCACGCGCGCTGGACGCGGGGGTTGAAGCGGACGAAGATGCACGTGATCGAGGTGACGAGCGCCACGAGCACCGGCGCGACGACGAGGGTCGTCGTCATCGAACCGCCCCCTGGATGTCGTCGAGGTCGATCGAGCCGTGCTCCTGGTACGTCCGGTAGACGAGGACGAGGAGGAGCGCCGTCGTGGCGAAGCCGATGACGACGGCGGTGAGGACGAGCGCCTGCACGAGCGGATCGGTGGTCTCGCCGCCGTGCCCGAGGATGGGCGCGACGCCCCCGATGCCGCCCATCGTGATGAGGTAGACGTTCGTCGCCTGCGAGAGCACGAGCACGCCGAAGACGACGCGCACGAGGTCGCGGCGCAGGACGAGGAACGTCCCGGCGGCGAACAGCACGCCGAGGGCGAGCGCGAGGACGACTTCCGCGTCACCAGTCATTCCGCACCCACCACCGAGATGATCGTGAGGAGCGCGCCGACGACGACGGCGTAGACGCCGAGGTCGAAGACGATCGCCGAGGCGAGTTCGATGTGTCCGAAGAGCGGGACGGTCGCGTAGCGGAACGTCTGTGTCATGAAGGGAATGGTCGTGTCCGTGAGGTAGCCGTAGACGATCGCGGCGAGGCCGCCGGCGACGGCGACGGCGAGCCCGCTCGCGTAGAGCGTCTGGTAGTCCCGAACGACGCCGTGTTGGACGTGTTCGACCGCGGCCTCGACCTCGCGGCCGAAGACGTCGTCCTCGACGACGTCGAGGCCGTACGCGAGGTAGGCGAGCGCGACGACGGAGGCGGTGAGCACGCCGGCGATGAAGCCGCCGCCCGGGAGGTTGTGCCCCTGCAGGAAGAACGCGAAGGAGACGACGAACCCGAGCGGGAGAACGAGGCGCGTGATCGTGCGCAGGATGACGGTGGTCACGCGAGCCACCCCCGCGTGGCGAGTGTGGCCCGGCCAGACCGCCGTCTGGCGTCGGTCACGCGGACCACCCCGTGTGGTCGGCGTGACTCAGTCGGGCCGTCGGTCCGACGCTAGTCACGCGAGCCACCTCCGCGTGGCGAGCGTGGACTCGGCCGGATCGCGACGCCTCGCGTCGCTCGGTGTCTCGGCTCACGGCGTCTCACCTCGCTCACGCATGACGATGAGCGTGAGCACCGTCACGGCGGCCATGGCGACGACGCTGATCTCGCCGAGCGTGTCGAGGCCGCGGAAGTCGACGAGGATGACGTTCACGATGTTGTGACCACCGGCCTGCTCGACCGTATTCTCCACGAAGTAGGAGGCGATCGCGTCGGGCGTCGCGTCGGTGGCGACGAGCGTCGTGATGGTGACGAGCGCGCCGACGAGCACCGAGATGACGACGTCGCGGGCGGCCCGCGAGCGCTCGATGCGTCCGTAGTAGCTCGGGAGCTTGTCGAGGATGACGAGGAAGACGACGAACGTCACCGTCTCGACGACGACCTGCGTGAGCGCGACGTCGGGGGCGCTGGCGAGGACGAAGAAGACCGTGACGGCGAAGCCGACGACGGAGAGCGCCATGACGCCCGCGACGTGTGAGGGCGCGCGGACGGCGGCGATGGCGGCGACGGCAGCGACGGCGAGGATGATCGTGAGCGTCGCGCCAAGCGACGGCGTGGCGTTCGGGACGGCGACGCCGGTTGCGACGTAGCCGAAGCCGGCGAGCGCGACCGCACCGACGAACGTCCACGCGGCGTACGTCCGCAGGTGGCCGGTCCAGAGGGCGCGCTGGACGCGCGTGCTCGCGTGGTTCGCGCCGTAGACGAGTCGGTCGTACCAGCCGTCGGCGCGCAGAACCGGGAGCGCGTCGAGCAGGCCGCGCGTCGCCCACCGGACGCGGCGCCAGCGGAGGAAACAGGCGACGCCCCCGACGATGGCGAGCGCGCTCATGACGACGGCGGGCGAGACGTACGTCGGGAGGTAGTAGTGGAAGCTCGCGGCGTGGCCGGCGGCGTCGGGCCCGAGCGTCGAGCCGACGACCCAACCGACGAACGACTCGACGGGGGCGAGCGGCGCGCCGAGCGCGGCGGTGATCCCGCCGAGGCCGATGACGCCCGCAATGGCGGCGAGGACGACCGGCGGGCCGGTCATCGGCCACGGCGCCCGGTGGACGCTCCCGAGCGTCTCGGGGCGCTCGCCGAAGAAGATGCTGAGGAAGCGCAGCGAGTAGGCGAGCGTGAAGACGCTGCCGACGACGGCGACGACGGGGGCGAGCCACGCCAGCCCCCCGGCGTGGTGGGCGAACTCGTAGCTCGCCTCGAAGAGGAGTTCCTTCGAGTAGAAGCCGTTGAACGGGGGGACGCCGCCCATGCCGAGCGCGGCGACGACGGTGACGCCCGCGGTGATCGGGAGGTCGTGTCGGAGGCCGCTGAGGTCGTCGAACGCCCGCGTGCCGGCCTCGTGGGCGACGATCCCGGCGACGAGGAAGAGCGCGGCCTTGAACGCGGCGTGGTTGAGGATGTGGAAGACCGCGGTTTCCGAGCCGAGCGCACCCGAGAAGCCGAATCCGGCGACGATGAGTCCGAGGTGGCTCACCGTCGAGTACGCGAGCAGCTCCTTCAGCTCGCTCGCACAGACGGCGAGGATCGCGGCGACGAGCATCGTGAGGAGGCCGAGCGCGACGAAGACGGTCGTCCAGTCGTCGCCGAGGAGGATCGGACGCACGCGCCCGAGGAGGAAGACGCCGGCCTTCACCATCGTCGCGGAGTGGAGGAAGGCGGAGACGGGCGTCGGGGCGGCCATCGCGTCCGGGAGCCAGACGTGGAAGGGGACCTGAGCGGACTTGGCGGCCGCGCCGATCCCGACGAGCGAGAGGATCGGCAGGAGCAAGCCGGCCCCCTCGATGGCGGCGCGGGTCGCGGCGGGCTCGGCGAGCATCGCCGCCAGCGAGTAGGTGCCGACGGTGCTCGCCAACAGCACGAAGCCGACGAGCATGAACAGCCCGCCGCCGACGGTGACGAGCATGGCTTTGCGTGCGGCGTACCGCGACTCCCGCCGGTCCGAGTAGTGGCCGACGAGGAGGAAGGAGGCGATGCTCGTCAGCTCCCAGAAGCAGAAGAGGACGACGAGGTCGCCGGCGTAGACGACGCCGAGCATCGATCCCATGAACGCGAGCATCGTCGCGTAATACTTCGGCTGGCCGGGCTCGCCGCGCATGTACCCCGCGGAGTAGCAGAAGACGAGGACGCCGACGCCGCTGGCGAGCGCGCCGACGAGCGTGGCGAGCCCGTCGACGTAGAAGCCGAGCGAGATGGAGAGCGGGCCGACCCACGTGACGGCCGCGCCGCCGTGCGTCCCGGCGAGCGTGACGACCAACCCGAAGCAGACCGCGGCGACCGCGGCCGCGTAGTACGCAGTCCGGTTCCCGAGGGCCCGCGCCACGAGCGGCGTGGCCGCCGCCGCGACGAACGGCAGCCCCACCGCGGCGATGAGAACCCACAGGTCGGGTGTCGATTGCACATTCGACTCGTAGGGGAGTCCGAGTATAAAGGTGACCACGATCCGTCCCGTCGTAGGATCCCGGCGTGTCGAAGTGGGGACGCGCCCTCGATACGAGGGCCCGCCGCTCCGGCGACGATCGCCGGTGGTCACCTCGGGAGGTCGAGTCGACCGCGTATTGACGTCGGGTCACGGCGGGAAGAAACAACGGACGGGACGGCGGTGAGAACCGGCGGAACACGGAGCGGTCTGGAAGGACACGTTGGAGAACAGAGCGGTGCCGGGCTACCGAGTGCACGGAGCCACGAGGGCGTGTCCACGCTGAGCCCACGGCTCCACACCGGGAGACGGACGACCGACTGCTCGTCGCCATCCCCGCCGCGCTCCTCGCGAATAGTACGGCCGCCGTATCGTTCGCCGTCGGAACGGCCGGAGAAAGCCTCGCCGCCGCCATCGTCGTCTGGTACGCCGTCTTCCGCGTCCCGCCCGGGTACGAGCGATCTTTAAGTGCTTCTCGCCACAAGCAATAGATACGAGCGAGGGACGACCCGCTGGGGTCGTCCCGATTCTACCGTGTTCTCACCGCAGGTAGTCGTGCGTTTATCCGTCTGCGCACGATAGCGGATGGCGATGACCGACGCCGCCACGTCGGCCCCCGAGTTCGAGGTGGTCGACGAGGAACAGTTCAGCCAGCGGCCGGGCGACGGCGCGCTCGCGCGCGCGTCGCACAGGCGAGACACGACGGTCGGGCGATGGGGGCCGACGAGCCCGAGCGCGACGCAGATCGGCCGCGCGCGCTCGCCCGAGGCGGACGTCTCGGAGAGCCTGCGACGCCTCCACGAGGAGCGCCACCCCGCGACGGAGGGGCACGGCGCGCGCCAACACCGACTGGAGAAGCTACGGATCACGCACGCGCTCTGTAACGACCTCGACGTGACGCCGTGGCAGCGCGACCGCGCGCTCGGCGTGATGGTCGACCTCGAATTGACGGCGTTCGGCAGTCAGCGCGCGATCGAGAAGGTCGCGCTCGTCACGATCCGGCACGTCGTCGACGACGAGCGCGAGCGCTATCTGGGCCTCCAGGATCAGGCGTGGCTCGCCGAGCAACCCCCCGAGCGCCTCGAAAGCCTCTACGAACAGTTCACCTCGCTCACGGACGACCCGCGCTTCGAGGCGCTCGCGGAGAAACACGGCCTCACGATCACGTCGCTCAACCGTCTCCGTCGGGTGTTGCGTGAGCAGCTCGACGCACAGGAACTCCACGGCGCCGTCTACGGCCGCAACCCCTACCGCGACCCGAACCTCCCGAGCGGCGACGTCCGCCCCGACGAGTAGCGCGGCGGTCGCCCCGACCGGGCTCACGAACGCCCTTTCACTCCTTATACACTCCCTACACCATCCAGGGGACCAAGGGAGTGTGAACGGTTTCCGTCTGTTGAGTGTGTATCCGAGAAACTAAACAGCCTCAGGATAAGTCCTTTATGTCTGGTTGATTGCCGTACCTCCGTGGAAGATATGCACGCGTTCGTCAATCAAATTTCGGAGGAACGTGGCGAAGTTCGCGTATCGGGTCGAGATCGGTGGACGGTTCAGTGGGGGTGGACCTCGTGACCCCGATCGTCATCGGGCTGATCGGGATCGTCGCCGTGATGCTCGGCGTCGGGTTCTACGTCTCCCGGAAGGTGAAGGGGGACAGCGTGAACTACATCGTCGCCGGCCGGGGGTTGATCCTCCCGCTGGCGGCGGCGACGCTGATGGCGCAGTCGCTCGACTCGAACGCGACGCTCGGGAACACGGACCTCGTCGCGTCCGCCGGCTTCTGGGCGGGCGCGGCGCTCCCCGTCGGACTCGCCACCTGCCTGTTCCTCACGGGGCTGTTCTTCGCGAAGCCGATGAACCGGATGAACCTCGTGACGCTCCCCGACTTCTACCGGCGCAAGTACGGCCGCGTCGTCGAGGTGCTCTCCTCGGGCGTCATGCTCCTCGCGTACGCTTTCCTGCTCGCCGGCAACCTCGTCGCCGGCGGCTACCTCTTCCAGATCTTCCTCGGCTTCGATTACACGATCGGCGTCGTCGCCATCGCCGCGATCATCTTCAGCTACACCGTCGCCGGCGGGCTCTTCTCCGTCGCGTACACCGACGTCATTCAGGCCGGCATCGCGCTCGTCGGCTCGCTCGCCCTCATCGTCTACGTCGCCACCAACTACGGGATCACCGTTCCGAGCGGGATGGGCCCGACCGCGTTCGGCCAGCTCACCAACCCCGCGCAGGGCGCGTACATCAACTGGGCGTCGATCATCGCGCTCGGTCTCGGCGACATCGTCGCCATCGACTTCATGGAGCGCGTCTTCGCCGCCGACGACCCGGAGACGGCGCAGAAGGCCTGCTTCATCGGGAGCGCCGGCACGCTCATCATCGGCATCCCGTTCTCCGTCGTCGCGCTCTCGATGCCGTCGATCCTCTCCTCGATCGGCGTTCAGTCCGGGAGCGAGGCGATGCTCTACACGCTCCTCCAGACCGGCGTGCCGACGTGGCTCGCCATCCTCGTCCTGGGGGGGATCGTCGCCGCCTCCTTCTCGACGGGCGACGGCGCGATCCTCGGGACGTCCGCCGTCCTCGCTCGGAACGTCGTCGGCATCCGCGTCGACGAGAACGCCCCCGACGACGAACACGAGGCGGCCGACGCGGACGACGACCTCGTGGACACGGACGCCGACAAACTGCTCACGACGACGCGGATCATGGCGGTGCCCGTGACGGTGCTCGGGGTCTTCTTCGCCCTCCAGGTCGCCCAGACCGGGATGCTCCTCCTGCTCGCTTTCGACGTGATGCTCGCCGCGCTGCTCGTGCCGTTCGTCTTCGGGCTGTTCAAGCCGGACTTCGCCACGCGACAGGCCGCGCTCGCGTCGATCCTCGCGGGCTCACTCACCCGCCTCGTGCTGTTCGCGCTCGTCCCGACGACGTACGCGATCCCGAACTCCCTGCTCTACATCCAGAACCCGTGGTTCACGCCCGCGTTCGACGGCCTTCCGACGTTCATCGCGCCCGCGCTCGCGCTCGTCACCTACGTCGGCGTCGCCGCGGTGACCGAGGACGCGGAGGTCGAGCGGACGTCGCGCGCCCGCACGACCGCCGCCGAGCCGACGGACGACTGATCGGCCTCCGCGTTCGAAGCGTGCGGTCTTTCGCGTTCGCTTTTGGACCGAGATAGCGAATGTCGCGGACACGAATAGGCGTATATGGTTTCAGCACACACAGCTATAACGAGTATGGATGGTCGTTCGTGAGAAAGCATCGGGGTGGATGGCGTCGTGACCGGTGAGGACGTCCGCATCACGCGGAAGGTCCAACAGCTCGGGTCCTCGACGCTCGCGGTCACGCTCCCCGCCGAGTGGGCGCGCGAGCACGAAGTCGAGAAGGGCGACTCCGTCGTCGTCCAGCGCGACGAGAGCAGCGGGTCGCTCCTCGTCGTCCCCGACCGCACGCTGATCGACGACGCGGAGACGACGGTGGACGCGAGCGGCCTCGACGCCGACGCGCTACGGCGGGCGGTCATCGCCCAGTACGTCCTCGGGCGGCGACTCGTCCACGTCACCGACGACGGCCCGATCGCGCCCGGCCACCGCGACGCCGTCCTCGACGCCGAGCGCGGCCTGATGGGCGTCGGCGTCGTCGAGGAGACCGCGGAGGCGATGACGCTCCGGTGCTCGATCGCCGCCGACGACTTCGAACTCCCGACGCTCCTCGGCCGCCTCGATCGCACGGAGACGACGATGCGTAGCGAAGCGCTCGCGGCGTTCCTCGACGGCGACGCGGAACGCGCCCGCGCGATCGAGCAGCGACACGCGCAGGTGGACAAGCTCTTCTACCTCCTCTTGCGCGTCCTCTTCGCCACGTATCGAAACCCCGACCTCAACCGCGCGGTCGGCGTCGACACCGGGTTCCCGCTGATCGGCTATCGCTCCGTCGCCCAGGACGTCGTCCTGATGGCGGACGCCGCGACGGACCTCGCCGGGCTGACCGGCGAGCCGATCCCCGACGGCGCGCGCGAACGCCTGCGCGACCTGGCCGACGCAATCGACGACGCCGCGGACGCCGCGCGGAACGCGGTCGTCGAACCGTCATATAGCGACGTCACACGCGCACGCGCGGCGCTCGATCGGGCGCGCGAGCGCACCGACGCCGCGAACGACTACCTCGAAGCGGAGCGCCCCGAGCCCCTGCTTCGCCTCCAGCGCGCCGTCTGCGCCCTCAGCGGCGACGCCCGCCACGTCCGGGACACCCTCGACGTCGCCACCCGGCTCACCTTCCGGGACGGCAGCGGCGCGACTCCGGAGTGAGTCGGCCACCCGCGCCCTCTTCTCCGTGCCGACTCGCCATACGCCGAGCGACGGGTCTATCACCGGACGGAGGACGGCGTTCGCGTGACCTTATATTCTCGTAGGTGTAGGAGGCGACTCGAACGGTGGGAGGACGAACCAATCCCGCATACGAAACAGTACACATCCAAATCAAAGCTTTTCATACCGGATAGAAAAGGAGATATCGTCGAAGGAAGCGCACGATACGGTGCGTGGAACGGAGAAAGACACACAATGACGGAAAACGAACGCGACGGAGAGGACATCTACGGCGAGGCGCACAAGGAGGCGAACGAACCGATCTTCAGCGGCATCCCCTCGTTCCTGAAGCTCCCCGAGGTCGATCGAGACGCGCTCGACGAGGAGGACGTCGACGTCGGCATCCTCGGCGCGCCGCTCGACACCGCGACGACGATCCGGCCGGGGACGCGCTACGGCCCGCGTGCGGTCCGCGCGGCCTCCACCGTCCCCTCGCCGCCCTACGAGCACTTCAACATCGAGACCGGCGTCGACCCCTTCGATCACTTCAGCGTCGCGGACACCGGCGACGCGACCGTCTCGCCGGGCGACACCCGAGGGAGCCAGTTGAACATCGAGGACGCCGTCGCGGAGATCAGCGAGCAGGCGACGCCCGTCGTCATCGGCGGCGACCACTCGATCAGCTACCCCGACATCAAGGGGTGGGCGGAGGCCAACGGCTACGAGGACATCGGCCTCATTCACTTCGACTGTCACGCGGACACGGGCGACGACGGTCTCACCGGCTTCGAGTACGATCACGGCGCGTGGGTCAAACGGGTCTACGACGAGGGCATCATGGCCGGCGAGAACTACACGCTCATCGGACCGCGCGGCTTCTGGCCGGGTCCCGACACCTACCGCGACATGCGCGACGCCGGCATGAAGTGGTACACCGCCGACGACGTCGCCGCGATGGACCTCTCCGAGATCGTCGCGGACGCCGTCCGCCGCGCGACCGACGGCACGGACGCCGTCTGGATCTCCTTCGACGTCGACGTCATGGAGCCCGCGTACGCGCCCGGTACCGGCGAACCCGAGCCCGGCGGCCTCATTCCCCGCGAGGCGATCTACATGGTCCGAGAGTGCGTGAAGGAGCTCGACCCCGAGGCCTTCGGCTTCGACGTCGTCGAGGTCTCGCCCGCCTACGACACGAGCGACACCAACTCCTACAACGGCGGCATCACCTCCGGCCTCGCCAACCGCCTCATCATCGAGGTCCTCGGCAGCATGGCGCTCGCCGCACAGGGCAAGGAGTCCGGCGAGCCGATCACCCCGAAGGAACCGCTCGGCGTCCCGCCGGAGGCCGAGAGCCCCGCGGACGATTAGGGCGAGAGACGCATCCCGGTGGTACGAGCAGCACCAACGGCCGTGAAACCACTCCTTTTAGCGGAAAGGGTCGTCGGCTACTCGTCGTCTCTCCTCCCACGTGAGAGTATCCTCGCCGACAGCTATTCTACTTCCATATTAGCCACAACTGGAACATATATTTCCGATAGAACGGTGCGACGATCTATACGGGCGACGCGAGGACAGTGCTGTTCGACGCGATCCGTGAGCGCCGTATCGACGCACCGTGTCGCCTCCAGCCGAATACCACCACACGACCGCTCGTCGTGGACGCGAGCGAGGCCGGGAGTGTCTTCCTCCTCGACGAGACGGCGCTCACTGTCGCGGGCGCACGAGCGGTCGCGCCGACGCCCGAGGAGGCGACGACGCTCTCGCGCGGTGATCCCGACAGTGACCTGCCACTCACGGATGCAGACGAGCGGGCGTGCACAGTCGCACTCACGAGCATCGAAGAACACATACGAACCGCTATCGGGAACACACTCCGGATCGCGACACGAGTCGAGCAGACCCAACACCCCGGGGAACCTCGTCTCCGACGTATTCGGGCATTCGCTCAGTCCGCGCCGTCGCGTCACTCATCTCCATACGCATCTTCACGGGGGATTCTTCTGGAGATGGACGCGGATTATGAACGGGAGAGGGCCGAAATGGAGGCACTATGAGTCTTATAATCGGTTGCTGTCTATCGGTTTGACTGGGTCGGGGATGACAGCGCTGCGGAAGCGATCGGCGAGCGCGTCGACCTCGCCCCCATCGACGTCGATCGCGGCCGCGGCGTCGCGGTACGCGGCCGCGGCGGGGCTGTCGGGGGCGTAGGCGAGGAGGGGTTGGCCGGCGCGACGGGCGGCACGGGCGGCGTCGTCGTCCGGGACCGCGCCGATGATCGGCCCCTCGAAGTAGCGTTCAGCCTTCGGGGTGATGCGTTCGATGGCGTCGGCCGGGCGGACCTTGTTGAACAGGACGCCGGCGACCCCCGTCCCGTACGATGTCGCGTACTCCTGGACCTTGAGCGCGTCCGAGAGCGCCGGCACCGTCGGCTGGGTGACGAGGACGACGCGGTCGGCGAGGACGATGGGGAGGACGGACGCGGCGGAGTCGAGCGCCGCCGGCGAATCGAGGAGGAGGACGTCGGTGTCGGCGGCGAGTTCGGCGATGACGTCGTGCAGGCGCGTGGGATCGGCCTCGCGGAATCCCGCGAGGTCTGTGCCGCAGGGGACGACGGTGAGCCCGAAGCGCTCGTAACACGCGTCGGCGACCGGGATGTCGCGCTCGCCGAGCAGGAGATCGTGGAGGGTGACGTCGGCGTCGTCCAGGCCGGCGTGGAAGAGGAGGTTCGCCATCTCGGTGTCGGCGTCGACGACCGTCACGTCGTACGTCTCGGCGAGCGCCAGCCCGAGCGCGAGCGTGCTCGTCGTCTTCCCCGTGCCGCCCTTGCCGCTGGCGACGGCGAACGCTTCGACCATTTGCTACCTCTCCGACGCCGGCGCGTAAAAGGACGCTGGTCGGCGTGTGCGGGCGTGAAAACCCGAATTCCGGCGTCTCGGTCGTCGCCGTCGGTCACGGCGGGAGTGGCGCGCCGGCGACGGGTCGGGACGACGGCGGTGCGGGTGGATCGAGGGGAGACACGGCGGCCAGCGCCCCGGACCGCACGCGTCAGGCCGGCGTTTGACGCTCGTGGCTCTCCTCTGTCCGGTGGCGGCCGTGGCGGGGTCGCTCGTCGCGGTCGCCACGCGAACGACATGTCAAGTCAAACCGACAGCCCGTCTCTCGCGTGGGACGGCACACGATCGGTGTACAGCACGCTCGCGGCCCTCTTTGCGTACGGGGTGCGAGCGAAAAACGCGCTGGTGTACAGTTCGGCGTATCTCGTGTTCATCGCCGGGGTCGAAGTCGCCACGACGATGATCGCGCTCTCGCTCCCCCTGAGTCCGGCGCCGCTCGTCATCGCGCTGCTCACGTTCGCCGTGTACGTCGGCGATCGGATCGCTGACGCGGAGGCGGACGCCGCGACGAGCCCGGAGCGGGCGGCGTTCGTCACGCGCTACCGCCGGCTGTTCTCGATCGGGACCGCGGCGGCGTACGGACTCGCCGTCGCCCTCTCGATCCTCGGCGGGCCGACGGCGCTCGCCATCGCGCTCATCCCGGGCGCGTTCTGGATCCTCTACGCCTCCGACTGGCTCCCGTCGCTCGGCCGGTACTTCAGTCGGCTGAAGGAGATCCTCGTCGTCAACTCCGCGGTCGTCGCGCTCGCGTGGGCGGTCTGCGTCGTCTGCCTCCCGCTCGCCTACGCGGACCGGGCGTTCACGCCGACGGCCGCCGTCATCTTCGGCTACTTCTTCCTCGACACCTTCGTCAACACGGAGATCCCGAACCTCCGTGATCGGGAGGGCGACGCCGCGAACGGCGTCTCGACGCTCCCCGTCGTCTTCGGCGTTCGCCGCACTCGACACGTCCTCTACGCGCTCGATCTCTGCCTCGTCGCGGGGATCGCGCTCGCGTTCTACGCGGGCGTCCTCGACGCGGCGATGACCGTCGGGATCCTCGTCGGACTCGCCTACGCGCTCTGTCTCGCGTGGTTCGTCGGGCGGACCGAACGGTACGGGCGACTCGCCATCGCCGGCGAGGCGAAACACCTCCTCGTCGTGGCCGTCGTCGTCGTGCTCGGCGCGGTCGGGTTCTGAGTCAGGCGCTGACACCGCGTCCAGTTGCCTGACTGAAACGTTTATTTCTCGCCCGTCGGCGGTTGATTCATATGGGTGTGGTGGCTTATCTCCGGCCGTAATACTGTGTTGCTCACCACGCTCCTGCTCGTCTCGATCGCCGTCGGGACGGGGGCCGCGATCCTCGCGTGGCGGGAGCGGCCCAAGCCGGGGGCGTTACCGCTCGTCGCGCTCCTCGCCGCACAGGCGTGGTGGTCTACGTGCATCGTCTTTCGCCTCCAAGCCGACACGATCCCCGCGAAGCTCCAGTGGCTGCAGCTCGGGTGGATCGGCGTCGTCTGCGTCCCCGTGGCGTGGCTCTGCTTCGCGCTCGAATACACCGGCCGGGATCGCTATCTACGCGCGCCGTACGTCGCGGCGCTCGCCATCGTGCCCGCGATCACGGTGGTGCTCGCCGCGTTCGGCGGTCACGACCTGCTCGTCGTCGAGTCGTACACCACCGGGCCGGGCGACGTCGTCCACTTCGAGCAGGGGGGACCGTGGTACGCCGTCGTCGCAGGCTACACGTACCTCCTCGGGCTCTTCGGCGTCGCGGCGATCGTCGAACTCGTCACGAGCGACGCGATCGCCTTCCGCGGGCAGGGCATCACGCTCCTGATCGGACTGGCCGCCCCGTGGGTGACGAACGTCGGCTTCCTCCTCGGCGCCTTCGGGACGGGGGGCGTCGACCCGACGCCGATCGCCTTCGCCGTCTCCGGCGTCGCCTACCTCGGCGCGATCACCCGCTATCAGCTCCTCGAAACGAACCCCGCACCGCGGCGTCGCGCCCGCAGGCTCGTCTTCGACGGGATGCGCGAGGGCGCGATCGTCCTCGACACGGACGGGCACGTCGTCGACGCGAACGGCTACGCGATCGACGCCCTCGGCATTCCGCGGGGGGCGGTGCTCGGCGAGCCCGTCGAGCGGATCGTCCCCGAGTACGACCACCTACGCGACGAAAGCACGGCCGGACACCTGCGGCTCGGCGACGACGACGGGCGGACGTACGACGCAGCGGTCACGGACGTAACCGACGTCCACGACCGCCACATCGGCTCCATCGTCACGTTCCACGACGTCAGCACGTACGTCAGACAGCGCCAGCGCCTGGAGGTGCTCAACCGCATCCTGCGTCACAACATCCGCACGGAGACGAACGTCATCCACGGCTACGCCGAGCGCTTCGCTGACGGCGACGCCAGCCGGATCGTCCAAGAGCGCGCCGAGCGCATCGAAGCGGTCGGCGAGAAGGGCCGACAGGCCGTCGAGCTCTTCGAGCGGACGCGCGGGACGCACACCGCCCGACCGCTCGCCGTCATCCTCGACGAGTGCGTCGAGGCCGTCCGCGAGTCGTACCCCGACATCGACGTGTCGTACGATCGGCCCGCCGATCACATCGCGGTCGCGAGCGTCCTCGCCGCCGTCTTCGACAACCTGATCGAGAACGCCGCGACGCACAACGAGGGCGACGAACGCACCGTGATGATCGAGACCCGCGCCGACGCCGACGACGTCACGGTCGTCATCGCCGACGACGGCCCCGGGATCGACGCCCAGGAGACCGACGTCATCCGCGACGGCGGCGAGAGCGCGCTTCGACACGGGAGTGGGCTCGGCCTCTGGATCGTCCGCTGGGGCACGGAGATCGCCGACGGTCGGACGGAGTTCAACGATCGGGACCCGACCGGGACCGAAGTCACCGTCACCGTCCCGCGGCTCGACGGTGCGTGAGCGAAGCGGCGTCGCGCACCCGATACCGGGGAATACGGGCGCGTCAGTCCGGCCGGAGGATCGCGGCGACGTCGTCGTCGTCGAGGTCGTCGGGGAGGGCGGCGAAGCGGTCCATCGCGCGTTCGCGCGCCGCCGTGATCCCCTCACCGCGCTCGGCCTCGTAGAGGGCCGCGACCGCGTTTCGGTACGCCGCGATCCGGCGCGCACGATCGACGATCCGGCGGACCGTCGCCTCACCGGCGTCCGGCGCGAGGACGCCGTCGTACGCGGACGCGTCGAAGGCGTCCGACCCCGCGACGGCGACGACGGCGAGCGATCCGTCGGCGCGCTCCCGGACCGTCCGCACGAACTCGCGGGAGGCGGCGACGGCGTCCGGGTCCAAGAGGAGCAGCGTTCCACCCGGAACGCGCTCCGGTACGGCAGCGAGCGACTCGACGTGGACGCACCGCTCGTCGAACCCAGCGACGAGAGACGCGTCCGGACCGGCAACCAGGATCACTGCACCGGGACGGTTTCGCCCCACCGAGGATAATACTTCGGTATGCAGAGAGTGAAAATTACCACTCGTCAACGGTTTGACGCCGTCTGCGTCGAATGAGAGGAAATGATTGACCCGACAGGTCTCCCGTTCGACTCACCGTTTCGGGTGCTCGTCGAAGATAGATAAACAGACGCCAAAGGGCCACCTACGGGAAGTTTACGGCGTTTCCACTTCTGCGTGGAATCGACGGGAAGGAGGATCCGCCCTCCCCGCGCTGGATCCATGCCCGAACGCGTAGGTCGCGGCGGAGACTCATCGGAGCGCATCGTTACAATCCCTCAAAGTGGTCGCGGCGTTGTTCGGCGCGCTGGCGCTCGCCTCGCCGGTCGTAGTGCTTGTCGAGCACGCGTTCGCTCGCGTCCATCCGGTCACTGACGACGACGCGGGGGACGTCAGCGAGGCGGTACGCCGTCACCCGGCCGCTACGGACGTCGTGCGGCGAGCGTGACGATGGGCACGTGCTCATCTTCCCGTGCTCGGTGGCTTCGCAGTCGTCGGGGTCGCGGTCGTGCGGGCAGTCCTCACCGCGCCAGCACGGCCGCGTGACGCGGTAGAGTGCGTCCCGGACCGTGCTTCGGGCGATCCGGCCCTGCGGGGTCGTGACGAGCGGATCACGGCCTTCGTCGTCGGTGACGTCGCATCGCGGACCGTCGATGTAGTCGCGCACGACACCCGCGACGTACTCGGAAATCGAATTCCACCGGTCGGACTTCTCGTCGTTCTTCAGCCCGGTCCCCTCCTCGGGTCGGTGCACGAAGTGGACGGCTGGGCCGCCGGCGTTCGGTCGCTCGCCGTCAAGGTCGAGATCGCGGAGGTCGAGCGCGCGGAGCGCACCGATGCGACACCCGGTGTTCCACAGGACCAGCATGATGACGTGGTTTCGGCTGGCGTAGTGGTAGCACGAGAGATATTCGAGGATTGCCTTCGCGCGGTCGGGGTCGAGCGTCGTTTCGCTCACGTCCTGTCCGTGGCTCACCTGCGGGAGGGGAACCTGCGTGAACAGCTCCTCGGGAACGGCGTCCACCTGCCCGCAGAATCGGAGGAACGCCCGGATCGTTGCGAGGTCGCCGCGGAGCGTGACGTTCCGAAGTTCCTGCCCGGTGTAACCGCCTTCGCGCCGCCACACGCGGTACTTGTAGAGGTCGCGGCCGCCGAGGTCGCGCAGGTCGTCGATGCCCTCCTCTTCGCACCACGCGACGAACGCGCGCAGGCGGTAGTCTTGTCCGTCGCGGGTGTCCTCGGTGAGTTCGTCGCGCTTCGCGTCGAGGTAGAGCAGACGCGCTTCGTCGGGTTCGAGCGCTTCCAAGTCGTCGCTCACCGCTCGGCACCCCCATTGATGTCGGCGGGCTCACCGAGCCACGATCCTGTCAGGTAGCGTGCGATCGCGCGCTCGAACACGAGGGCGGCCGGGAGCGCAAAGGCGGCGCCCACGAGTGCGCCCATCGCGGGGGGCTGTCCGGCCGGCGAGAGGTAGCCGACCCCCGCGCCAAGCAGGAACACACCGAACAACTGCCGCGGGTTCAGCCCGCGGAGGTAATCGCGCCACGAGGCGTACGTCACCGCTCATCACCCGGTTCAGTATCCGCAACGGTCGAACGCAGATGCTCGGCAGCGAGTTCCTCGCTCTCGAACTCGCGGCCGCAGGAGCATCGAAGCGTGTCCTCGTTTTTGACCGGACCGCGCCCCTCGTTGTGGTCCACAACGAGATTGCCGTCATCGTCGAGTCGATAGACCTCGATATCCGAGACCCACGTCTGCCGTTCAATCTGGTGTTCGATACCGCTCGAAGACTTCACGTCCTCGCCGCCGTCGGCGCGGAGCTCGTCGCTGGGGTCGAGGTCGGTGACGACGTCGCCGAGGATTCCCTGCAGGTCGTCGGGGATTCGGATGGTCGCGCTTCCCTCGCTCCCGTGGAGTTCGAGGACGTCGCCGCGCGCGATCGCGCCGCGGAGGACGCCGAGTGCGTGGCGGTTGTCCGGGTGGCCGGTGGTGGGCTCGGTGTCGCTCATCGCTCGCCCCCATCGTCGGCGGCTTCGAGGACGATTTCGCCGCGGTCGTTCCGACGCACTTCGACCTCCTCGCCGGGGTCGACGTCGAGGGCGTCGGCGACCGGGCGGCCGAGGCGGACGCGGCCGTCGGGCGTGACCGCGTAGCGCCGAGGGAGCGACGGCGCACGACGCTCGTAACTCCCGCGAGACTCCGCCATCATGCCGATCCCTCCGCGTTGTGGGGGCAGTCGTGTGCGTCGATGCGTTCGGGGAGGCCGACCGCGTCACAGTCGGGGCACTTCGCAAGGTTGTCGTCAAGACGGTCCGCGCACGACCGACAGACTGGCCGGCCGAGCGTGGCGTCGAGGCCGTCCGCGACGTCGCGGCAGACGGCGCAACGCGAGACGGATGGCTTAACCGCTAACGATACGTGACCGACGATGTGGCCCGTCAGGGCCACGCTTCGTGTTTCGGGCATGATTGGATGCCGCGAAACCGTTCTCGGGGCGCGTCCCAGCGCGCCCCGTTCTTCACTAACCAACAAGAGTCATCTTCGACCGGCGACGGGCTCGCATCCCTACCCACAGACTCTAAGTAGATATATCTAACGGCGTTCTTGATAGTGGACCCAAAAAGGTCTAAAGACTAATCCGTGCTCTTTCCTCTAAGAGTTCATAATTAGTCTATGTGAGACACTCTGGAGACTGGATGTCGCTCGCAGATGACCGTATTCTCGAATACATCCGCGAGAACGAGTCTGGGTCTCCAGAAAAGATGAGAAAAGAAGGACCAATCCATTACTCCCGAACACATATTCATACTCGTTGTAAGACGCTCACTGAGAGGGGGCTTCTCAAGCACCTCGGAAACGGTGTGTATGTTCTCACTGACGAGGGAGAGGCGTATCTTGAGGGGCGTCTTGATACGCAGAATTGGCAGTATGTGAACGATGGGAGTGAGTCGGCGAACGCGGGCGTTGAGCAACCGAACGGCGAGGCCGAGGGACAGGAGGGGTAATGCGTGCGTCAGTCGGCTCCGTGGATGGTGCAGCTTGACGACCGTATTCTCGAACACCTCGACGACGTGTCGTGGGATGAACCGGCTATGATGGCGGCTCGGTTTCGCTCGACTGAATCGCGTGCGTACGTCCGCGAGCGGTGTCAGTGGCTCGCGGCGGCGGGGTTGATCGGGCCGTTGTGGTCGGGGACGCGGATGTACGAGATCACGACCAGCGGCCAGTTGTATCTCGACGGCGATCTCGACACGCACGACGTGCCGGCTCCGGGTCCGGTGCGCGTCGGGCCGCCGCCGCGGAAGCACGAGCGTATCGGGACGCTCGGCTAATCAAATAGTCAGAACACCTAAGTGCCATAACATCTACGTATAGGGTAGAGCCAGCACGGGATAATACGGTGAGACTCCGGGAGTGGCTGCCTGAGTAGTGTCCAATCCGGTCCGTGCATCTGCGTCGGACTCGCCGACATCGCGTCGGCGATCCACGTTCCGACTAACGAGCGACTGCTGTCGTTCGTTTTTCCACTCGTTTCAGCCGCCCAGTTTAAGTATTCGTCAGACCGACTAGTCGATAACGTCGGAACATCGCAGCCTGCACCGGGCGGCTCTACGGCCACCATCGGCGGCTGTGGTGGTCCGACGCAGATCAATATGGACTTGACACAGATGCTTGACGACGATCGTGGCGTTTCGCCCGTCATCATCCGTCTTTAGTTAAGCGAGAAACCGCGTGATAGCGGCGGCTTATCGAGGCACCTTTCGGAAGGAATGAGGAAGTCCAGTCTGTGCACGACAA